>JBCDJT010000056.1:0-29186 GCA_038747545.1 Bacteroidota bacterium
ATCCAGATCGACAAGACGGTGTTTGCGGGCCACGACAGCGGCGCAAGCTGCCCCGGCGGCGAGCTGGTGCAGGCCGCCAACGGCTCGGACGTCACGTACTGCTTCACCGTCACCAACACGGGGTCGACGTTCCTCGACGACATCACCATCAGCGATCCGGCTCTCAGCCTGATCCGCGCCGACCTGACGCTGCTGAGTGGCACCGAGCCGCTGGCACCGGGGGCGTCGCTGGTGTTCTTCTTCGAGACGACGCTCACGGGCGACCTGACGAACACCGCCACCACGGGCGGCAACCCCGTCGACAGCAACGGCAACGACCTCCCGGCCGTGCCCGAGCCCAGCGACGATGACACGGCCGTAGTCGAAGACGCCGCGCCGCGCATCAACCTGAGCAAGACGGTATTCGCGGGCCACGACAGCGGCGCGAGCTGCCCCGGTGGCGAGCTCGTCACCGACACGAACGGTGCGAACATCACGTACTGCTTCGCCGTCAAGAACACGGGCACCACGTTCCTCAACAACGTGGCGCTGACCGATGCCGACCTCGGCATCGACCGCAGCGACCTGACGCTGCTGAGTGGCACGGAGCCGCTGGCGCCGAACGCCTCGCTGGTGTTCTTCTTCGAGACGACGATCTCGGGTGACTTGGTCAACACGGCGTCCACGAGCGCCAACCCGACCGATGCCAACGGCAACGACATCCCGAACTTGCAAGACCCGACAGACACTGACACCGCCGAAGTCCGCGAACAGGCCGACAAGATCGACCTGGAAGTGGCGAAGACGGTTGACATGCCGGCGCCCGACGAGGGCGATCAGGTGACGTTCACGGTCTCGGTGGTCAACAACGGTCCGGCTGTAGCCACGGGCGTCGAAGTCACCGATACGCTACCGGCTGGCCTCGGCTTCATCAGCACCAACGGCGGCTCGCAAGGCTCCGTGAGCGGCACCGGCCCGGCGATCGTCTGGACCGTGGGCACGCTCGGTGTGAACGAGACGGCTACGCTGGAGATCACCGTCAGCGTCGATGCCGTGGGCACGTTCGTCAACGAAGCCGAAGTGACGGCTGCGGATCAAGACGACGTCGATTCCACGCCGAACGACGGCCAGGGCGATGACTTCGCCCGCGCCTCGGTCACCTCGTCCGACTCGTCGGGTGGTGGCGCTGCTGGCGTCGAGTCCGACGGCAACATGGCGTCGAAGCTGGCCACGCGTCTCTTCGAACGCCGCCAGGATGCGATGGCGCGCAAGGCGCTGCGTGCTGCACCGTCGCCAGTAATACTGACCACCTCGTCGGCATCGGCCCGCCTCAGCGCGAGCAAGACGACGTCGCTGGATCTCAGTGAGATTGTACCGGAGGAAGGTCCGCAACAAAGCCAAGCCTTTGTGACCACGCCGCGTGAACTCCTGGGCGTCACGAATGCGACGAGCGTCTTCGCCGTGGACTACCTCCGCGTGGACAGCCGCCGCTTGGGTGCCATCTTCGGTGCCACCTCGCCGGCTGGCACGCTCTACGACCACACGAAGAACATCTGTGACCGCCTCGGTGGGGGGCGCCTGCAGGGCGTCCAGCAACTCGCCGTGGGGGACCAGCCGTTCATCTTGTCGGAACTGGTGCTTGCCGATGGCCAGGCTGACTACGCGGTCTCGTTCGTGGCGTACCGCACGGGCAACAGCTACGTCATCGACAGCCGCTTCACGCCGGATGAGTACGACGTGCCCGTAGGCACCGAGGAGGTCATCAACCTCCAGGTGTGGAGCGTGGCGCCGAGCTACACCGCCGACATGGTGGCCGACGTGATCGACCAGTTCCGCGCCAAGGGCGACGTGACGTTCATCAACACGTGGGAGGCCGCGCCGACGGTGCCGCAGGTGTACATCCACAGCGGCGAATACGCCAACGGGGTGCTCACGCTGCGCGTCTTCAACGGCGGCGACGCCACGACAGTTGAAGTAGAAGGCACGACCTCGCTCACGGAGAGCAACGCCGCCAACCAGGTGCGCGACGCCTTCCGCACGACGGTCAGTGTGCCGCAGGCCACCGAGCCGGGCGCGCTGGTCGAGGTCGAGGTCGAGGTAGGCTACCTCTTCGACGCCGCTTTCTCGATCCGCGAGGTAGGCACCGAGAGCGTGGACCGCGTCTACTATTCCGACGGCGCGTGGGGCATCAGCACGCCCAGCGACGCCACCGTGCGCACGTTCGAGGTCTATGCCGACGAAGGCACGCCGACGGAAACCACCGACTACCTCGTGGGCCGCGACGCCTACCTGGGCGGTCAGGTGACGACGTGGGCCAGCCTCTTCCGCTACCTGCGCCCCGCCGGCCAGCCGATCGACCTCTCGGCGTATGACGCCATCGAGTTTACGGCATACGGCCAGGGCCGCATCAGCATGCTGCTTGAGAAAGCGAGCATCGAGACGTGGGACCAGTTCGGCACCAACTTCGTGCTGGGCACCGAGCCGCGCAGCTACCGCATCGCGTTCGACGACCTGCAGCTGGCCAACGGCGGTGGCACGTTCTCGGCGAATGATGTAACGTCGATTGTCTTCTACGCCCAGGGCAGCAACGGCGTGGCGTCCAACTTCGACCTCGTCGTCGAGGATGTGCGCTTCACCGGCAACCGCTCGGTCGACATCGAAGACCCGACGGACACGCTGCCGACGACGATCACGCTTGGTCAGAACTACCCGAACCCGTTCAACCCAACCACCACGATTCCCTTCACGCTGAGCCAGCAGACCGACGTGCGCCTCGCCGTGTACGATGTGCTGGGCCGCGAAGTGCAGGTGCTCGTGGACGGCTTGTGGTCGGCGGGATCGCATACGGCGGTCTTCGAAGCGGGTAACCTCCCGAGCGGGACGTACCTCTACCGCCTCGAAGCCAATGGCCAAACCTTCGGCCAGACGCTCGTGCTAATGAAGTAAGCCACGTGTAAGCCTCCGGGCCTTTACCTACACCAAGTGCCCCCGTCGGCTTCGGCTGGCGGGGGCACGTGCGTTATTGACCGATTCAGCACTGACCACATGGCATACTGACTCACATCGCGATGGACGATGGAAGAGCTAGGACAGCGTGTTCGCCTGCACAATATCAAACGCCCATCGAGAAGGCGAGGAGGGCAGATGATGACGTTCGGAACACGATGGTTATGCAACAGTTTAGTAATATACAATGAGAAACCGATCCCTCTCTGTTCGCACATGGCTTCGGCTCGTGCGCGTCGCCCAAAAGGTGGGCCGCGCCGCCGAGGGGCCGCTCGCCGACCTCAATCTTTCGGCGGGGCAGTTCGCGCTGCTTGCGGCGGTGGGCGCGGCTGAAGGAGCGCTCCAAGATGACCTCGCCGATCGCCTAGCCACCACGAAAGGGAACGTGAGTCAGCTCCTCGTCAAGCTCGAGGCGAAAGGGTACGTCCATCGCATCCCTAGCGGTCGGACCAAGGCGGTTCATCTTACACCGAAGGGACAGGCGCTGCTCGCTCGCGAGATTCCTGCCCATGACGCTTTCATCGAAGACCGCCTCGCCGCGCTCACCGCTGACGATCTCAGTGAGCTTCACCGCCTTCTGGCCACGCTGGACCGCAGCCTGGACTGATCCATCCCCACTACGCTGATACACCATCCGCTACTGTAGTATAATTGTTCATTGGTAAACAATAAGCCCTATGAAGCTCATACTCTCTATCCTCATCGGCGTGCTCGCCGCCACTGCCGTCAACGCCCTGCTCTTCGGCGTGTCCTATGTGCTCGGCGCGTTTGGTCCTGACGTAATTGCCACGGCTTCTGGCCAGCGCCTCGCACTGCCGCCTGTTATCGCGGCAAGTGTGGCAGGGGTCGTAGGGGCAGGACTGCTGCGGGCGCTGCTCGGGTTCATCCTTCGGCGGTCACGGGCACGGTGGATGTTTTTCGGCCTCGCGACCCTCGTGCTCGTGCTCTCCTTCGCCACGCCGTTTACGGGACTGGAAGGAGCGGGGCTTGCTGAGGTCATCGTCCTCCAACTCATGCATGTGGTCACCTTCCTGGCCGCCGTTGTGGCCATCGAGCGCGGGACCCGACCAGCGTGGGGCTGGGGACGCGAGCCTTACGACGAACGCGGCATGCCGGAACCCAAGGTGGCGCTCGTCACGGGTGCCACAGGCGGCATCGGTGCTGAGGTCGCTACCCAACTCGCTGCACGTGGCTGGCGCGTGGTCGGGATGGGCCGGAGCGAGACCAAGGCGCGCGCCGTGGAGCGCCGTGCCGATAGCCTCTCCGTTCAGATCACGGTGCTCACGGGCGACCTCTCGCTCGTAGCCGAGGCCGACCGACTCGCCACTGAGGCCAACGCACTCGCGGCCCCGAGCGGTTTTGCAGCCGTCGTCCACGCCGTCGGTACGCTCAAGCCCATGTCGCAGCCTACTGCTGAAGGGATCGACGAGAACATCGCCACGTCGTGGCTCGCGCGCGCGGCAGTGACAGACGGCATCTACCTTGCCGATGGCGCACACATGGTCAACATTGCGGCAGCGGAGAGCGGGCGGCTCTCGGATCGGTTCAAGACGGTCCTGACCGAGCCCTCCCACCTGGGAACGGGAATGACCGCCCATGGGCGTGCGCAACTCGCCAACGATCTGTGGGCAGCAGGGCTCGCTCGTCGTGGCGTGGCGGTGTGGGGATATGGACCCGGGGCGGTGGACACCGGAATCCGACGTGAGCTGCCCCCGCTGGTGCGGCGCCTCATGCGGCCGCTGTTTTGGGCCGATACACGACGGCCCGAGGACGCTGCCGCCGACGTCGTACGGCTGCTGCTCGACCGCTCGCTGGCGCCATCGGGCTTTGCCAGCCGGACGGGACCGTTTGACCACAACCCGTTTATCCACGATACGACGAATCAGGAAGCCGTGTGGCGGCTCGCCCAGAAGCTGCTGTCGCAGGCACGGCGGGCGAACGGAGCGGGACCATCAGCAGGCTGAATCGCGCCACATGACATGCCTATTAAAGCCGATCCACGGCGAAGGGCGTCAGCGGGAGTGTAGGCGGTAGGCCCGTGAGCTCGTCGGCGATGAGGCGTCCGGTGATGGGGGCCAGCGTGACGCCCATCATACCATGGCCTGTGGCTACGCTGACGCCGCGCAGGCCGGGCACGCGCCCGATGAACGGGAGGCCATCCGGCGAGCACGGGCGGTAGCCGGACCACGCCGGGGCGGTAGTCAGGTCGCTGGCCTCTGGGACGTAGAGCTGGGCTTGGGCGCGGATCGGCGCGGCGCGTTTGGCATCCACGCTGGGGTCGAAGCCTGCCAACGCCAGCGTCCCGGCGAAGCGGATCTTGCCCGGCATCGGCGTGACCGTCACCTTGTCGTCGGTGAGGATGAGCGGCGTGCGCAGGGGATGGGCTGGCGTGTCCACGGTGAGGCTGTAGCCCTTGGCGGGTTGCACCGGAAGCCGTCGGCCCAGCCTGCGCAGCAGCGCAGGGCTCCAGGCGCCTGCTGCGATCACGACCTCAGCGGCCTCCAGGTTGCCAGCCGACGTCTGGACATGAGGTGCTGAGCCTCCAGCTTGGATGTGCCGAACTTGCGTCTGCTCATGCAGCGTGACGCCCGCATCGGCCAGCGCGTGCTTGAGGCCGCTCAGCATGGCGTCTGGGTCGACGCGGCCATCCTGCTCGAACAGCACGCCGCCAGTGAATTCGCCTTTGAGGTGGGGCTCGTACGCCAGCGCGGCATCGCGGTCGAGGCGGGCGATGCGCAACCCGGCCTCCTCAGCTTGTTGGGCGAGCTGTCGGTTGGCCTTCTCACTCTTGGCTGTCCGGTGCAGCATCATCAGGCCCGTCTGCGCCCATCCGATGTCGGGAATCGCAGCCTTATCCCGCAGGCCATCGAACAGCGCCACACTCGCGAGGCTCAGGTCGCGCAGCACGGGGATGCTTCTGGCGACATGAGCTGCGGTACAGTGCGCGCGGAACTGCCATAGCCAGCGCAGCAGGCCGAGGTCGAGCCGAGGCTTGATGTAGAACGGGCTCGACGCGTTGAGCAGCCACCGCAGCCCTTGGCCGATCACGCCAGGCGCCGCTAGCGGGACGATGTGGCTGGGGACGATCATCCCCGCGTTCCCTGCCGAAGCACCGACGCCGATAGTGCCCGCCTCCACTACAGTGACATCGCGACCGGTTTGCCGCAGGTACCACGCGCAGCACAGCCCCACCGCGCCACCGCCCACAATCACCACATCGGTCTTCGTCATAGGTGTGCTCATACGACCGAGAACCCGTGGGCGTACGGGTCGTCGGCGGGGTCGATGAAGAGGGTGTTGTAGCCTGTGATGCGCGCCCACCCCTCGATGCTCGGGATGATGGCAGGGCGGCCGCCGACCGTCGTGGTGGCCTCGACGCGCCCGGTGAACTGGCTCCCGATGATGCTCTCGTGGACAAACGCATCGCCTACCTCCAGCTTGCCGTGCGCAGCCCACTGCGCCATGCGCGACGAGGTGCCCGTGCCACATGGCGAGCGGTCGATGGCCTTGGTGCCATAGAACACGGCGTTGCGCGCCGTCGAGTCGGGCTGCGTTGGTGCGCCCGTCCAGAGGAGGTGGCTTAAGCTTGCAATGGTTGGGTCGTCGGGGTGCTGGAAGGTGTACGCCTCGTTGAGGCGCTGGCGCAGCACAGGGCTCCAGCGGATGAGGTCGGCGGCGGTATAGTCGGCCAGGTCGCGGTAGGTGGGCTGGGCGTCTACGATGGCGTAGAAGTTGCCGCCGTACGCCACATCGACGGTGAGCGTGCCGAGGTCAGGGCAGTCCACGGTCAGCCCTTCGGCGGCGAGGAACGACGGCACGTTGACGAGCTTGACCGACCGCACCCGGCCCTGCGCGTCTTGCGTGTAGCTGGCCTCGACGAGCCCGGCGGGCGTCTCCAGGCTGACATGCCCCGGCGTGCGCGGGGTGACCAGCCCGTGCTCGATCATCACCGTCACGGTGCCAATGGTACCGTGCCCGCACATCGGCAGGCACCCACTGGTCTCGATGAACAAGATCGCGATGTCGCAATCAGCGCGGGTAGGTGGATAGAGGATGCTGCCCGACATCATGTCGTGCCCGCGCGGTTCGAACATCAGCCCGCGACGAATCCAGTCGAACTCGGCCAAAAAGTGCTGGCGCCGCTCGCTTTGTGTGGCGCCGTCCAGCTGAGGCCCACCGCCTGCCACTACCCGGACGGGGTTACCGCAGGTGTGGGCATCGACGCAGAAAAACGTATGGCGCATGGGGGCACAGCGTGGGGAAGGTTGCACGAAGCAGCGCAAGATCCGCGATATACGCACCGGGTGCAAGCGGCGCAGGCAACGCAAGCGAGGTCGTGCAGATCAGCGGGGTTTTGAGTTGCATGTCTGCCGGTCTGGTGGTTTTTTAGCAGCATGTGCCGTAACCGACGTGCTCCGCATGCGTACGGCTCCTCTCGCCATCCCATGATCACCTCCGCTGCATCCGCCATGCCTGATGAAGTCGTCGCCATCGTCCTGACCGCCATCATTGCAGGCACCATCATGATCTTGAGCATCGCACGGATGATCAGCAAGGCGATCACAGCAAAGCAGCAGACCAAGGCACTGGCCGAGGGCAGCGGTAGCAGCATGACCAAGAGCGAGTTAGAGCGGATGCTGGAACGCGTGGTGGCGAGCGCCCAGGAGCCGATTGTAGAACGGCTCGACATGATCGAGATGATGCTCCTGAAGGAGCCTGCGCTGTTGGAAGGCAAGACGGAGGAGCCGCTGACGTTTCCCGATGCCGAAGGCGAGCGTGAGACCGTCTCAGCGCGCAAGGAGGCGAAGGCGTAGCGGCCGTCCATCATGCCAATAAAGAGTGAGGCGGACGAGAGAGCCCGTCCGCCTCGAGGTGGGTAAGGCCCCGCCCAAGAAGCCTTACCAATCAACCAGGTAGCGTGTAGATGTGCCGTGCATCCATTGGGATGACAACGCCAACCTACGGCACGCACGCAGGGTGTGCATTACCGAAGGGTTATCACAAGAATAAGCCCCCGTAATCTAGCGCAGCGTGCCTATGGCGACGAGCGCGAGCCGTACAACGTGCTGACGGTATAGGGCCGCGTAACGTGTGGCTCAACCGATGATGGGGCTGCGGATGCCCTAGCGGCACGTGGCAGGAGCCAACGGGCGCGGTACATCAGGTAGGCGATCCCCGTGAGTAAGAGCAACACGGCGGCGATGCTAAGTGGTGTGGCGTGACGCAGCACAAAGCCCTGCACCGAGGCTTCGTTCTCTGCAGCGAAGGGGTCATGGGCCCGCTCAATGTCGAGGACGACTAGCCGACCATCGGGGCCTGCTGCGGCGACTAGGCCGCGCAGTGCTGCCCACCCGCCGTACCCGTGTAGCGCCCCGAAGAAACGCTCGGCGGCCTCGGCCTCGGTAGCATGAAAGAGCAGGACATCCTGGCGGCCCCGCCGCACCGATTGCAGCATAGCGTGGGGCGCATCGGCCATGAAGTGGAGGGCAGTGCCCAAGCCCGTCACCGAGATGCTGCCGTCTTCGTGGGTGCCAATGCGCGACGGCAGCTGTTCCGTCAGCCTTGCGCTACCCACGGCCAAGAGCGGAGCATCGGTGGCTTGGCTCAAGTCCATGAGGAGCCGAGGGACGAGCGGCAGGTCGGTGGCGGCTTGCAGCAAGCGCACGAGGTGCAGGGCATGCTGCACGGTGCTCGGCCCCCCATCCTCTACATAGACATCGTAGCTCTGCGCCCGCGCCGACGGGAAGCGCTCGAAGCCTGCAATGGGCGCTTGACCTGACGCCGTAACGAGTGCTGAGGTTGGGTCGATGGTGACGGAGAAGGGCACGTCGTCGGTGCAGCCGTGGCTCGTTGTCGTAGCGTTGGGCGTGAACCGCATCTCAAGCGTGTTGGAGCGCCTGAGGTGATGCGGCGGAAGGTCCATGGTGGTACCCAGTGCGTGCCCATCCAGGAGTTCGCTGTGGATCAAGTGGCCGTTCAGGAAAAACTGCGCGAAGGCGCCTGTGTGCGTGGCCGCCAGCGGCGTGTGCTGTGCCACAAGGCGAAGCTGGCTGGGGCGGCGGTCTGCCGCGAACCGCAGCAGGTCGAAGCGCACAAAGGTGGATACCCGCCCACGTCCTGATGCTTGCAGGTTGGTGTAGCCGAGGTCAGCGAAGGTGGGCTCGGCTGGGTAGTGCGGCGTCTGGAGCGCGATGGCTTCGGTGTGCAGGGTGGTGCCCATCGCCAGCTGGTGCCCGCCGGGCATCCTGAAGAGCTGCGCCGCTTCATCCAGCCGGCCAAGCGTCAAGACGGCATGGCGATGCGGAGCGGTGCTGCGATCTAGCACATCAAGCGAGGCGGTGGCCGCTGGCAGCCAACGGAGGACACGCGTTGCAGGGCCAGCCGTGAGTGCGGAGTCGTCCTCGGGCAGCGTGGCGAGCGTAACAGGCGGTGCAGCCGGGTAACGCTGTGCGAGCGACGCCGTCAGCCACAGCGCGGCTTGGGCAGCGGCAGGCGGCACCGGATCGGGCACGTAGAACACGACCCGTTCCAAGTAGGGCGGGAAGAACGCCTGGATAGACGTGGGGAGGAACGCTTGCCCCCGCTGGTGCAGCGTGCTCTCGTCCAGGATCGTCAGGCGATCGGCGGAGCGGTCGGTGCAACCCGTGGTGGCCGAGCGCAGGTAGAGCGACAGAGACAGCGGCAGGTGGCCGTCGCGCACGGTAGCGCGGTGCAGCGGAACCTGAAGGCGCGTGGTCGTGTCGGTGAGCGCAAATTGCCCCAGTACCTGGCCGCCGCTCTGTGCCCGCAGGTAGCCACTGGGCAGCCCCGGCGATGGCGTGACCCGCAAATCTAGCGCCGTCGGCGTAAAGCCGTCGTTGATGGGGAGCCCATAGAAGCGCTCGGGCGCCGCCCGCGTCAGGTCGGCGTCGTTGGCATAGCCCAGGTGCGCTAAAGATCGCGCAGGCGCCTGCGCTCGTGCGGTCCCGACGCCCACGAAGCAGAGGGCGAGCGTGAGCAGTACCAGTGCTGGAAAAAAGGCATGCCGAACTGCCCCCTCCAGGGGGCTGCCCGCAGGGCTGGGGGGGTACATCGCTCCAGCTGATACACCCACCGACCCGCCTAGCGGCTGCCCACCCTCAAGGGAGGGGTTCTGACGCTCGCCACACACGCACGGCGTATTGTCAACGCCACGCGCTGGGGGGGGGCAGCAATGATATAGGATAACACATTGGACCATCTACTTCACCAGCGTCATGCCACGCGTGAGCACTGCCGTGTTGGTGCGCAGGCGGTACAGGTAATGCCCCCCAGCCAAGTCGAGGGCGTCAAACCGAACCGTGTATGCCCCAGCGGCCTGCACTTCGTCGCGCAGCAGCGCCACCAGCCGCCCCTGCACGTCGTACACGGCGAGGTGAACCGGGCTGGCCTCGGGCAGCCTATACCCAATGACGGTCGTCGGGTTGAACGGGTTGGGATAGTTGGCCTCCAGCGTGACGGCCTCGGGCACCTCGGTCGCCTCGCTGCGGGTGGAGGTGAGTGTGGTGCCGAAGTGGACATCGCGGAGGGCCAGCGTAAAGGGCTCGCCGTTGCCGCCGTCGACGAAGAACGTGAGCGAGACGAGATCAGTGGGGGAGAACGCCTCATCGCTGCCCGGACGCTCGAACAGGCTGAACGGAAGCGCGAGGGTTTCAGGCTGCTCGCTGAGGTCGAACGTGACGCTGAACGGCGCTTCGCCAGCATACCGTTCCTGCTCGGCAACGAGGCGGACGGTGCCTTGCCCCGAGGCTGTAAACGTGAGGTAGTCGTGGGCGCTTAGGTCGGCAGTGCGGGCACTGGGCTTGAGCAGCCGGAAGACAGCGCCGCCGCCCGTGCCGCTGACCAGCACATCGCGCTCTACCGCCCGATGTTGTGGCGCCGGCGACGTATCGGACGTGGTGACTTCGAACTGGTCGATGCTCGCGTCTTCATGGAGCGGGACGACGCCCCATGGCCCATCGGCGAAGTAGACTTGGTCGAGGCTTTCGTCGAGGTCGTTGCCGACGAAAAACGCGATGTCGAAGATCGGGCCCTCGTCGAGCGTGACACGGACGGTGGAGTCGGGGTGGGCGCTTGGCGGCAGGGCGAACGTGCGCTCAAACGTGGTGCGCTCGGCTGTCTCCGTCGTGCCAAGCGTACCGCCAAGGATGCGCAGCTCGCGGGCGCCGTACGGGTTAACCACATCGAGGTGGAGCTGACCGTTAGCATACGTCCCCTGGCGCAGGTAGACGCTCGGGATGGTAGGCGCGTCGGCTTCGGCCAGCACGGCTTTCTGCGCGGCCATGCGGCCCAGCACCTCGCGTACCAGATCCATCGTGTAGGCGCGCGACACCGACCACACCTGGAAATTATACACCTGCTCGCCAGCGGGCGGGGCGTACTCGAAGCCCAGGTATTGGCTTTCGATCTGGAAGCGCCCTGCCTCCTCCGTGGCGATGAACGAGATGCTGTAGTCCACCGCGCCATTGGGATAATGCAGCCGCGCCATCAGGAACGACAACCCTTCGATCTCGACGACCTCCAGATCGCGCAGCGTAGCGCCGGTGAGGCGGTCGCAGATGACCTTGGTGTGCTCATAGACGCTCCCGGCCTCTGTGGTGGCCGCAAAGAGTGCGGCAAGGCGATCGGTCTCCGTCGCCAAGTAATCGACAGCGAAGACGGCGCTGGCGTTGGTGACGGGCACGAGGGCGCCGGGCGTAGTGACGAAGGCAAGGGCCGACTCCGGGCCTGTCTCGGGGATGAGGTCGAGCAGCCCGTGCTGTGGTGCCTGTGGGTCGTCTTGCGCGCTGGCCGCGCTAAAGCGGCGCAGGCCGAGACCGCCTTTGCCCGCGTCGTGCTGGTGGCTGCGCTGGTAGTAGCGCTGGGCGAGTTTGCCCGCGAGGCGGCCGTTGGACTCGAGCCCGGCATCGCTGCCCGGCGTGGCGCCCTGCGTGGTGGTCGTGGCGCAGGCGAGGTCGTCCTGGCGGATGCCGTCGTACGGCGTAGAGTCGGGGTCGGTGGGCGAGCTTTGTGCGATCTCGGCACAGCCCGTGTAGGCGCCGTCGGCCATGATCTCGACGGTGAAGTCGAACGTGACGGTCTCGCCGCGCTGCACGGTGCCTACGTTCCACAGCCCTGAGGCGGTGTTGTACGTGCCACGCTGTGGGCTGATCTGTTTGAGGGCGATCCCTGCGGGCAAGTTGCTCAGCGGGTTGCTGACCTGCACGCCTGAGGCGTCGCTGCCATTGCGGTTGCTGACGTCAACCGAAAATGTCACCTCGCGCCCTACTGACACCGTCGGCGCGTTCACCCGGACGTCCAATTCAAGGTCGGCTACGTTCCCGACGAAGACCGAGGCGATGGCCGGGCGGTCGTCCGAGAGGTTCGTGGTGCGGTCGATCTGCAAGGTGCCGATGCGTCCTGTAGCCGCCACGTCGTACGTACCTTGTGTGGCGGGGAGGTCGAGCTGGTAGGTAACCACAGCCCTACCGCGAGCGGGCAGAGCGATGGGGCCTGGCCAGTAGAGCGTGGTGCCGTCGAGGATGGGCTCGCGCCAGGCTACGCCGTCCAGTTGCGTAGAGCCAGCCACATAGGTCGCGCCTGCCGGGAAGCGCGGCAGGTCTACCGTGAAGCCGTCGAGTGCCGCCGTCTGGCTGGCGGAGGCGTTGCGAATGGTAGCGGTAAAGTCCAGCACCCCGCCATCGGGTAGGATGTCGGTGGCCGCCGTATGGTTGAGGTACACGTAGCTCTCCGTGACGGGCAGGTTCACCACGGCGATGCCCGAGCCGCCTGTGCAGACGAGCGGGTCATGACGGGTTTGCACGCCGCTGCTGAAGTGGCTCACGGGGCAGATCGGCGCGGCTTTGAGGTTGGGGCCCTTCACGCGGAAGGTGTAGGTAGCGTGGTAGGCCGTGTTGGAGCGGCGTCCGAGGGTGGCGCCCAGGGTGTTGGTCCATGTGGCGGTGTTGCCGCCCGAGAACGTGATGTGGGTCTCGATGAGGTCAAACGCCTCGGCAGGCCAGTCCAGCCGTCCTGCAGGCGAGAGCAGGCCTACACGGTCGCGGCCCATGTGGCCCGTGGTGCCTTCCACGTGCAGCGCAAAGGTGGCGCCCAGCGTGGGCGACGCGTTGACGAGGTAGACATCGGTGATCGCGCTCTGCGTCGTCGTAGCCGACTCCTCCACGTGGGTGTAGGCGAACAGGTCGCGCCCAATGGTGACGCCGTCTGATGGATCGCCCTCGTAGATGGTGAGCGTATGCGGTTGGGCAGCCGCAGTAGTGCCCGTCCCTTCCAAGTAGAAGAAAACCCCCTTGCTCTCTTCGGGACCCAGCGTGCCCACCCAAAAAAACGGCGACTCGTTCGGAGCGAGCTGCACCGAGGAGCCCGTTAGATCTGAGATCTCGGCCCATACATCGGTGTAGCCGCGTGTGGACGAGACGTTGGTGATGCGGTACGAGACGTATTGGCCTTGGATCGCATTGGGGCTGACGTAAAAGGCGGGGCCAGAGGTCCACTCGATCCGAACCTGACCGTGGGCCAGGGGAGCGGTGAGGCCGAGTAGGAGCGCGAGACCGACGCCCATGTGGGACAAGCGTGCGGTAGTCATAGTGGTTGAGCGGTGGCGTGGTTGTGGGCAGTGGTGGGGTGGTCGCCGATGTCGTCGAGCCGGCCAGGCCAGCTCATGCCCCACGCATAGAGCGCGATCAGGGCGAGCACATCGAGCGGGATGCCGAGCAGCATGTAGAGCGTCGGCAGGAAGATGAGCGAGCCGCTGTAGAGCAGCACCGCATGGGTCAGGTATTGCAGCGGGATAAACACGGCGAGGTAGCCCATCGTGAGCAGGCTCAAGCCGATCTTATGGCGCCACGGGATGTCGAAGGGAAACAGCGTGAAGCCGTAGATGACAGGCACCAGCGCAATCAGCGCCGCGCCCGTGTGCAGCATGTTGCCGATGTAGCCGGAGAGCGTATACGGAAACGTCTCGGGCGTCACGGCGAAGTAGACGAGCGACACCGCTTCAAGCAGCACGATGGTGCGGAGGAAGTAGGTGAGCGGCATGAAGCGCTCGGGCAGCTTCGTCGAGGCCCACGCCACGAACAGCGTTATGCCTAACGCTGAGGTCCAAGTGCCGCCATGCACGGAGCGGCCCGTGAGTTCGAGGGTGGGCAGCGCAATCTCGCCGTAGACAGGCCACACGTGTGTGGTGCTGCCAACGGTGGCGGGGAGGTTGAGCCACGGGCTCGCCGTCGCGAACAGCCACCCCCAGGACGCCTGTACAAACGGCCACGCCATGTACCACAGCGCGGAGAGGGCCACCGTGAGCAAGGTGGTCGCCATCAGCTGGCGCGGCCCGAACGCGATGGTGCGGAAAGCCCGCTTGCGCCGCAGGATGCCATAGGGCTGGAAGACCAAATTCGAGTGGGGCAGAGACGGCTGGGTTACGGGATAAGCAGCCCGCGCGCTATTGTCATCCCGAGCGGAGCCGAGGGATCTCCCCCGGTTACGGACTGCACGACGCCAAAGTGGGAGATATACCTGCGGTGTGCTTCGCGCGCTCGACTGCGGCCTCTGGCCTTCGCTCGGGATGACAACGTTGAGGGCTCGAGCAGTGGTCTGGGTTGGGATTAAGGCCATTGGACGAAGACCCCCGCCGTAGCGCCCGTGCGTTGATAAAACGGGTTGCGGTAGTGCGTCATGCCCAGCGAGACGCCCCACGTGGGCTGAATCCAGCCCTGCCATGTCGCGCTGAGCGAGCGGCTGGGGAAGCGGACGAGGAGAGCCTCGTCGCCGAGGAGCTGATAGGCCTCGTCGCCTTGCTGGTAGCGCGCCACGATGTGGTACTGGCCTACTGCGCCATATTGAATGACGCCGTAGCCTTGGACCGCGAGCACGGTGCCGGGCATGCTGTGCGTGGCATAGACCCCGGTCTGAACGACCAGCGTAGGGATGGGCGTGTACCAAGCCGTGCCTGCATGCAGGCGCACGTCGCGGTGCTCATCGCGGGCGCGCAGCCGTGCCACGCCCACATCCAGCAAGACCGGGCTCATGGCGTAGCGCGCCGAGACCTCAAGCGTACGCTCTGGCAGAAAGAAGCCACGGCTGCTCGACTGGAACGCGCCGCCGAGCGTCCAGCCCGCATCGGCGCTGTAGTGAACCTGCAACGTCTGGGCCTCGCCCTTGGCGTCGAAGCGGTTGTAGTGCGCCAGGTTCAGGTTCCAGCTCACACGGTCCGATAAGGTATGCTGCACGCTGACCTGCTGCCCGTGCCACGAGCCGAGGCTGCTGGTCATGTGCGCAGCATCCCCAACGGCACGGACGGTGACGCTGGGCTGAGCCACAGCGGGTGCAGTGGGCCAGCCCGCGTGGACAAAGAGCGCAAGCGCGATATAGAAAGCAGTACGCATCAGGCAGCCAGGACGTAAAGGGGAGCAGGAGCCGTGGTGATGGCTTGGTCGGTGTCAGGCCGGTCGGTGCCCGACAGGAGCGCGCGTTTCAGGTAGAAGGCGATGCGGTCGGCGGCGCGGCCGTCGCCGAAGGCACAGCGGGCGCTCCGCATGGTGTGGTAGTGCTCGGGCTGGCGCAGCAGCCGCTCCACGTGCGACTGGATGGTGTAGACCATTGTGCCTACGAGCGCGCCGCCGCCTGAGGCGATCAGCTCAGGACGCTCTGTGGTCTTGCGGACGACCAGCGCAGGCGTGTCGAGCGAGGCGGCTTCTTCCTGGATGCCGCCGGAGTCGGTGATGACGAGCCAGGCGTGCTGCAGCGTCCATAGCAGCTCCAGGTAGTCCAGCGGGGCAATCAGCTTGACGCGCTGCGCGACCTCCGGCTCCATCGACGTATGCACGCGCTCGACGGTCTCGCGGACGATGGGGTTGGGGTGGACGGGCCAGACGAAGGTCAGGTCAGCGTGCTTGGCGGCTAGCCTCGCCACGGCTACGGCCACGCGTTCGATGCCGAGGTCCCAGTTCTCGCGGCGGTGCGCCGTCACGAGCACCAGCTTCTGCTGCCGCGCGATCTGCTCCACTTCGTCGAAGTAGGAGGAGAGCGGCTGGTCCTCGCCGCGCAGCAGCTCGAAGCGCATCAAGCTCCACGTCGCGGCATCGACCACGGTGTTGCCCACGTTGAAGATGGTGCCGAACGGCACGCGCTCGTCGACCAAGTTGGCGGCGGCCTGGCTCGTTGGCGCAAAGTGCCACGTGGCCAGCTGAGCAATCATGCGGCGGTTGTGCTCCTCGGGAAACGGATCGGTCCAGTCACCTGAGCGCAAACCGGCCTCCACATGACCCACCGGGATCTGGTGGTAGAAGGCGACCTGCGCAGCGGCGTATGCCGAGGTGGTATCGCCGTGGACGAGCACGGCATCGAACGAGTAGGCGGTCAGGACTTGGTCGATCTTGTCCTGGATGAGGGCCGCCAAGTGCGCCACCGAGTTGCGTTCGCGCTCCAGCGTGATGACGAAGGCGGGGTCGATCTCGAAGAACTCGTACAGTGGCCACGCGATGTCGGTGTGTTGCCCCGTGTGGAGCACTTCCACGTCGATGTCGTTTTTGCGCAGCGCATGGTATACGGGCGCCATCTTGATGATCTCGGGGCGCGTGCCCATGCACATGAGGACAGTCTGCATACAGGGTGGGAAGCGGGAGGGTGGTCAGGTGATGCGGGTAGACCCCTGGGGTGGATGTGGGGAAAACCCTTGCACGGATGTAATGTCTGGCCCTGCATTCAGACACCGTGCCAACCCTACATGGATTTAAGAAAACCGCGAATCCAGCCGATACAGCCGAGTCTACCTTGCAAAAGCGCAGATATAGCCCACCCTGGCCCGCTGAATGGACCGTTTCATACAGAGAGGGAAGACCAAATTTGCCTCAAGCGGCGACGACTTTTCCGCCATCCTTTGCCCAAACGGTACCGTAGACGCGGCTAGTGGGGCGTAACGCGATCGTTGAGGCCGAAAGCGTTGCCAAGCTGGACGCAGAGCCGACTTGCAAGCCCGGCGCGGCGTCGAGGTGCGTTTCGGCAAGCACCGGGCCGCCCAGCGTGTTGTCGGGGCCGAGTGTCAGGTGCTGCTCGGTCATCAGCGCGTGCGTCACCGTACACCGTGCGCCTGTGGTGATAGGCCCGTAGCTCTTGAGCGCGCCATTGATGGTCACGTCATCGCTCAGCGTAGTGGTACCGTGGACGACATAGTCGCCGTCGAGTACCGATCCGCTGGGGATGTCCAGATCGCCCTGGATCAGGTGGCGGGGCCGTTTGCCGGTCGATGGGCTAAGGGGTCGCGGCGCCTGCATCGCATCGCCGATGTAGACTTTGGGTGCCCGCACGCGCTCGAACTGCACGCCGGGGTGAAGGTGGATGGCCGACGCGGCATCGGCGGTGCCCGCGAGCTGTACGCCAGCGCCTGCGATGAGTACGTCGGCAAACGCCCACGCAAGGATCGCCGTGCCGGGCTCTAGGCGGGCCCACTGCGTAGCGTACAACGCGGGCAGGCGGCTGTCCGAGAGCGCGACGACGCGGGCGGTGCTGTAGAGAACCGCGTGCTCACTGAGGGTGACGTCGCGCACCGCCTCAGCCTCGGTAGCCAGGAGCACATCGGTGTGCGGTGCGGGCAGGCTGATGCGTCGGCCCTCAATGCCGGGCCCGAGTGGGACAAGCGTGTGCGCCAAGGTGTCGAGCGGCTGTTCAGCGAGTATCGTTGTCAGCCGTTCTGCCGCCGACCGGATGTCGCCATAGTCCACATCCGCAATGTCGAGCGGCGCGGTGTCACGGGGGTGCCGTAGCTCGCGCAAGGCGGGCCACAGCGGCAACGCGGCCACCCCGATGGTGACGCCGACGAGGGCAAGGACGGCAAGGACGTTGATCATGACGAGGGCTGTTTGGCGGCGCGGAAACGCTGTGTTTTATCCCACACCAACTCGCCCCCAACGACGGCAACCTTGGTCTGCTTCCAGGCGGCCTTCGTCACCGCGATCAAGCTCACGAGGAAGCCGAACGCGTTGAGCGGCAGCAGCCGAATACGGCGCCGAGAGCCGTCTAAGCGGGCTGCAGCGGCGATTTCGAAGAAGGCGGCGAAGTTGCCGAGCGAGCTGTATGAGGCAATGGCGAGGAGCGCTACGAAGCCCTCCATGGCAAACTGCCCGTGGAAGAACAGCGCCAGCGCCACGATCCACCCGATTAGGATGACGGGCGCCATGCTGTAGACGCCGAGGAACAGCAGGCCGTCGAACTTTTCACGACGGGAGAGCACGCGGCTGTCCATGAACGGGAAGGGGAATTCGAACGAGGCTTGCATGTGGCCCTGCGCCCACCGGCCGATCTGCTTAACGCGGACGCGCCACACTTCGGGCACCTCCTCGTAGCACTCGCAGTAGTTGAGGTAGGCCACCTTCCAGCCTGTGAGCAGGAGGCGGCAGCAGGCGTCGGTGTCCTCGGTCAGTGTGTGCGGATTCCAGCCGCCGGCCTCCTCCAGCGCAGCCGTGCGCATGCCGCCCGCTGTGCCGCCATATTGCGTGATCAGGCGCATGTTCATCCGTGCTTGCTGGTCCACCTGGTAGCCGCCCGAGCGCTCCAGGTCGAGCAGCCGCGTGAGCAGATTGGCGCCCGCGTTCACTGGCACCACGCGCCCCATCACGGAGCCGACCTCTGGGTCGAAGAACGGCGCCACGAGCTGCTTAATGAGCATGCGGCCAGGGATATAGTCGGCATCGAAGACCAGGAAGACCTCCGACTCCAAGCCCTCACACGCCTCCGCTAGCGCTGCCGACTTACCCGGTGTGCCGCCCGTGCGGTGAATGGGGAAAAAACGTCCGGGGTAGCGCGCCACGTAGTCGTCGATGATGGCCTTTGTGTTGTCCTTCGAGCGGTCGTTGAGCGGGACCACGCGGAGGCGGTCGGCGGGGTAGTCGGCACGGAGGAGGGCGTCCAGGCAGTGCGCGATCACCAGCTCTTCGTTGTGCGCGGGCACAAACACGGTGACGCTGGGCCATTGGCCGTCTTCGATGGTGGCATACGGGTAGCGCTGCTCCGCAAAGGCGCGGTTGAACGTGAAGACGTAGTGGCGCACGGTATACGCGATCACGAAGAGCCCGATAGCGAGGAGAAGGTAAAACGCGACGGTCATGAGATGGGGAGGCAAGCTGTGGGTGAGAACCCTACAATCACACATCGTGCCAAGCAGGGAAACCAGAACGGGCCGCGTTTAAAGGAGTAGATGCACCCAAGTAAACTATAACTTGGGTCTGAAATGGAAATGCAGCCGTACAACGCTGGGCTGAGGCTGAGGCGGGTTTTCGAACGCTTGCGTTTGCAGCGAGCTAAGACGCTTCAGCAAGCTTGGATGGGCGTTTTTGGATTTGAGGACATAGCTAACTATGCAGAGAACGCGGAGTTGTATGAACTGCTTGGTGCAATTTATCGGCAACTCATCAAAGCGGAAGAGGCAGTTTTGCTGGTCGACGGAGTTTTACGTGAGGATGTCGATGCACTATTCAAAGGGCTTTATCGACTAGTCGCCCCGAAGCACATAAATGATACTTGGGCCAGTAGCATGAATACCCTTCTTGGTGGAGATAGACGTCTTCTGTTAGCACTTATGCCTGCTCTGGTCGCTGACAGAGAGCAGGAGGTAGCCGTAGACGATCTGGAGTATTTAGAGGGTCTTCTAGGTGAGATTCTGGCTGCGAGAGAATCAGGCGCACTTTCAACAGCAGCGGTCAATCTACTGAGCCTTGTCGCATCGGTCCTGGCAAGTGCCCTTCGTCTGTATCCCATTGAGGGAGCTGACGCCTTTCGCAAGGGTTATGCAAATATGGGAGTCCAACTCCGCCTAAATACAGGAGCACTTGAGGAGATCAACCAAGAGTCTCCTACTACATTTGAGGCGGTGGGTAAGGTTTACCGCCATTTGAAGGATTTAGCCAGTTTTGGGAGCAGTGTCACCCGATTAGCAGACGGCTTCACAAAATTGCTCGAGGAAGGTGGAGGAGGATGAAGAGAGTTGTTCATTGTCGAGGCGATAGAGTTTGACAAGTATGATGAGTCTCGCCAAGCACGCCTCGCGCTTCCTTCTCCTCTCAGTGTTGGGCCTACTACTCAGCTGTCAACTCGAAGACGCCGCCACGCCGCCAAACATCATCCTGCTCATGGGCGACGACCACGGCTGGGAGGAGACCGGATATAACGCCCACCCCCACCTACACACGCCCGTCCTCGACGAGATGGCCGCCACGGGCCTGCGCCTCGACCGCTTCTACGCCGCCCACCCGTCGTGCTCGCCGACCCGCGCTAGCATCCTCACCGGTCGCCACCCGAACCGCTACGGCACCTTCGCGCCCAACTATTCGCTGCGGCCTGAGGAAATCACCATCGCCCATCTGCTCGGCGAGGCGGGGTATCGCCGCGGGCACTTTGGGAAGTGGCACGTCGGCCCCGTCAAGGCCGCGTCGCCGAAGAGTCCGGGCGCGCTGGGCTTCGACGCATGGCTGTCGCACGACAACTTCTTCGAGCTCGACCCGCCCTTGTCGCGTAATGGCGGTCCGCCCGAGGTTTTCCAAGGCGAAAGCTCGGCGGTGCTGGTGGAGGAGGCGATCCGCTTCATCCGTGAAGCCAAAGCCAACGGACAGCCGTTCTTCGCTGTCGTGTGGTTCGGCTCGCCGCACGAGCCCTACAGCGGCTTACCCGAGGACTTGGCTCGCTACGACGACCTGCCGGACCTGTATGCGGATCGCGACAGCGTCCGCCTAACGTCCAACGAGACGGGGCAGCAGGTGACACGGCCGCTCGGCGAGGTGCTGCGCGAGCGCTACGCCGAGATCACGGCCATGGACCGCGCCATCGGCACGCTGCGGGATGCGCTGAGGCAGGAGGGCCTGCGCGAGAACACGCTCGTCTGGTACACCAGCGACAACGGCACCCCGCCCAGCGGCGTGCTGGCTTCGCCGCTACGCGGCAGGAAGGGGCAGCTCTACGACGGCGGCATCCGCGCCCCTACCGTCATCGAGTGGCCCGCGCGTATCACCGCGCCAGGCACGAGCGCAACAAACGCCGTGACCACCGACATCCTCCCTACGCTCTGCCACCTCGTAGACGCTTGTACCTTGCCCAGCCGCCCGCTCGACGGCACCAGCCTACTCCCGGTGCTTGAGGGTCGCATGACGAACCGTCCGCCGATCTTCTTCTGGGACTTCCGGTCCCGCCACAAGACCCTATCCGAAACCACACCCTGGATTGAGCCCGACTTGCAGACTGGCACGACGCCGCTCGTGAAGTTGATGAACGGCGTGGCCACGCGCAGCTTCCGCAATTACCACCACCCCACTATTGACTCGGCCGATGTCCACGGCGCCCGCGTGATGTTGGATGGCCAGTACAAGCTCGTCGTCCACGATGGTGAGACGCCAGCCTACCCGAGCATTGAGCTGTTCGATATCCGCACCGACCCTGGCGAGACGACCAACCTCGCCGCCGCCCAGCCCGCCACGGTTCGGCGCATGCAGGCTGCCCTCGGCACGTGGCAGCAATCCGTTCTGCGCAGCCTGACGGGTGCCGACTACGACAACGCGCTGAACCAGCAGTAGGCACCACCTGGCCCGGCATAGCTCAAGCGTGTGAACTACGCAGAAAATTCGGACGATGTGCTAGGGCTCGGTGTTAGTTTTCGCCCTGCCTTTCCTCGGATTTGTTGACGCCTGCGTGTAGTTCGATCAACCCATCTATGTGTGCATTCCCAAGCGCCTCGCCCCGCAGCATACTGCCTAGGTTTGCGCTCCGCCTCTTCTCCGTTCTGATGGTCATGTGCATCGCGATGGCAGGAGCTGCCAGCGCCCAGCCCGATGCCCCATCTGCCGCTGCGGTTACGGCGGTCTTTGCCGAGGACGCGCCCCGCGTGGACGGTCGATTGGATGAGCCACTCTGGCAGCAGATTGAACCCATCACCGTGTTCACGCAGGTATGGCCCCAAACGGGTGAAGCGCCTACAGAGGACACCGAGGTACGCATCGCTTACGATCGCGACTTCCTGTACTTCGCCTTCCGCAACCACGACCGTACGCCCTCGCTCATCCGCGCGCGCAACCTGGAGCGCGGCGGGCCTAACGGCAACGACGACCACATCTTCATCGGCCTCGACACCTACCGCGACGGCCGCAACGCCTACCTCTTCGAGATGAACGCGCTCGGCACCCAGGACGACGCGCTGGTCACCGACGAAGACATCGGGTTCGAGAGCTTCTCGTGGGACGCCGTCTTCTACTCCGAGACCGTCATCGACGAGAACGGTTGGACGCTCGAAGCCGCCATCCCGTTCAACCAGCTGCGCTTTCCAGACGAGGAGGAGGTAGAGTTTGGGCTGATGCTGTCGCGGTCCATCATTCGCAACGACGAGCGGGTTATCTGGCCTGAGATCGGGCTGGACCGGGGCA
This sequence comes from Bacteroidota bacterium, assembly GCA_038747545.1. Classification (GTDB taxonomy): domain Bacteria; phylum Bacteroidota; class Rhodothermia; order Rhodothermales; family JBCCMF01; genus JBCCMF01. The sequence goes on from JBCDJT010000056.1 coordinate 22,401, forward strand.
GCAGCTTCATGGCGCTGGCTACGGTGTCGCAGTATGGCGTGCTGCGTGGCCTGCGCGGCATCCAGCCGGGGCGCAACTTGGAGATCAAGCCCTATGGCATCTCGGGTGCGCAGCAGGCCCGCCCCGATGTCAACCTGCCCGCCGAGTCCGCGCAGTTCACCGCCGATGCGGGCGTGGACATCAAGTACGGCATCACCTCGGCGCTCACGCTCGACGCCTCGGTCAACACCGACTTTGCGCAGGTCGAGGCCGACGGCGTGCAGATCAACCTCAGCCGCTTCAGCCTGTTCTTCCCGGAGCAACGCGAGTTCTTCCTGGAGCGCGCAGGCCTCTTCGAGCACGGCACAGGACGGGTGACGCAGACCTTCTTCTCGCGCCGCATCGGCCTCACCGAGTCGATCCTGGCGGGCGCGCGCCTGACGGGACAAGTCGGTCCGCTTTCCGTGGGCATGCTCAACATCGAGACGGGTCCTGAGCTGGGCGACCTGCTGGGCTCGGCGTCTACCAACAACACCGTTGCTCGCGTCCGCGCCGACGTGCTGCCGCGTACCACCGTGGGCGGCATCGTGACCAACTTTGACAACCGCGAGCGCCGCAACACGGCGGTGGGTGTGGACGCGCAGGCCCGGCTGGGGCAGAATAGCGAGATCAGCACCTGGTTCACGCAGGTCTGGGACACTGATCCTGAGCGTTCCAGTACGGCGGGACTGTTCTTCGGCCAACTCGCCAACGACCGCTACGGCATCAGTGGGGCGTACTCGGCGGTGGGCCGCAACTACGATCCCGCGCTCGGCTTCGTGCGCCGCCGCAATTATCAGCGGTTGGGAACGAGTACCTTCCTACGCCAGCCCCTTGATGATGAGCCGTATGGGCTGCGTCTGTTCTACAGCGATATCGATGTCTCGGGCTTCTGGAGCCTAGATGGCGTCCTTGAGTCATCCGAGGCTGAGTTCGAGGTATTTCTCGAGACCGTGCGCGCTCATGAAGGTGGCGTGGGCGTTCGCCGCGCCTTCGAGCGCTTGGAGCAGCCCTTCGAGATTCGCGAGGGCCAGACCGTACCGATCGGGGACTATGGCAAGACCCAAGCGTTCGCCAACGTGCAGACCGATGAGAGCCGCCCCCTCTACGGGGAGGTGGGCGTTGAGTATGGTGGCTTCTTCTCCGGCACCCGCGCCGAGTTCGAGTTCGAGCTGGGCGTGCGGCCCTCGCCAGGCTTCGCCGCGGAGGCTGAGATCCAGCACTCTGTCATCGATATTGGCAACGGCGCATTCGCCGCCACCGTCGGGTCATTATCGCTCTCGACCGCCTTCAGCCGCGACCTGTTTGGGAAGACGCTCATCCAGTACGACAACTTCTCGAAGCAGCTGCGCGCCAACATCCGGTTCAACTGGATCCATACCCCGGGCAGCGACCTGTTCGTGGTGTTCAACACCGCCTATGCCCTCGGCGAGGACGACCCGCTCGACCCGCGCCGCTCCGTCGTCCTGCTCGACCGCGTAGCCATCGTCAAGCTCACCTACCTGATTCGCATCTGAGCAGTGTGCTGCCAGGAGGGATATCCTCGCGAAGCCATCGACCAGATTCATCTCACGGCTGGACCTGGATGCCGACGAGCCAGCGGAATGCAAAGCCATCGCCTGCTGAGCCCGTGGAGTCGCTAGCCCAGAGCGGGAACTGCACCAGCACGTTGAGGTCTTGGAGGACGTCGGATTGCCCCGTCCAGCGCCTAAGCGAGCGTACTTGGGTGACGTTGTACGAGAAGCCTACACCGGCATCGGCCACGAAGTCAACATCACCGAATTCCGTTGCCCTGGTGGTGTTTTGGCCGAAGGCGAGCTCGGCAGCGGTCGGGAAGCGTGCCCAGGTCTTGCCAAGCCCGCTGAACGCGTTCAGCTTGAGAGCTGACAGGGCGTTGCGGCCTAGCGCTGGGCTCTCAATGACAAGGCGCCCTGAAAGGATGTGGCGACCAGGCAGAGGGCCTTGGAAGCCGTTGGCCACGCCGCGTGGGACGGGCGCACCGCCAAAGGAGCCGCTGATCAAGTTGGTGGGGAGTGTGTAGGCCACCGGGCCAGTGCCGTTGAGTGCGGAGATCTGCCCCTCGGTGTTGGTCGTGGCGAGCAGATGCCGCGCCGCATCGTTCTGCCACGTCTCGTACCACGTGCCTGCACCCAAACGGTACTGCTCGTGCGTGGCAAGCCGCCCCGCGCCAAAGCCCACACGCATCGCTGCAGATGCCGTCCATGCGCCCAGCTGCGTGCTCTTCTTGGCATCGAGCGTGATTTTCGAGGCCGTGCCGCCAAGGCTCACGCGTTCTACATCACGGTTGGTATTCAAGGCGCCCCCTACCTGAGCCGTCAGGGTCACGTAGTCGCTGTTCTGGCTGAGGCGATAGCGGAGTTGGAGCATGGCGAAGTTGGTTTCCGTGTCGGGGCTGATCAGCGGATTCCAAAACCGCCTGTCGGTTGGCGCGAGCAGATGCGTGAGCGTGGCCGAGAGCTCGCGCTGTGGGGACGTTCGGAAGTAGGTGCGGTCAAAGCGATCCGTAAAGCGCTTCGCCAACTGCACCCGGTGCTCCATCAGGCCCAACTGTTTGGTGGCTGACAACGCCAGCGAGGTCTGCTGATGCGCAGCTCCCAAGGTTGTCGCGTAGCCAAGCCGGTAGTCGATGCCGTCGAACCAAGACAGGATGGGGGCAACGGGCTCCGTGCGGCATCGGATGGAGCCACACGCCACGCTGAGCACGTACTGGTCGAACTCAGGGTCGTCGCCGTCACTCGCAATCACCAGCGGCCAGAGCTGCAGCTTCGCTTCCACCTGGTGCTTGCCAAAGACGTAGCCGCCCTTGAGCTGCGCGCCCACGCCCGGCCCAAACTGATCGCTGTACCACGCCGTGGGCGACCAGCCGATGCCATAGGTGCTGTACGATGGGCTGGCGGGCTTGAGGAACGCCACGTCTTTGGGCAAGCGGCTGCTGTTGTTGAGGCGGTTCTGGTCGGGCGTGCGGAGTTCGGGGTCGAGGTCGGCGCGCAGGGCACGGCTGGGCGTTTCGACGGTGAACGTGTACGAGGGCGCCACCCACGGCCAGGGATCGGTGACGATCCAGCCATCGGGCACAGGCTTGTGTCCGTGCGCTACAACGACCGGGATGTGTACCCATTGCTCGGTGCCATCTTCTAGCACAAGCCGCACGTCGTTGGGCGTCACCATCGCATCCTTGCGTTCCAGCGTGAATGTCGTCAGGAAGCTGTTGCCCGCTGGGTTGGATTCGAAGCCCGTCACGGCGTAGTCGAGCGTGCGCGTCGTATTGGTGAGTTGCTCAAAGAACCAGTCGAGCACCATGCCGCTCACGTCCTCGGCCACCTTCTCCACGTCATACGGGTTGGGGTGCTTGAAGAGGAAGCGGCGGTACAGCTCCTTGAACCACTGGTCGCGCTGCGCGTCGCCGATGATATAGCCGAGCATGTGTGCCACCAGCTGACCGCCCGAGTAGGCGGTGGTACCGTAGCCTGCGTTCGTGTCGAACCAGTCGGCGGACGTGCTGAAGCGTTCGGCAAAGCCCAGCTGGTGCATGTTGACGATGCTCTGCACCGAGCCTGTATGGTTGCCCGCGGGCTGGTTGCCGATGATGCGGGCGAAGGCTTCGGTGGTGGCATAGTTGGTGAAGCCCTCATCCATCCACGCGTAGTCAGCCTCGTTGAAGCCGATGGCGGCGTACCACCACTCGTGCGCGGCTTCGTGCGCGGTCACGCCGAAGAGCGAGAACGGCGCGCGGTTGCCCGTGATGAAGTTGATCATCGGGTACTCCATGCCGCCGTCGCCCGCCTGCGCCACGGTGAACTGCGGGTAGGGGTAGCGCCCGTACATATCGCTGAAGAGCTCGATGATCTGCGGCACCCACGTGCTCATCATGCGCCAGCGCTCGATGTTGTCGTCCTGGTAGAGCAGGTGGTAGGTGATGCCGTTGCTCTCGAAGGTTTCGTGGACGTAGTCGCGGTCGGCCACCCACGCGAAGTCGTGTACGTCCTCCGCCACGAAGTGCCACGTCAGCGTCTCGGCGGCTGGATCGGCCGGGGCGCCGTCGCCATACGCGTAGCCGACTTCGTCACCGTTTTGCACCACGCCCGTAGCGCCCAAGACGTATTCGCCGGGGATGGTGATCTTGACATCGAACGTGCCAAACGGTGCGATGAACTCGCGCCCCACGTACGGGTCGGCGTGCCAGCCGCGGCTGTCGTAGCCCGCGATCTTCGGGTACCATTGGCTCATCGAGTAGTCGATGCCCTCGGCGCTGTCGCGGCCGCTGCGGCGCGTCTGCTTGGGGATCTGCGAGTCGAACACCATGTCGAACGTCACCGTCTGGCCGGGCAAGATGGGCCGGGCGAGGTTCACCTTCAGGATCGTGTCGTTGACCTCGTAGGTCGTGGCTGTGCCGTCCTGCGTGAGCGACTGCACGTTGTGGTAGCCGATCTCCTCGGGGCCGTGGTTCCAGATCTTCGGCACGATGCGCCCGTCGGGGTCGGGCAGGTGGCGGTTGCGCTCCGCCATCATCGAGTTGGGGTGGAAGGCGTTGAAGAAGAGGTGGTAGTAGACGTGCCGCAGCGTGTCGGGTGAGTTGTTGGCATAGCGCAGCTGCTGCGTGCCCTGCATCTGATGGCGCTCGGTGTCCATCTCAATGTTCATCTCGTAGGCCACGCGCTGCTGCCACTGCGGCGAGCCTTGGCCGAAGGCGAGGAGGGGCAGGAAGAGAACGAACAGTGTACTACAGAGACGGCGCATAGCGAGAACAAGCAGGTACAACGGAGAGAACAACGGTAGTGAGCATCCCGAGAGGCGCGCAAGTGGCGTCTGGATTCCTCACGCAGAACACGTATCTTCGAACAAGATAGCCGCACCGCCGCCAAAACGTCACCCGAGTACGGGATTCTCACGATGCACAACGCCTCACGCTTCACCTTCCTTGCCCTTGCCCTGCTGTTGGTGGCCTGCGGCCCCAAGCCCGTCACCGTTGACCAAGGCGATCCCGGCGCTGAGCCTGTCATCCCCGCCGATGCCGAGTGGGTCATGCTCTTCGATGGCACCGAAGCCAGCTACGCCAACTGGACCGCCAGCGAAAACACCGACGCCTTCTCGTTCGCCGACGGCGAGATCGTAGCGCACGGCGACCGCAGCCACCTCTTCTACATGGGCGAGGTAGAGGACCACGCCTTCACCAACTTCGTCTGGAGCGCCGAGGTCATGACCATGCCCAACTCGAACGCGGGCATGTACTTCCACACGCAGTTCCAGGACGAAGGCTGGCCCGATCACGGCTACGAAGTGCAGGTCAACAACACCTACACCGCCGACCCGCGCAAAACGTGTAGCCTCTACGCCGTAGACGACGTGACCGAGCAACTGGTGCCCGACAACGAGTGGTTCACGCAAGAGGTGACGGTCGTGGGCAAGCGCATCATCGTCAAGGTCAACGGCGAGACGTGTACCGACTACACCGAGCCCGACGATCCCAGCGGCCGTGACGGCGTGGACGACACCCGCGTCATCGGCAGCGGCACGTTCGCCCTGCAAGCGCATGACCCTGGCAGCCGCGTCCACTTCCGCGACATCAAGGTCAAAGTGCTGGATTGAGCGTGGTGGTGAGAGATGCTTTCACGTCTCAGCTTGTCATGCACAGCCAATCCTGAAAGATGAGTTTGCGTCCCAGCTTGTCATCCCGAGCGGAGGCCGCAGGCCAGAGCCGAGGGATCTCCCACTATGGAGTTGTGCAATTCGAATACGGGGGAGATCCCTCGGCTGCGCTCGGGATGACAAAAGAGAGTTTCGTGCTATATTTCGGGTTTCTGGAACTGGTATGAGCCGTGCCGATACGGTGTTAGCACACTGTAGCGTCGTCCGGCGGACGACGGGCCGCGCCTGTGTCATCGTCTTTTGCCTCCTGCTCGCCGCCTGCAGTGTGCCCGATCAGACAGGAGGGGATGCCGACCCAACAGCTGCGTGGTCCTTCGCCGACGTCACGGCGGAAGCGGGGCTGGGCGACTTCCGCCATGAGACGGGCGCGGTGGGGCAGCGGTGGTTTCCCGAGACGATGGGCGGCGGCGGGGGCTTCGTCGACTACGACGGCGACGGCTGGGACGACATCGTACTCGTGCAAGGCCGCACGTGGGACGAAGGCGACACACGCCCCGCGCTCCGCCTCTTCCGCAATCAGCAAGACGGCACCTTCGCCGATGTGACCACTGCGATGGGCCTGGACGCTGCCTCAGCCTATGGCATGGGCCTCGCCGCGGGCGACCTCGACGGCGACGGCGACGTAGACCTCATCCTGACCGCTGTAGGCGCCAACCAACTCTGGCGCAACGACGGCAATCGCTTCACCGAGGTGGGGCAGGCGGCAGGCATCGTCAGCAGCGCCGACTCGTGGAGTACCGCCGCCCAACTCTTCGACGCCGACCGTGATGGCGACCTCGACCTGTTCATTGGCAAGTACGTGGACTGGACGCCCGAGACGGACATCGCCTGCACGTTCGATGGCACCGAGAAGTCGTACTGCACCCCCGAGATCTACACCGCCGAGCCCAGCCGCTTCTACCGCAACCGCGGCGATGGCACGTTTGAGGACGCGACCGAGGCGGCAGGCTTTGGCGGCAATCCCGGCAAGACACTCGGCGCTACCACGTGGGACGTCAATGGCGACGGCTGGACCGATCTGTTTGTGGCCAACGACCGCGAGCCCGACCAGCTGTACCTCAACGACGGCACGGGCGCGTTCCAGGACGTCGGCGTGGCAAG
>JBCDJT010000057.1:0-28907 GCA_038747545.1 Bacteroidota bacterium
ATCGACATCGACTTCGACGACCGCGGGCGCAGCAAGGTCATCGACTACGTGGTACAGAAGTACGGGCGCGAGAACGTGTGCCAGATCATCACCTTCGGGACGATGGGCGCACGGTCGGTCATCCGCGATGTGTCGCGCGTGCTGCAGATCCCGCTGCAAGAAGCCGACCGCATCGCCAAGTTGATCCCTGAGGGGCCGAAGGTCAACCTGGACTCGGCGATGAAGGAGGTGGCCGAGTTCAAGGCGCTCGTCAACGACCCGAACCCGCAGATCCGCAAGCTGATGCAGTACGCGTACGTGCTCGAAGGCTCGGCGCGGCACACGGGCGTCCACGCCGCCGGCGTCATCATCGCCCCGGGCGACGTGAGCGAGTACGTGCCCGTCTCGGTGTCGAAGAGCAAGGGCGAGACGGTGATGACCACCCAGTACGACGGCAAGTGGGTGGAAGACTTCGGGCTGCTGAAGATGGACTTCCTCGGCCTCAAGACGCTCACCGTCATCGACGACGCGCTGCGGCTCATCAAGGAGAACCACGGCATCGAACTCGACCTCGACAACATCCCGCTGGACGACCCGAAGACGTACGAGCTGTTTCAGCGCGGCGACACGGTGTCCATCTTTCAGTTTGAGTCGTCGGGCATGCGCGAGTGGATGCGCAAGCTGAAGCCGAACGCGATCAATGACCTGATCGCCATGAACGCGCTCTACCGCCCCGGCCCGATGGACCTCATCCCCAACTATATCGACCGCAAGCACGGGCGCGAGGAGGTGAAGCATCCACACCCGATGCTGGCCGAGATCCTGGAGCCCACCTACGGCATCCCCGTCTACCAGGAACAGGTGATGCAGATGGCGCAGGTGATGGGCGGCTTCACGCTCGGCAAAGCCGACATCATGCGGCGCGGCATGGGCAAGAAGAAGAAGTCCATCGTGGACGCCATGTACCCCGAGTTCGTGGCGGGCGCCAAGGCCCAAAACGTGGACGAGAAGGTGGCCGAGGACGTCTGGGAGATGATGGCGAAGTTCTCGGGCTACGGGTTCAACAAGTGTGTTGTGGCTAGCACCGAGATCATGGACGCCACCACGGGCGAGCGCACTACGGTAGGCAATCTGTTCCGCACCCGCCAGCCATTCACGATCCACGCGCTGGGCAACGACGGCCAGCTCCAGCCACGCCGCGTCACGGATGTGATGTGGAACGGCCGCAAGCCCGTCTTCGAGCTTCGGACGGCGCTGGGCAAACGCATCGTGGCCACAGGCAACCACCCGTTCCGCACGCTCGACTGCTGGACCAACTTGGAGGACTTGCAGCCCGGCGACCGCGTCGCGGCCCCGCGTACGCTCAACGTAGCGACCGATACCTCCTGGCCTGCGCACCAGCTCGTGACGCTGGCAGGGCTCTTGGCCGAAGGCAACACGTGCCACCCGACGTGCCTGTATTTCTACAGCAACGACCGCGAGCAGATCGACGACTTCGCTGCACACGCCGCGCAGTTCCCGCACACCCGCGCCCGCATCGACACGCGCCGCAACGGACGCATGGAGGTCTGTCTGAGCACGGGCCGAGACACGCGCTTCCGTCCGGGGCAGCGGCCGTGGAACGCGGGGGGCGTGCGCGTGAAGCCTGCCGTGCCCACGCGCTCCGGCGCCTTCCGCTGGGCCGAAAGCCTCGGCCTGCTCGGCAAGAAAGCCACCGACAAGTTCGTGCCCGCTGAGGTGTTCACCCTCTGCGACGACGACCTCGCCCTCTTCCTCGGGCGCCTCTGGACGGGCGATGGCTTCATCGCCAGCAAGAACCAGTTCACGCCGTACTACGCCACATCCTCCCAGCGTCTCGCTCGCGATGTGCAGACGCTACTGCTGCGCCTCGGCTTCGTCAGTTCGCTCCGAGAGAAACAGTTCCGCTATCGCGGTGGCATCCGCGTCGGCTGGACGGTGCATCTGCTCGGCGAGGGCGTGCTGCCTGCGTTCCTGGCCCGTATTGCCCCACACATCGTCGGGCGGGATCATCAGCTTGACCTGCTGCGCGACTACGTAGCCTCCAGCACACGCGGGCTGACGAGCAAGGACACGATCCCCGCCGCTATTCGTGCTTGGGTCGATGACGAGCGGCGGGCAGCAGGCCTCACGTGGCGCGAATTGCAGGCGCAGTCGGGCGTCTCGATGAAGGAGTTTCAGGGGCGCGGCTCGAAGCATAAGAAAGGCTTCCGGCGGAGCACGTTAGCGAAGCTCGCTACATTTTTCGGGTCGGCCCGGCTCGCATCGGCCGCACAATCCGATGTATTCTGGGACACCATCGAGGCCATCACGCCCTGCGGCGTCGAGGACACGTACGATCTCACCGTCGATGTCGATCACAACTTCGTCGCCGATGGCTTAGTTGTCCACAACAGCCACTCGGCCGCCTACTCCGTCGTCGCGTACCAAACGGCGTACCTCAAGGCGCACTACCCGCCCGAGTTCATGGCGGCGGCGATGACGAACGAGATGGGCGACACGAAGAAGCTGTCGGTGGTGCTGGAGGAGGCGCGGCACCTGGAGATCGATGTGCTGCCGCCATCCATCAACCACAGCAGCGCCTACTTCACCGTGGAGAACGGCAAGGTGCGCTACGGGCTTGCCGCCATCAAAGGTGTGGGGCTGGGCGCCATCGAGGCCATCGAGAAGACCCGCGCGAAGCACGGCCCGTTCACGTCGCTGTTCAACTTCACCAAGCACCTGGACCTGCACGCCGTCAACAAGAAGGCGGTAGAAAACCTCGCCCGGGCAGGCGCCTTGGACGTATTCGAGGGGCACCGTGGGCAGTTCGTGGCCGCGGTGGACGACGCGATGTACTACGCGCAGAAAACCCAGGCTGACGCCGCACGCGGGCAGAACTCGCTCTTTGCGATGGGCGACGGCGCGGGCTTCGCCTCGGAGCCCAACCTGCCGATGACGGAGCCGTGGTCGCGCTCGGCGATGCTCAAGGAGGAGCGCGAGCTGATGGGCTTCTATATGTCTGGGCATCCGCTTGATGCCTATGCCGCCGAGGCGCGCGCCTTCTCCACTGCCTCGCTCGGCGACGCCGAAGCGCTGGAGAAGCAGTACAGCAGCGACAACGCGCCGGGTTGGGGCAAGAAAGACACGCGCCCGCAGCAGTCGTTCTGTGGCATCATCACCAGCGTCCAGCACCGCACCACCAAGAGCGGCAAGCCGATGGGCTTTGCCAGCATCGAGGACTTCCGGGGACAGGCCGAGCTGGTCTGCTTCTCCAACGCCTACGACCGCGTGCAGCAGTACCTCCGCCCCGACGAAGTCGTGCTCGTGCGCGGCGTACCCGAGGTGCGCGGCGGCAACCTCAAGGTGGTCGTCAACGAGATCGTGCCGATGTGGAAGGTCCGCGAGCAGATGGTGCGCTCGCTGGTGCTGCGCGTCCACCTGGGGCGCGATCTCCGCGCCGACCTGGAGCACATCCGTGATCTATGTGACGCCAACCGCGGCAACTGCAAGCTCTACTTCGACGTGGAGGCCCCCGAGCTGCCCGGTGGCTACCAGCGCATCCACAGCCGCGCCTTCGTCATCGAGCCCACGCCCGAGCTCATGCGCGCCTTCAACCGCACCTTCGGCCCCGACAACGTGATGATCGAGAGCGAGTGAGGGAGCTGCCACACTACCAGTAATTCTCCTTGACGCTGGGATCACATCATGCCTGGCATCTCCGAATTCTTCGGCATCATCATCTACATCTACTATCAAGACAACCGTGTGCATCATACCCCGCACTTCCATGCTGAATATGCGGGAGAGGAAATCGTAGTCAGCATCCCAGATGCAGAAGTGCTTGCCGGGTCAATCCCCTCGAAGAAGGAGAAGCTCGTCAAGGCATGGGCCGTACTACGGGAACGAGAGCTGTAACAGGCTTGGACCGCCGCTGTTGAAGGTGAGCCACCACAAACCATTGCTCCGCTAATCTGACGACGACATGCCTGAAGCACTCATCGACCTTGCGCCCCGCATCACTGCCGTTGAGCCGCTGGATGGCTATGCGCTTCTTGTGACATTCGCTACCGGGGAAATGCGCCGCGTTGATTGCCGTCCGTTCCTAGAGAAGGGCGTATTTAGGGCGCTGCAAGACGTAGAGGCGTTCTGCCGTGTCCAACCTATCAACAGAGGCGGAGGTATCGGATGGGATTCGGGCGCAGATCTCTCACGAGACACCCTGTATGCCGTTGGGGAGCCAGTGTAGCCCGTCCTAGGCCACCCGTCACCCCTCCGCCCTCGGTCCCGTCGGGCGGTAGTGTGAGGGGTCGGGGGAGTGGTCGGCTTGATGCTGTTGGTAGAGGGCGATGAAGCGGGCGACGGCCTCGGCGTAGCCTGGCGCCAAGCGATAGAGCCGGCCCTCGCGGCGGTGTACCACGGCCTGCGCAGGTTCCTTGGGCAGGCCGCGGTAGGGACGCTGGAAGAACCACTCCTTCGAGTACGCCACCTGCTTGCCGAAACGCTCCACCCGCAAGTATCCGTGGGGCCACACATCGACAACCTGCAGCACCTCGCCCTCGTCCATGCTGCGCTCCTCCACAAACGCCTGGATGAACCGTCGGCGCGCTTGCTTTAGGTCCGTCACCACAAAGAAGTCGCCTTCCTCTGCGTTAACGCTGCGGTCCGGCCGCTCGTAGTCGATGGCTATACCGCAGCACTCCACCAGCTTGGCCAGCACGTGCGCCAGCCGCAGTTCGTGCGTGAACGAGGCGGTATCGTCGCGGTGGCGCTCCAGCGTGGCGTTAAGGCCCTTGAGCTCCGCCAAGCGCAGGGGCTCGTCGGTGCTCGGTAGGTCGCGCAGCAGTTCCTCGATAGCGCGGGCGATGACGAACGTCAGCGTGTCGTGCTCGATGTCGGTCAGCGGCTCAAACTGCATCGGCAGCTGGATCCGCAGCGCGTCTTCGTCAAGCGTGAGCCGATGCGCCGCGTTGGCCACCAGCGGCTGCAGCTCGTCTTGGGTGGCTGCCGAGAGCAAATCGGCATCGCGCAGCAGCTGATAGAGGCCGTACCCGGCAATCGGGTCGGTGTAGAATGCCTCAAGCACCTCGTTACGCGCCACCTCCTGTTTACGCCGCCGCTCTAGCCACGACGGCCCCTCTAGCCATCCCACCGTTCAGTCATGTGTTGATTCATAGTGCAATGTAAGGTAATCGCTAGGCGCTCGGCATGCCGGACGGGGCGGCGTTTTTCTCCGCGCGGGCTTTCCACAGCCCGTACAGGCTGATCACCAGCCAGAACCCTTCGATGATGGCTGCCGAGAGGTTGAACGCAAACCATAGAGAGACCAAGATGAGCGCGGCCCCTGCCGCGTTGAGCAGCGAATACGCTGGGGCGCGTAGCGAGAGGCGTCCCGCCTGCAGCAGCGCATAGGCCACAATGAGCAGCGCTACGCCCACGTTGCCGACGAAGTCGTACCACGCGTACGCCATGACTCACCGCACCCGCCGCTGCCGAGGTGGCAGCGGGTCATCGTTGGCATCCCGCAGCTTCGCCTCCAGCGTTTCAATCTGGTCGAGCAGGGGCCGCTGCGCCTCGTCGATGCGGGCTTGGATGATGTTTTCCAGCTCCGAGGTGGTCAGCGTCCGGTCAGCGTCAGACGCAGACTGATTGGCGTTGCGCGCACCGCGCAGGAAGTAGGTGGAGATTGTCCCGAAGGCAATCAGGACAATGATTGCAACAATGAACAGTAGGGTACCGATCAGCGCCATCTACACCACCTGCCTCGTCTTACGCTTGGAAGCGGCTCGGAAAGTGCTCCTCCAAGATCCGAAGCAGTGCTTCTTCGGTGAGCGGTTTATTTTCGAACCTGCGGATGGTAGGGTTCTGCTCCGCCGCCTCCCGGTCGTCGGGGTTGAGCGAGGTCGTCAACATCACCACCACTACGTCGGCCTTCTGGTTGTCGGCGAGCGCCGAGTAGCGCTCCAGAAACTCCCAGCCGTTCATGCGCGGCATGTTGATGTCTAGGAAGATGATATCAGGCTGGGGGTAGCTGCCGCTCTCACCTGCTGTCGTGAGGTAGTCGAGGGCGGCCTGCCCACTTTGGACGGCCCTGATGGACTTCGTCACACCCGCCTCCTCAATCACGAGGGTATGGAGGAAGTTATCCGCTTCGTTGTCGTCAATCAGCAGGACGCTATCTAGGATGGGAGTCATGGCGACGCCACGGCGTTGGTGGGAATCGAAAAGTAGAAGGTACTGCCTGTGCCTACTTCGGACTCTACCCAGATGCGTCCGCCGTGCAGCTCCACAATCTTGCGGCAGTTAGCCAGCCCGATACCCGTCCCCTCGTACTCGCGTGACGTATGCAAGCGCTGGAAGATAAGGAAGATGCGCTCCTGATGCTCTGGCGCAATACCGATGCCGTTGTCTGCGATGGCAAAAATCCGCTCCTCATCGGTAGTCTCCACAGAGAGCTCGACACGTGGCGGCGCCCCGTCCTCGTTGAACTTGAGTGCGTTGGAAATCAGGTTCAAGAACAGGCTGTGCAGCTCCGTCTTGTACCCGCGCACCCGCGGCAAAGTCGTCGTGATTGCAACCTCAGCGTCGGTACGCTGGATCTGAGCGCTCAGATCGGCCAGAACAGCCTGGACGACCTTGCTGGTGCTCACCACCGTCTCTTGCCCATAGCGCCCAATCCGGGAGAAGCCCAACAGGCCTGCAAGCAGATCGCTCATGCGCTCGGCGGACTGCCCCATGAACTGCAAGTACTTGAGCCCGCGCTCGTCGAGCAGGTGGATATAGTCGGTCTGAAAGCGCGTGCTGAAGCTGGTGATGGTGCGCAACGGCTCTTGGAGATCGTGCGAGGTGATGTAGGCGAACTGCTTCAGCTCTTCGTTATTCTCCATGAGCTGCGCCTGCACCTCCTTCAACTCATTGATGTTCACGAAGCTGATCACCACACCGTCCACGCGGCCTTCGCTGTTGCGGAAGGGCGTGATCTTGACGAGATACCAGTTCTCGGCACTGTCGGCCACCTCAAACTGGTGCGCTTCCTCAGAGCTCATGACCTCCTTGGCACGCTCCAGGATCTCCTGGCTGTCACGCTCGCCGAAGTTGCTGGTGAAGTGCGCGATGGGGCGGCCCACATCGGTCGTGCGGAGGTTGAACTGGGCCCGGATGGCGGGCGTCAGCTTGCGGATGCGCATCTGACCGTCTAAGAAGACGGTGCCAATCTCCGTGCTCTTCAACAGGTTATCCATATCGGCGTTGAGGGCAGCCAAGTCCTCAATCTTCTGCTGGTACTCCGAGTTGACCGTCAGCAGCTCTTCGTTGAGGCTTTGCAGTTCCTCGTTGGTGCTCTGCAGCTCTTCGTTGGCCGCCAACAGCTCTTCGTTCGTGGCTTGGAGCTCTTCGTTGGTCGTCTCCAGCTCCTCGATAGCGGCCTGAAGACTCTCGCGCGTCGTCTTCAGCTCGTGCTCCATCTCTTTCATGCGGAGCTCGTCGGCCTCGCTGAGGTCAGCCGCCGTCACGGTGGCAACGCCCACCTGCACCTCTTGCGGGATAAACAGTAAGAGGAAGCGCGCATTGCGGCCGAGTGCGCCCCCGCCTGCGGGGCACACCAGAATATTGAAAACCAAGGTGCCTTCGGTCTCCTGCATGCGCACCTGCTTGCAGAGCACGCGCTGCTGCTGCTTCTGCGCCTTACGGATCGATACACCAAGCATGGCCCCCACGTGCGAGGGCAGCAGCTTGAGCAGGTTGATGGTAAACCCACGCTTGGGCAAGACGATGAAGCGGCTGACTTCCCCTGTAGCCTCCAGGATGTCGAAGTCGGCGTTCACGTAGAAGCCCGCCATACCCCACTCCTCCATCACCGCATCGCTTACAATCTCAGGCAGCGGATTAGCTGCCCCGCGGCGCGGGAGCGTTTCTCGGTCTTCGCGTATGGTATCGGGGTAGCTCAGTGGCGCCAGGTTCAAGCTGCGCACCATTTGGGTATTCCGATAGATACGCGCCCGGCTGTGGACGACGTCGAAAACGGTGTCGTAGTCGTGCAGCGTCTCGCTCGGCCCCAACATGAGCGTACCGCCGATGTCGAGCGCATAGTGCAGCATGCCCACCACGCGGCGCTGCGCCTCGGGGTTGAGATAGATCAGCACGTTGCGGCACGTGACGAGGTCGATAGAGCGGAACGGGGGGTCACGCAGGAGGTCGTGCTGGCTGAAGATGACCATCTTGCGGATGGACTCCACCACCTCGTACTCGTCGCCCTGCCGCACGAAGTACTCCGCGAGCCGTTCGGGCGTGACGTCGGCGACGATGCTCTCAGGATATACGCCCTTGCGGGCGATATCTAGGCTCCCCCCTTGCAGATCGGTGGCGAAGATCTTTACCTCGCGGTGGATGCGCAGGCGCTTCATGGCCTCGCGCAGCAGGATGGCGATGGTATACACCTCCTCGCCCGTGCTGCAGCCCACCACCCAGACCCGGATGGATGCGCTGCTGCCATCGCCGCTGCTTTCCACAAGCTCAGGCACAACCTTGGCTTCGAAGATTTTCCAGATCTCTGAATCGCGGAAGAACTTGGTGACGCCAATCAAGAACTCGCGGCATAGCACATCAATCTCGTCCGCATTCTGGTAGATGTGCTGCAGATAGGCCTGTAGGTTGGCACTCTTGGTAATACTCATGCGGCGCTCGATGCGGCGGGCCAGCGTGGGCCGCTTGTACTGGCTGAAGTCGAGTTCGCGCGTGTGGTAGATATGGCTGATGATGCGCTGGAAGCTCTTGTCTTCCTCATCGGCCTCGGTATCCCAGACAACAGCGCCGCCCGGGAAGTCAATGAACTGCAGAATCTCTTTCGGCAAGCTCTCCACAGGGCTGATAAAGTCGGCCAGGCCCGTGCGCAAGACACTCATCGGCATACCGTCGAACTTAGCCTGTTCGGGGCTCTGCACCATGACCGTCCCCCCCGCTTCCTTGATCGCGCGCGCACCGCGTGTGCCATCGCTACCCGTCCCACTTAGGATCACTGCAATCGCGTCCTCGCCCTCTTCTGCCGCCAGCGACTGAAAGAAGATGTCGATGGGCAGCGTCAGCGCCTGACCTTCTGGACGGTCGCGCACGACAAGGGTGCGACCGTCCAGTGTGATGATCGTGTTGGGCGTAATCAGGTAGATGCTGCCTGACTCAATGACCATTCCATCGGTCACCTCATAGATGGGCAGGCGGGTGTTGCGCGCCAGCAACTCCGCCATCATGGTCTTATAGTCCGGCGAGAGGTGCTGGATGATGATGAAGCTGTGCGGACAGGCCTCCGGCACGTTGTCAAAGAAGGCCTTCAGGGCTTCCAGCCCGCCTGCGCTGGCCCCAATGCCCACGAGGCGAAATGTAGAGGGGCTACCTTCACGCTGGTTGTTATCCGACGAGACAGGTGAGGGTGCCGCAGTGGAATCGCTCATATAGGGGACTTGAAGACGTATATAGGTTTACACGCTAACGCGGCAACGTAACATACGAAATCCAGCACCACCGCGTGCGATCCCCAGTGACATTGGGAAAAGCCCGTACTCCCGGTAGCGTACGGTACACCCTGGCGGCTTCCTGCAGACGACCGATGTGGCCTACCAAAAGCGATCTACGCCTTCTTCTCCTGACGAGGGATCGTCTGGCTCAGCCCAGTCGCCCCATCCATCAGTAGGGAGCACTGCTGGCGCCGAGGGCTTGCTGGTCCCCTTGGCCGCTGGCTGTACGGGCGGCTCACCGGCGAACTGCATCAGCGCATCCGTCTCATTGCGAATTTCGCGCGGTGGCTCGTAGGCGAGCGGACTACTTAACGCTACCGCTTCTTGTTGGACGACCTCTGCAACCGCTCCGTCGCCTGATGGCCCCCTTGAGGCCGCCCCGTCGCCGGTTGACACGGCGAGGCGCACGGCGTCGATCTGCACGGCCTTGCCCAACCCGTCGCCCTGATGGGGCATGATCGGGCGGCTGGGAGCGCCCTGCATACTGATCTGCCCTTCGATGTATGCGCCAGCATCGACGGCGAGTCTGCCTGCACGCACGTCACCGTGAACGCGTGCATCTGCAGAGATCCTGATGACTTCACGCACCTGAGCGCTTCCTGTTAGCATGCCCAAGATGTGCATACTTTTTGCCTGCACATGCCCCGTGATGGAGGCCTGCTCGGCAATATATACGTGGCCATCCACGTGGACATCGCACTGCAGCTGCCCTTCCACACGAAGGTCATGCTCTACTTTGAGGGTGCCCCCATTAAGCACCGTCTCTGTGCCGATGGTCGTTACCACATCTGGTGGGAAGGCGGGCTGTACCCGTTGCTTTTTCATCGTACGTCACCTGATGATGAAGGTGGCTGTGCAGTGGGGATGCACGAGAAAAAGCCAAGGCTTGTGGGGAAAGGCTCGGCTATGTTTGATTTACCATGAGTCGGTCTCAGCTTGGTCCTGCAGGCTTACGACCGTCTGTGCGTTACCGATATCGAGGCCGACAGGAACGCTGCCGCTGGCGCCTGCCAAGCTAGCCGAACGAGCACAGTACCCCGCGCTGGCCAGGGTAAGCGCATCGTCTACCACGTGGACGTCGAGCACACCGTCGAATTCTTCCAGGAAGCACTCGTACAGGTCTGTGTAGAGCGCACCGCCCCCTGCAAGGAGTAGGGTCCCGCTGCGGTCGAAGTCTTCATCCTGCCAGGTGTTACGCAAGGCCGGAGAGATCACATCTTCGTAGTAGCGGCGCAGCGCACGCTTGCGCAAGTCCTTCAGGTCAATCTTGCGGCGGTTCAGCACGATAGCGCCTTTCCGAAAGGCTGCGTCGAACTGGTGCTCCGTGCGCAAGCCTAAGTAGTGCGTCTCCATCAGCTCACGCATGGCCAAGTCTACGGCATGACGGATGCCGCTCACGCTCAGCATCGTGCGCTGCACAATGCCCGACTCGCTGCTGAGGCAGGCCTCGAACGTTCCGTACCCTACGCTGGCCATAAAGAAGGGACCTTTCTGCCTGCGCGGCCCCTTGCGCGCGCCAATGATGCAGCCGATGACCTCCGGGATGACGTCTACCTTGTGGATCGAGACCCGTCGGGTCTGCCGGCCGTGTCCTCCGTATGGTGCTGTGTCATGGGCAATCTCCAGGCTGTTGCCTACCTGCCCCCTACGAGGCCACGGTTGATCTGGTAGGTGGAGAACGGGAAGCCGACGGTGAGCGTGATGGGCTCGTCGACTTGGGTCGATGCCACGAGCAAACCGGCTTTCAGGAGGAGCTTGTAGTCCAACTCCTCAGGCGAGCTGTTGATGGCTTTGTGAGGCGCGGTTCCCTCGTTGAGGGCCAGCTGGCCGATGATGTAGCCATTGTCGCCGTGGTACAGGCGAATGCCGTTCAGCAGATCGGACGCCACATTGCGCAATTCACTGTTGTGGCTCTCGACCACACTGGGGAAACGCAGTTGATTCATTATGGGGGAGTCAGGATGTAGGTGTTGATGCTGTACGAGACGTGTAGCGTGCCCATCTAGGAATGGGCGATACGTTGCCGCTAAGGTTGTTTGTGGACGCCCATAACCTGCTGCTACACGAAAATACGCGGCGCCTCCGTATCATTCCGATTCGGAACACCACTAGTTTTGCACAACTTAAGCACAAAATGGGGCAGACACCCCTTGCCGCATCTATTTTTGTGCGAAAACGGTCGTATTGATGCCTTTCTGTGGGAAATGCGGCTTGCTACGGCATACCCGCAGGGTAGTGTGGGCTGAACGCTGAAACCAAGCTACACGGCTTCAGCCACATCAACTAGGCGCACGCCGTCAAGCCCCATAGCGCCGTAGGTCGCCCCAGCAAAGGCCGGGTTTTGCGCCTCTACCTCGGCCATGATCGATTTGGGGCTCTTGTACGTGAACCCTTCCAATCCAAGTGCCGCTGCAATAGCGGGGATGCTTGTCCAACTCGGCTGGCAGTCGATTTTGTGCTCTTCGTTGTGCCAACGGTCAAACGGCGTACCGTGCCGGTCGTGGCGGCTCTGGCTCATCTCCATGTGGAGGGTGCGGTTGATGCCCTTTATGGCCTTGGCAGGGCGCACGCGCTGCGCATGGCCGTCGATGTTAACGTAGGTGCCTACTGTCTCTACCAACATGGCAGCGGGCAACGCCACGTCGGCCACAGGGAGCGTGGCGTTGGTGGTGTTGTAGTGATGCAGGATGACCCGCACGCCTCGCAGATCGTCTGCGCTGAACACGCCAGCAGCTACGGGGTCTTCTTCGAGCACATACACGACCTTGATGGCACCACTGGCCAGCTTGCCCTGCACGAGCACGTCGTCGATGGGGTGGATACCGAGGCGTTCGCAGCCCTGCGCGTTGGGCGTCCGGTCATCGGTGCGCAGCCAGTTGTCGCCGTGGCCCGCCTCTACGTGCGGGATGTACACCGGAGCATCGGCACCGACGGCCTCAGCCAGCTTGGTCAGGAGGTAGTTGTCCTCCACGGTGGCATGCGCCGACCCGATGAACAGCACTTCGCTGCCCTCCACGCTCCCCAGCAACGCCGCGGCTTGAGCGTAGGCTGAGCGCCAGTCAGCACGGCGCCCGCCCATGCTCGGACCGTTGGGACGGTTCTCGTTGAACTTGTGGTAGTCCAGGCGGTCTTCGTCGGCCAGCCAGTACTCGTTCACGCCCATGTTCTGGCGCGGCACGATGTTGAGCACCAAGTTGTCCTTCACCCAGTAGAAGCAGTTCGAGCCCTTGGCGTTGGTGCTGGTGATGGACGGCGTCTTGCTCACCTCCCAGGCACGCGCCTTGAAGCGGTAGTCCCGCGACGTGAGCGCACCCACTGGGCAGATGTCGATGACGTTCATCGAGTACGGCTCGTCAAACTCCATTCCCGGCGGGGCCATCGGGTAGTTGCGCACGCCGCGCCCGATGATCGTCAGCTGGTAGCTTTCCGAGATCTCGTTGGTGAAGCGCACGCAGCGGGTGCAGTTGATACAGCGCTCGCCGTCGAGCATGACGCGCGGCCCGAGCGGAATCTTCTTGGGCTTGTTGACCTTCTTGAACTCGAAGCGGGAGCCCTCGGGGCCGTACTTGAACGCCTGGTTTTGCAGCGGGCACTGGCCGGCTTGGTCGCAGATGGGGCAGTCGAGCGGGTGGTTGATCAGCAGGAACTCCAGCGTGTTTTGCTGGGCCGTCCTCACCAGCTCGCTGGTGCGGTGCGTCTTCACCACCATCCCATCAGAGAGCGGCATGGTGCAGCTCGTCTGGAGCTTGGGCATGAAGCGGATCTCCTGCACGCCGTTCTCGTCCAGGATGGGCTCACGCGTGGCGCGGTCGAACGCAGGCATGCCCACCTCGACCAAGCATTGCCGGCAGTTGGCCGGGGCCGACATCGCGGGGTGATAGCAGAAGTGCGGCAGTTCCACGCCGCTGTTCAAGCAGAACTGCAGGAGCCCTTCCCTATCCTCGTACTCGTAAACCTGGTTGTCTATCGTGACCTTCGCCATAAAACGTGCTTTGTCGGTTCGTCACCTAAGCCCTATGGTACCGTTAGCGCCGTGCGCGGGTTCGGTAGCTCAGGCCGTCGCCTCTGCTTTCTCGATAAGCGCACCGTACGCCGTGATCCACATCTGCTGCTTCGGCTGGAGGTTCATCGCTTCGATCTCTTCGGGCGTCTTTCCTGCGTCTTCGGCGAGGTGTTCTTGGGCTTCCACGGAGTGCGTTTTTACTTCAAAGTACCCGTCTAGGATGACACGCCGCCCGCTGACGTCCATCGGGAAGGTGAACGCGTAGGCGCCCGCCTCGGTGCGGTCTACCATCACGCGCACCGTCTCGCCATCGCCGATGTCGAGCGTCAGCCAGCAGCCTTTCATCTGGCAAATTTTGACAATCGTGCCTTCCACCTTGACGTTTTGCTCCATGTAGGTGTCCGGCTCAGCGGCCACCGCTTGTATCGGCAGGGCGCCTGTTTCTTCAACCGCGGCGCCGTACGTGTCATAGACGTCCGGGCGGGGCGCCTGCTCCACATCGGCAGGCTGCTGACAGGCCGCGAAAAGGAAGAGGCTAAGGCAAAGGGTAAGTAGTCTCATGGTATCGTAGGGGGTTAGTAGGGGAGATCGTCAACGCCGTGGAAGACCTCCTCCGGCGTCAACGTGATGCCGAGGCATTCGATCTCGATGGCCTCGTTGGTCAGGTAGCCCAGCTCGTACAACCGCTCGCCCGTACGCTGGCGGCTCTCGATGGCCCGCGCCTCGGGGTCGATGGTGATGTACGCGCCCAGGCTGTCAAGCTGAATATACTGACTGGCCTTCGTCCCGCGGTCGTATTCACGTGTCGCATCCGAAAGCACCTCAATAATGACTGTCGGGTTTTCGAGCGTGCCCGGCCGCTCGCCCGAGAACTCCGGCTTGCCACACACCACGACGATGTCGGGGTAGCCGTACGCATCGCCTATGCCCATCCGCGTCCGCATGGCAGCTGGAAAGATGTAGGGCGCCTGGCCGGCCAGCCCATTGCCCAGCACCTTGACAAGATTAGCCACGACCCGACCATGCCGAGGCGAGGCCCCTGCCATGGCGTAGACCTGGCCGTAGACATACTCCCACTTCCGCTCCGATGCGTTGTCGAGCGCGAAGTATTCGGTGGGGGTGATATCGGATAGTGCCGCGTGGGCCATAGCTCGTGGAGGCTTATCGGATAAGGCCGCCGATGGCCTCGTAGTCCACAGCCGCTCCGTCGCCACCGAGGCCGTCGCCGCCTGTCGGGAAGACGCTGGCGCGGCACTTGGCTTCGAACTCGTCGCGGAAGCGCGGGATGGTGTTGCGCACGGGCCACGACGCGGCATCGGCGAGCGCGCACACCGTGCGGCCCTCCATCTGGTCGCAGAGGCTGAGCAAAATGTCGAGGTCGCGCAGGGTGCCTTCGCCCTCGTCGATGCGGGTGACCAAGTTTTCGAGCCAGCCGGTGCCCTCACGGCACGGCGTACACTGGCCGCAGCTCTCGTGGTGGTAGAAGTGCGTCACGCGCCGCAGCCACGACACCATATCCACCGACTCGTCCATGATGAGCATGCCGCCCGTGCCCAGCAGCGAGCCCGCCTCGCGCAGCGAGTTGGAGTCCATCGTCACGCCATCGATCATGTCGGCGCGGAGGACGGGGACCGAGCTACCGCCCGGGACCACCGCCTTCAGTTTCTTGCCGTTACGCATGCCACCACAGACGTCGTAGATGAGGTCGGTGATGAGCATGCCCGTGGGGTATTCGTAGACGCCGGGCTTGTTGATGTGGCCCGAGATGCCGTAGAGCATCGGTCCAGGGTGCCCGGGGGCGCCGATGTTGTTGTACACCTCGCCGCCGTGCTTGAGGATGAGCGGGACGTGCGACAGCGTCTCGACGTTGTTGATCGTCGTAGGCATGCCCCAGATGCCCTTCTGCGCGGGGAACGGTGGCTTGATGCGCGGATAGGCACGCTTGCCCTCCAGCGAGTTCATCAGGCTCGTCTCCTCGCCGCAGATGTACGCGCCCGCGCCCTTGTGGATGACGATGTCGCACGTGAAGCCGCTGCCCATGATGTTTTCGCCCACGTAGCCCTTGGCGTACGCCTCGGCGAGCTGGCGCTCCATGTGGCGGATCCAGTCGGCGTACTCGCCGCGCACGTAGAGGTAGCAGGCGCGGCACGTCATGGCGTAGCACGCCATCAGCATGCCCTCGAAGAGCAGGTGCGGGTTGTACTCGAAGATCTGGCGATCCTTGAACGTCCCCGGCTCGCTCTCGTCGCCGTTGCAGCACAGGTAGCGCGGCTTCTCGGGATCGACAGGCGGCATGAACGTCCACTTCAGCCCCGTGGGGAAGCCTGCACCGCCACGGCCACGGAGCCCGCTGAGCTTGACCTCGTCGGTCAGCCGCTTCTGGTCCCAGTCGTCGTTGGTGAGCACCTTGCGCAGCTGCTCATAGCCGCCATTGGCTTCATAGACCTCCAGCTTGTGCAGGTCTTTGATGGGCGGCAGCAGCTTGCGCTGGTAGTTGCGCCAGTCGCCTGCTTTTGTCGTTCCAGCTTTCACTTCCATGACTCCTCTACAACAGTTCGATAAATGTGTCTACGTCCAGGCGTGCCTGCTTCAGAATATGGGAAAGGGTCGAGCGCTTGATAGGCTTGTGCGCAGGAACCGTTAGCTTGAGCACCTCGTCTCGGGTACGTTTTTGCATTCGGATGTGGCTCCCGCGTTGTCGAAGCACCGTCCACCCATCTCGCTGTAAGGCTCGAATCACCTTGGTGTACGAAAGACTGGGTACCTTTCTGGTGCTCACAGCGCGACCTCAGCGACCTCCACCCCATCAGATTCTATCCAGTCGTCTTCCACAGGTTCTAGGTACAGAGCGATGGCCTCTCGGATATTCGCCAGCGCCTCCTCACGAGTGTTGCCCTCACTGATACAACCCGGCAGCGCAGGAACGTGAACAGTGAAGCCACCTTCATCGCTTGGCTCTAGCACGGCTTTTACGGTCATTTCCTCTTCTCCATGTTGGGTTTTAACGGCTCACTCAGGCCCAAGGTATACCGGGCATCGGCTTCTAGCTCGCGGTCTACGATGCGCTGAATCAGCGCGTCAGCCTCACGCGTGGCGTCGTCGAGCAGCACATCGACCTCGTCAGCATCGGTTAGCTCGCGCAGGGCTTCGTAGATGAACAGCTTGCGGCGTTCAGCCCGCATCATGACGACGCCAGTTATCATGGATGGGATTAGATAGCCAAACATGATTGCCACGTCCGTGATCGTATGGGTTGGACTTGGGCTCGACAGAACAAGCACGCTCGTCAATGCCACACCTAGCGCAAGTATAATGCCTAGAGCACAAGGCCCCATACGCAACCGGCCGCGCATTTTCTCTATCTCGGCATCGAGGTAGGTTACGCTGAGGTTCTTTTCCAGATGCTGCCGCTCGGCATAGCTCAGGCCTGTGGCGGTAAGCGTTTGACCGTTGACCTTGGATAACTCCTTGAGCAGGATGTCTTTCACGCGACGCTCGCGCTTCGTCAGCACGACGGGCGGGCGGGCTTCAACCTGAACGGGCTGTACAGCGACTTGCGCGGTAGCCTGCGCTTTGGCGAGCGCCGTTTGCGCAGGGGCTCCCATTAGCCCAACACTTGGCGCATCGGCTGCCACGGTTTGGCGGCGGCGTGCCTCCGCTTCTTGTGCTCGTCGCTCTACGGTAGCCCACATGGTATGCCTCCCTACCCAATCGTGCGAGCTACCGGCGGCGTGGTGTACACTTCGGAGGCTTCGACGTCGGTGCGGCGGTTGCCGCCGAGCTCGGCCTCGTCCTGCGGAAGCGTGACGGAGCTGAAGGCGGGCTCGTTGCCTTCGCGCAGCCCGTCGATCAGCGCGTCGATCTTCTCTTCGGTCAGGTTGTGAACGTACACGCCGTTGGTGATCTGCATCATCGGCGCACTACCGCAGGCGCCCAGGCACTCGGCCTCCTGCACAGTGAACATCCCGTCGTCGGTGGTCTCGCCCTTGTGGACGCCCAGCTTCTCTTCCAGGTAGTGCAACATGTCGAAGCCGCCGCAGACCTGGCACGAGAAGCACGTGCATACATCGAACACGTAGGTGCCTTTCTTCTCCTTGAAGTACTGCGTGTAGAACGTGGCGACGCCGTAGACCTTCGGATACGGCAAACCCAGCTCAGCCGCGACGAGCTTGATGACCTCGGGCGGCAGGTAGCTATACTTCTCCTGCGCCAGCCACAGCGCCCGCATCGTGGCGCCGTCGGCCGTGGGGTAGCGCGACACGTACTCGGCGATCTGCGCCTTCTCGGGCTCGGTGAAGAACAGCTGATCCGCAGGGATCGCAGCCTCCTCCTTGGCGCTGGGCAGCGTTACGACGGGGTTTTTGATGAAGTCAGCCATCGGGCTCGGGATCAGATCGTCGGGAATTACTTGTCGGACTCGCCCATCACGGGGTCGATGTTGCCAATGAGCACCACCATGTCGCCGATGACGGAGCCTTCGAGCATGTATTCGAGGCCCTGCAGGTTGGCGAACGACGGCGCCTTCATGCGAACGCGCCACGGGTGGCCTGTTCCATCGGAGGTGATGTAGAAGCCCAGCTCGCCCTTGGGCGCCTCCACGGCGTGGTAGCTGTGCGCACCCTTCGGCGGCGTGATGCCCTCGAAGGTGTAGACGAAGTCGTGGATCATGCCCTCCATCGAGTAATACACCTCGTTTTTGGAGGGGTACGACTTCTTCGCGTCGTCGGTGCGGATGGGGCCGTCGGGCAGGCGGTCGAGGCACTGGCGGATGATCTTGACGCTCTCCAGCATCTCCTCCATGCGGACAAAGTAGCGCGCCAGGCAGTCGCCTTCGGTGCGGATGGGGATGTTGAAGTCGACGTCCTCGTACTTGAGGTATGGCTCGAAGCGGCGCATGTCGTACGGCACGCCTGAGCCGCGCAGCATTGGTCCGGTCAGGCCCATCTCCACGACCTCCTCAGCCGTCAGCACGCCGATGCCTTCGTTGCGCTCGATCCAGATGCGGTTGCGGTTAAGCAGCTTCTGCCAGCCGTGGACCACCGCGGGAAAGTCGGTGGCAAACTCGTCGATGAGCTTGAGCGCCGTCGGCGTGAGGTCGGTGGAGAGGCCGCCGATGCGGCTATGCGAAACGGTGAAGCGGGCGCCTGCGACCTCGTCGAAGATCTTGTACAGGTTCTCGCGGTGCTCAAACGTCCAGAGGAAGACCGAGACGGCGCCAGCATCCATCAGCCCCACGCCCATCCAGATCAGGTGCGACGAGATCCGCGCCAGCTCGCACATCATCGTGCGGATCCACTGCGCGCGCTCGGGCACCTCGATGTTGGCCAGCTTCTCCACCGCCAGGCACCACGCCACGTTGTTGGAGTACGGCGCGAGGTAGTCCATGCGGTCGGTATACGGCATGAACTCCTGGTACGTCTTGTTCTCTGCCAGCTTCTCGATGCCGCGATGCAGGTAGCCGATGTCGAGCACGCACCGCTCCACCAGCTCGCCGTCTAGCTTCACCGCGCACCGGAGCACGCCGTGCGTAGCCGGGTGCTGCGGGCCGATGTTGAGAATCATGTCGTTCTCGAGCGGATCGGCATCGCCTTCGTCGCCCTGGTGTCCCTCTTCGAGCCACGCGTGCTTGCTTTCGAGGCGCTTGTAGATCGCCTCGTTGTGGCGCGGCCAGAACGTGAACACGTTGTCGCTGGAGGCGGCGGGCGCCATCTGTACGTGCGGCGTCAAAGTGTGCATGGGCAGTGGCGGTGGTTAGTCGTGGTCGTCGGCGTAATCGGGCGAGAGGGGCTCTTGGTAGCTCTTGGGCGTAGGGCCGTCGTGCGCGGCGGCGTACGGATCGAGCGTGAGGCCATCCTCGGGGCGACGCGGCGGCAGCGGCAGCGAGCCCGGCACACCAAGCAGCGGAAATTCTTTTCGCTGGGGGAAATATTCGAAGTCCTCGGGCAGGTACATGCGCCGGAGGTCGGGATGGCCGTCGAAGTCGAAGCCCAGCATGTCGTACGCCTCCCGCTCGTTCCACGTGGCGCCCCGGTGGACCTTGGTGATCGAGGGCACGCGCATGTCGTCTTCGTCCACGCGGATCTTGACGCGGAGGCGCTTGCCCTCCTGCATGTTGACGATGTTGTAGAACACCTCGAAGCGGTCGTCCTCGGTGAAGCGATCTAGCCCGCCCAGATCGGCGAGGTACGTGTAGCCCAGCTCGGTCTTGAGGTGGCGCAGCACGTCCACAATGCGGTCTTTCTCGACGAAGACGGTGTGCTCGCCCGCGTACGTATCGCGCCCGGTCACCACCTCGCCAAACGCGGCTTCGAGCGCGTCGATGGTGTCGCCTACGTTGGTC
The DNA here is from genome assembly GCA_038747545.1 of Bacteroidota bacterium. Lineage (GTDB taxonomy): Bacteria > Bacteroidota > Rhodothermia > Rhodothermales > JBCCMF01 > JBCCMF01. The sequence goes on from JBCDJT010000057.1 coordinate 19,826, forward strand.
GAGGCCTTGGCGTGCGGGTTGTCGCTCTTGGCGTACGCGACGGGATCGGCAGCGGTGAACTCGAATTTGAGCGTTTCTTTCATACCGCCGCTTCCGCTTGGTAGTTGTCGATGACCAGCGAGTGCTCGTTGCGGATCTTCTCCTGGATGTCCATGATGGCGTGGATGATGGCCTCGGGGCGCGGCGGGCAGCCCGGCACGTAGACATCCACCGGCAGGAAGTTATCAATGCCCTGCACTACGCCGTAGCAGCGGTGCATACCGCCTGTGGAGGCGCACGCGCCCGTGGCAATGCACCACTTCGGATCGGCCATCTGGTCCCACACGCGGCGGATGGCGTGGGCCATCTTGTAGGTACACCAGCCCGCCACGATCATCAGGTCGGCTTGGCGCGGCGAGAAGCGCATGGCCTCGCTGCCAAAGCGCGCCACGTCGTACTTCGGCCCGGCGATGGCCATCATCTCGATGGCGCAGCACGCTAGCCCCAGGGGCATCGGCATGAGCGAGTTGGAGCGGCCCCAGTTGAGCACCGCATCCACGCGGGTCGTCAGAAAGTTTTCGTTGGCGAGTGCGCGTTCAATTCCCATCGGAAAAACAGCAGTTCTGTAGAAGTCTAGCTATGGGTAAACAAACCCTGTACCGCGCTGTTTCTCGGCCTCGGCGCAGCTTTCAAGAAATACTGAAAGTTACCGGCACGCAAGACCTGCGGCGCCTCAGTCAAAGTCCAAGCCGCCTTTCTTGATGTCATACACCAGCCCAATGGTGAGGATGGCGATGAAGAACAGCACCACCATCATCACGCCGAACCCGGCACCCTCGGCCAGGAAGTCGTGGAACGTGATGATCCACGGGTAGAGGAAGACCACCTCGACGTCGAACACGATGAAGAGCATGGCCACGAGGTAGAACTTGACCGAGTAGCGCTCGCGGGCGTTGCCCACGGGGTCCATCCCGCTCTCGTAGGCCGCCGTCTTGATGCGGTTGGGGCGCTTGGGGCCGAGGAAGTACGAGGCGCCGAGCAACGCCAGCGCCAGCCCTGCGGCCATCACCATCATCAGGAAGAGGGGGATGTAATCAGCAAGCATACTTTGGCGATAGGTGACCTTAGTTCTAGCAATTGCGGAGGCAACACACCGTCTCGTCTTGTCATCCCGAGCGCCGCCGAGAAACCGGAGGTTCACGGAACGTAAATCTCCCCCGATTGCGGATCACGGGCACGTGGACGCGGTGGGCCGCTGGTCCAAGATACGGCGTTTACGTCTGTTGAGGAGGCACCGCACGCATTCTCAATGGATGGGGTGCTTTCCTTCACCGCATGCCAGGTATGTCTCTGGTGGCTTCGTTGGTCTGGATGTTCATTTTTGGAGCGCAAAAACGAACCAAAAACGCTTGTCGATCTCGAGAACGCTCAGCGGACTTTCCTACGCACAGATCCGCACCTAGCGAGCTTACAGGTTGACGATACTTCAAGCTGTGTTGCCGCTGCTCGCTAGCTGAACGCTACCCGTCCGCTCTTCCCAGCGCGCTCCTTGCCGCGAGATCGACGTTGGCGACTCGCGGTGCTCGTTTGTAGGCGCTGTATTCTTGTGAACGGAATCGGAGCAGCTGATCGTTCAGGCCGCAGGCACATAGCCCTTGTACAGCGTGGCCACGCCGAACGTGAGGGGCTTGGCCATTACGCCGTGGTAGCCTGCGGTGCGCATGCGCTCCAGGAAGTCTTCGCCATCCGGGAAGACGGCGGCGGACTCGGGGAGGTAGTCGTACGCCCCGGCGCTCTCCTTGGACAGTGTGCGGCCCACGCGGGGCATGATTTCCTTGGAGTAGAGGCGGTAGGCTTGCTTGACGGGAAACGCGCGCGGCCGGCTGAACTCCAGCACCACCAGCGCACCGCCGGGCTTCAGTACGCGGCGGATGTCCCTCAGGCCCGCGTGCAGATCCTCGAAGTTGCGCACGCCGAACGACACGATGGCGGCGTCGAAGGCATGGTCGTCGAACGGCAAGTGGGCCGCGTCGCCGCGCTGGAGCGTGATGATCTCGCCGAGGCCGAGCTTGGCAATCTTTTCGCGTCCGAAGCTCAGCATTTCCTCCGCGATGTCGACGCCGATGATCTGCTCGGGCTGGAGCTGCTTGTAGGCTTCCAGCGCGAGGTCGGCGGTGCCGGTGGCTACGTCGAGGAGGCGCCTGGGGCGGTCGCCGCGGAGGAGGCGGATGGCCTGCTTGCGCCAGATGGTGTCGATGCCGAAGCTGAGCACGCGGTTGAGCAGGTCGTAGCGCGGCGCGATGGCATCGAACATCGCCTCCACCTGCTCTTTCTTGCCGTCCATCTCGCCCACAGGCGGGCGGTGCGCATTGTCGGTTGCGTTGGTGTCTGTTGCCTTCATCGTCACGTCCTCACGAAATCGTCTACACAGGAATGCGGGCGTCAGCCCAGGAGTTGCGCCAGCTTCAAGAGTTCAAAGTCGATGTTCTTTTTGCGGCTCCACACGTTGCGCATGGGCGTGAGCCGCACCTCGCCGTTGATGACGCCCACCATCACGTTGGTATGTCCTTCCACCAGCGCCTCGACGGCCGACGACCCCAGGCGCGAGGCGAGCACGCGGTCGCGGGCGCTGGGCGAGCCGCCACGCTGGATGTGGCCGAGGACACACACGCGAATGTCGATGTGCGCGAACGCATCGTCGCCCACCAACTCTTGCCCGATCTTCGTTGCCCCACCTAGTTCTTCGCCCTCGGCTACAACCACGATCGACGACCGGGCCTGCGCCGACATCAGCGAGAGGATGCGGTCCTTGATCTGGTCCATCTGCGTGAACGTCTCGGGCAGCAGCACCAGCTCGGCGCCGCCGCCGATGCCGCAGTTGAGCGCGATGAAGCCCGCGTCGCGGCCCATCACCTCCACCAAGAACAGGCGGTCGTGCGCATCGGCCGTGTCGCGGATGCGGTCGATGTTCTCGAGCGCCGTGTTGAGTGCCGTGTCGTAGCCGATGGTCTCGTCGGTGCCGAAGAGGTCGTTGTCGATGGTGCCTGGGCAGCCGACGACCGGGATCTTGTGCTCGTTGTAAAACGCCACGGCGCCCCTGAGCGTGCCATCGCCGCCGATGCCGACCAGCCCGTCGATGCCTGCCTCGCGCAGGTTGGCCGCAGCCTGAATCCGTCCTTCTTCTGTCTTGAACTGCATGGAGCGGGCACTTTTCAGAATCGTCCCCCCCTGCTGCACGATGTTTGACACCGAGCGGCCGTCCATCTCCACGAAGTCGCCGTCGATCATGCCCTGGTAGCCACGCCGTATGCCGATTACCTCCAAGTCGTGGCTCACGGCGGCACGCACAGCGGCGCGCAGACAGGCATTCATGCCGGGCGCATCGCCACCGCTGGTATAGATGCCAAGTCGATTCAGAGTAGACATGCAGAGCGTCTGATGAGTGCGAGAGATGACGCAAAAAGCGCCAAATTTGCCTAAAAACGAGGATCTATCGGACGCGCCACGACAATGCCAATTTGAACTTTGTTGTTCTCGACGTAGCGTTGAAGATCCGGCGAAACCTTGACGCCGCCCGAGGTGGACGCGTGCAGAAAGCCGATGCGCCCGTCGCCCTTCTCGAAGACAAAGCCAGAGTGTGTCACGTCCAGCCCGTCGAGGTACGTAGACGTAGCAATGATATCGCCCGCCTGGAGGCGGTCGTACACCGTGTTGATCTCCGCTTGTGGGATATGATAGAGCGTGAGGTCGCGTACCTCGGCTTCCATATCCACAACACCTGCGAATAAGCTATCGTTCTCGGCGAAGCGCGGGTACTTGTCGCGGTTGCGGCTCATGAAGTCGAGCCTCTTGTCAAGTACCTCGCCGCCGAGGTCGTCGGTGATGTGCTCCAGCGTGCCGCGCGCCTCGTTGTCGGCAATCCACTCGGAGAAGTAGTGGAGGCGACTGCAGTAGCCGTCGCGCATGCCTTCCCGGTAGCGCAAGGCTTCCAGGTGGCCCACGAACGTCGCATACCCGTAGTCCTCCACCGCGATGCCCTGCGCCAACGCCATCACGGTCTCGATGAGCAGCACACAGTCAAAGCTCGTCAGCGTCACCACCAGCGGCTCGCCGGGCTCGGCGTCCAGCATCCCGCCAACGTACGGCGTGCCGGAGAACCACACGCCCACCTCTTGGAGTATCTCGCCGAATGGCAGCGTATGCCATTGCTGTTGCTGTGCCTCGGCCATCACCTCGTTGAAAACCGCCATCTGGGCGGAGTCGGCAGCTACCTCTGTTTCTACCAGTTCGATCGCCGTTACAGGCGTACGCTCGGGCTCAGGCGTTACACATGCTGCGCTAAGCAGCAACACACACACGATGGGTATGGCACGCGTCATAGACATCTTTCCGATAGCGTCAATAGTGGAGCGCGGTATACGGAACGTGCCAGCTTGCGTTCACCGCCAGGGCTTGATCGAGGTGCTGCTCGTACGCGGCGCGGGTGATCTCGGTGGCGCCAAACTGCTCCAGGTGTGGCGTCGTGAACTGCGTGTCGAGCAGCGTGTAGCCGCCGGCTTTGAGGCGAGCCACCAAATGCACGAGCGCTACTTTTGAGGCATCGCGGGCGCGGTGAAACATCGACTCGCCGAAGAACGCACCGCCCAGTGCTACGCCATAGAGCCCGCCGACCAACTCGTCGCCTTGCCAGCACTCCACGCTGTGTGCTGCGCCCAGTTTGTGAAGCGCCACGTAGGCGGCCACAATCTCATCGGAGATCCACGTCTCTTCGCGCTCGGCGCACGCCCGCATCACGCCCTCGAACACCGTGTTGGTACGCACAACGAATACCTCCTTTCGCACCAGCTTGCGCAGGTTCTTGGAGACGTAGAACTGATCGAGAGGGATGATGCCGCGCGGATCGGGCGCGTACCAGTAGACCGGGCCATCTGCCGAGTCGGCCATCGGGAAGACGCCTTGCTGATACGCATAGACCAGCAGTTCGGGCGAGAGCGGGGGCACCGGTTCCATCGATGGGCGTTTGGGCGATACAGGCGGGCGTTCGCACCCGCAGTCCCCATCGCTTGTTTCGCGCTTCATCTACGCCTCTGCATGCCCACCTCCTACCGCAGCCACATCGGCGCCGCCGCATTCGACATCACCCTTGACGGCGACGTGGCCACGCTCGATAACATGGAGGCGCGGCTGCATCCGTTAGCCGATGGGCGCTACGTGCTCGAAGCAGGCGCCCGGCGCGTGGAGGTCGTCGTGGAGGCACAGCCTAGCGGCGCCCTCGCCATCACCCTCGCCGGGCACACCCGTGTGGTGCGCGTGCAAGACGAGGCGGCACTGCTCAAAGAGCGGTTTGGCCTCCGCGAGGACGATGCGGCAGGCGGTGGTGCTGTGCATGCCCCGATGCCTGGCCTCGTCCTTCGGATGCTCGTAGAACCCGGCCAGCCTGTCTCAGCGGGCGACGGGCTCGTGGTCTTGGAAGCCATGAAGATGGAAAACGAACTCAAGGCGCCCAAGGCAGGCACCGTGGCCGCCATCCATGCCGCCGAAGGCGACGCCGTGAATAAGGGCGCGCTGTTGGTCTCGTTGGAGACCGAATGAGCCTGTTGCCTACAGAATGTTCATCTGGTTGAAGATGAACAACGCCGCGGCAAACACCCATACCAGGAAGAACGCCGTCAGGCCGATCAAAACCCAAGACGTGCGCTTCTCCTGGGCTTCCTTCGGGCTGGCCACGCGGTTCTGGATATGCACCTCGCCCGCCTTGGGAGCGGACGACGCGGCGGCGGGTGGAGGCTGCGGTTGTGGATAAGCAGGCATAGCCCCCTGCTGCTCGCGTGGCGGATAGGCACGGGGCGGCTGCGGAGCATAAGGCTGCCGTTGTTGTGCATAGTCGGGCGGGTACCCTGCCTGTGGCGGCGGCGGTAGGTGGCCACGGTGCTGCCGGTAGGGTACGCCATCGCCATGCATGGGCTGCGGCGGGACCTGGTAGCCTTGCTGGCGAGCATACGGTACGCCGTCCCCATATGCCGGGCGCTGCGGTGGGTAACCCCGATGCTGCGGGTAACCGATGCCGTCGCCATACCCAGGTGGAGCACCGTAGGGCCCCTGCTGATACTGTGGCGCACCGCCTACGGAACCGGGCGGCGCCGCGTACTGCCGATGGTCCCACGCAGCAAACGTGTTTGCATCTGATGCTGGCGCGTTCGGATACGGAGGTGGCTGGTCGGGGTAATGTTTGCTCATACCTGCTCTCGCTGAGGTCTGGACGCGCCTAGTTAGAACAGGTATCGGTCCATATACAGAAAAAGAAAGACGCAAGTAATAGCTATCCAGCAAAGAAAGAATAAGCCGAGGGTGATCAGCTTCCAATCCTTGCCGCTGCGGCCTTGTGCGCGCTCCTGTGGCGAAGGCACGCGGTAGGGCGCTACGGCTTGGTACAGCGGTGGTGCTGGGCGCGGTGGCGCATGGTGCGAGAGCGAAGGTGGTGCTGGAGCAATGGAATACGGCACCGAGGCTGTGCGGTCTACCCGCGTCATGGTGCCGAAGCCATCGCCACGGTATCCTGGCCTGGGTGGGGCCGGAGCGTTACGAGACTCGGGAGTCATTGAATCTGGCGTTGGATGAATGGGGGTCATTCCATTCGTCCTTCGACAAATACCATTCCACAACGTCTGATCAGACCAAACAGGCGCGCAAGAGCTCTGGGCGCACATTGTAGTGCGTCAAGCCGAGACTAAACCTGATATCGCGGAACGCTTACCAGAAAAGGTAGCGGTCCATGTAGAGAAAGAGGAAGACGCTGGCGGCAAACATCCAGAAGAGGAAGAAGAGCACGAGGCTCATCACCTTCCAGTTGCTTTTGCTCTGCTGCGCGGTGCGTTTCTTCGCGGCGTAGGTCGGCGGCTGGTGGTATTGCACAGGCGCCGCGTTCAGGTAACCGAAGCCATCGTTGCCGTAGTACGGGGTCGAGGCATCGGCCTGATGAGGCTCGCTGGATGCAGGTGTAATGCCCGCCGAGTAGGGATACGCGGTGGTAGGGTACTGCTGGGGTGAAGCCATTCTAGGTGCAGGGGGTTTTCAGGACTGGGACCGGCGACCGCGGGGTGGTGGGTCATCGTGAGTACGAAGCATTTCCTGAAATTCGCGGGGGTGTAGCGAATACCCCTACAGTATAGGATTTTTCCCTGTGGGATGCACAATCGTTCGTGCAGGAAAATCCCCTAAAGTCGGGCAAAGAGCTGCCGTATGGTGAGATAGTCGGGCAGATTGAAGACATCCGTGAGTAGACCAACCCCCAAAATCAGCAGCATGATGTAGAAAACGGCCAAAAACGTGGGGACCCAGGCGGCATACCACGCGAGATCGCCCACGGATTGCCCCTTGGACTTGCCCCACCGCTGCTTGCCCAGCGAGAAGAGCGCTAAGATCTTCACAAACGAGCCCACCCACTGATCGAAGAGCTGCAAGAACATATCGCTGATGGTCATGCGATGGCCCTGCAACACCAGAATCCATAGCTGGATCAGGCGGATGAGGATCAGCCACGCGGCATAGAACGCGGCGAACCACGGTGTGATGAAAATGATGAGCAAGATCATGGCGATGGGCGCCACCAGCGTGGTCCACATCGAGATGCGCTGGTCCAGGATGCACATCCAGATGAAAAACCCGCCTGTGCCTTTGGGACCTAGCGCGATGGACCGCGCGCTGTTGCGCAGTGTGTTGCCGTGCCAGCGGTACATCAGCGAGAGCGCTTGGCTGAAGAAGCCCTTGCTGCGCGTCTCCAACGAGTAGATCATGGTATCGGGCAGATACAGCATGTCCCACTTGTTCTTGATGAGGCTGAACCACGTGCTCTTGTCGTCGCCCATGAGAAAGCGGATGCGGCCGAAGACCCAGTTGTAGATGTGGTCGTCCTCCAGGTGGCGCACGAACTCCTCAGTCATGACCGCGTCCGCACGGAAGGCTGAGAAGCGACCCGTGAGCGTGAGCACGCGCCGGGAGAGGCTGTGCGACTTCATTACGCTGTGGCGCTTGACGAACTTGAGGCTGAACCACGAGCGCACCAGCCAGCTCGCCTTGAAGATCTTGCCCAGCATCTCGTCGGTGGTGACGGCGCCAACGCGGGTGTAGGCTTTGAAGTAGGGCACGCAGCGCGCGAGGGTGCCCTGCGCCATCTCGGTGTCGCCATCCATAAAGACGACGACATCGTTGTAGCTGTCATCGGTGAAAGCGTGGGCTACGGCCATGCGGTCGCGCTGCCGCTCGTGCGCGATGGCGCGCAGGGCATCGCCCATGGCGAGGCGCTTGCCTTGGCTCTGCCGTAGGAAGCGCAGCTGCAGCCGTTCGTTCCCCGGCGTCTGCGCACAGATGTTGCGGATATGCGCCTCTTCCTCATCCGACCCCACGCTGACAAACGCCTTGACGAGGGCAGGCACTGAGGCCGCCTCACGGACGAGCGCCCGGAAGACGCGGACCGACACGTTCTCGTCCTCGAAGTACGAGGGGATCAGGAAGTAGACGCGTTGCGGGAATGGGTTCTGCTGGGCACGCGCGTTGAAGCGCAGCGACGGAAACACCATCCGCGAGTAGATCCAGCTGCGCACCACGTGGGTCATGTACCACGAGTACCGCCAGATGCCCAGCGTCCCGAGCAGGATGAGCCCAGCTTCGGCGCGCACCGCCACCTTGATGCGCCACGTCCAGTCCGGCAGGATCCACAGGATGGCCCCGAAGACGATCAGCCAGAAGGTGGTGGGCCCCAGGGCGTAGAGGATCGACAGGTACAGCGGCAGGCGATACCGTCGGTTGGGGGGCAGGTAGTTCGCGTTCATGGTGGTGGCTTACCAGAGTCGCTTGTAAGGGGCTACAGTCACGCGCACATCGGCCTGCATACCGCTCTGGAGCGTTTCAGGCAGCGTTTCGGCGTCGAGGACGATGCGGACGGGCACGAGCGGCTCGTCGGCTTGGTAGCGCTGGTCGTTGCCGGCGAGTGCGCCGCGGCCGATGGCCGTTACGCGACCGGGCAGCGTCTCGCCAAGGGCTGGGAACGTGATCTCGGCCGTGGCCTCAGCCTGGATGAGGCGCGCTTCGTTGAAGTTGAAGTAGG
>JBCDJT010000058.1:0-28811 GCA_038747545.1 Bacteroidota bacterium
ATGTTGGTCTATTTGAGATGACGAAGTTCAGTACAACATCTATCTTAGGCGAGTAGCGAGGCTATCACGTCGATTGGTGAAGGGTCAATCCTACGAGCGCTTGTGCGATTTCGGCGCTATCGCCGCATAGACCTGTCCGCAGTATTGACCCTTCACCAATCGACGTGATAGCCTCGCTACTCGCCTAAGATAGATGTTGTACTGAACTTCGTCATCTCAAATAGACCAACATGCCTATCTCTTGCAAGGGATATGTGCTCGATATCTGGCCTGTGGTGTGCTCTGCACACGAGCGGTACACTGTTTTACAACAGACTTCCCCGTTCCCAAGATGGCACTCCAAGCGCGCCGAGCCCCTTGCCATTCCCTTAACATCGTGACATGATACGTATGCTGTAAAAGTCCCATTTCAACCTTCCCTTTTCCAAATCAACGTGCATGGTGTAGAGTCCCCTCACATTCTCTTTTCCTGACTTCCCGGGGGGGACCATGCTTGACAAGCCCAAACGAATCCGCAAACCTGGCTCAATCGACGACGCAAAGCGCGAACTCTGGAGAGCGGTGTGCTGTGCGCGAGCAGTGCTTATCCATACCGAAACGGGTCCTGAACTGACCCTTAGGGCTGTTCATGCGGTTCAGCAAAGCATCAGCGCTTACATCCGCATCCTCGAAGCAGCAGACCTGCACGAACAGGTGCAAGAACTGCAGGCTCGCCTTGATGCCCTCGCCATACAGGCTTCCCAAGGCGCATCGCCAACGCGGAGGACCTGATGCGACTGCGACACACCATTACTCGCCTCAACAGTGGCGTCTCTCGCCTTGAAGAGACGCTCCGCCCTTTGAAGCGCTGGCCTGATGCTCCGTCTATGATGGCAGCGGCGGGCCTACCGCCTGACCCCTGGCAGCACAGCCTGCTTGTTTCACGCTGGCGCATGGCCCTGCTCCTCTGCACGCGACAGGCGGGCAAGAGCACGGTGACGGCCGCTCTGGGCCTGTATACCGCCCTGACTACGCCCGGCGCCCTTGTGTTACTGATCGCCCCAGCGTTGCGCCAGTCCCAAGAGCTTTTTGCCAAGATGGCGCAGATGTATCGCGCCCTGGAGGGCACCCTACCGGTACGGCGCATGACCGCACTGCAACTTGAGCTGACCAACGACGCTCGTGTGCTGGCGCTCCCCGGCAATGAGAAAACCGTGCGCGGCTTCTCAGGCGTGGACCTCTTGATCATCGACGAAGCCTCACGGGTAGAGGACACGCTCTACCACAGCCTCAGACCTATGCTGGCGGTCAGTGGCGGGCGCCTGATCTGCCTGACGACTCCATTTGGCCAGCGCGGCTTTTTCTATGAGGAGTGGAGCGAGGGTGGTGACGGCTGGCACCGCATCGAAGTGCCCGCGACGGCCTGCCCCCGCATTTCAGAAGCGTTTCTGGCCGAGGAGCGCCGAGCCATGGGTGACCGCTGGTTCAGCCAAGAGTATGGCTGCACCTTCGTCAGTGCCACAGGCAGCGTTTTTCGCTCGGAAGACATTGCTGCTGCTTTCACTGACACGGTGATGCCCTTGCACCTCCCCACGTACGGCACCTCGTGATGACCGCCAACGCCTTCTCCCTCTTCACGGCCCTGCCCGTGGCTCCTGCCTCCCAACCCAATGCATCAACCACCTAGCCCTTCATACCCACAGCAAAACAGATATGCGCTCGGCGTAGACCTTGGACGCGAGCATGACTATACGGCGCTCGTGCTTGTGGAAGCCCAAGAGCCTGCAGCGCGTGATGCTCTGGTCAAAGGAACGCCCCACCTGCTTGTACGTCATGCCGAGCGCTTGCCGCTTGGACTCCCCTACCCAACCATTGCAAGACACATACAGACCTGCCACAGTGCAGCCACTGAGCGTCTTGGTGCGTCCGTGGCATGCCTGATCGACCGTACCGGCGTTGGGCAGGCGGTGAGCGACCTGCTTGGGCACATTGGCCTCACCCACATTGCCATCACTCTGACAGGAGGGAATCACGTGCGGTCCACGGCATACGGGTTCACGGTGCCCAAGCCTCATCTTGTTCGACACCTCGCACGACTCCTCGGCACACGTCGCCTCACGGTCGCCCCGCAGGCAGGCGATATCCATTTACTCCGCCATGAGCTTACGCAGTTTACGGCTAAGATTCATGACCGTACGGCACATGAGCGGTTCGAGGCACGCGTGGAGCAGGACCATGACGACTTAGTGATTGCCCTTGCTCTAGCCTGTTGGCACCTCGCCAAACACACTCCTACAACTTGAGTCCTTTCTGTTATCCCAGTCCATTTACCTCAATAACGCCCATGTATGATACCGACTACTTCGTCGCCATGAACTTGGCACTCACAAACGAGCCCAATGCGCTCTGTGTGATCCAACGCACCCTCGATATGGAATCCGGCAAAGCGCAGTACCATGTGGTTCACCTAGAGCGCTTCGCCCTTGGCACGAGCTATCAGGCCATGGCCGCCCATGCCCAGCGCCTGATAGCCACAGAACCCTTATCCGGTCGGGCTCGGATTATCGTAGACCAATCCAGAGTGGGCGCGGCAGTGCTGGAGCATTTTGAGCAGGTAACCCACCGCCGTACGCATGCTGTACACATCACGACGGAGGCGATAGCGGGGTATGCCAATGGCTATCTCACGGCTCCTCTCAACGACCTGATTGGGCGCTTTCAGATGCTCCAAGGCGAAGACCGCATTGCGATTGCGGAGAAGCTAGAACTCGCCGCAGAGCTTAAGCGCGAGATGAACAATTTCCGTTACCGACAACCAAGCGCCGACCTTGACATCTATGAAGCGCTTCGAGCCGGGACCTGTACGGACCTGGTCATGGCGCTTCTGCTGGGTCTATGGACGATTGAGGTATACATGCCCTTTAGGTAGCGTAGGGTTTTGATAATCGGCACACGGCATAGGTGCAAAAACTAGCCCTTCCTGAGCACTATATGGGTGATAGGAGCGCTGTCCACATCCTCGTTGAGGATCGTGGGCAGCGCTCCTTGACGTCAAGTCGTTATCACTAATCCTAGTCGAGGTGCTCCTATGCCATCCTCTTCCTACCCCATCCAGCTTCACAGTGCGCTGCCCCTGAGCGGTGACGGCGCCACAGCTCCCGCATTGCCATCAGACGAGTCAGCGACTCACGAAGGCCAACCACGACTGCACGGACAGGTATTGCCTCCAAGCTCCTCGTTTAACCTCGTCAACCGCGTGACGCACAAAGGGCTCTGGCCGGACTCGCCCATCCGCAAGGAGCAAGCCGTAGCCGATGAGCTCGGCATGCACTACGCCGTCCAGATCCAAGATGCCGACGGCCACTGGCACCTCGCCTCCTCGAAAGGCCGATTGCTGGCGCCGGATTACCTACTGGTGCCCAACCATGAGCTCAAATGCATGGCCGAGGAGGTCGCCATTGCGTCGGGCTACGCGTGGCAGCCGCAGCGCGAGTTCTTCGACGGCACGCGCTACCTGTACACGATGACCACGAGTGACCTCACCGCGGAGGTGGCTGAGGGCGACACCATCCGGCTAGGCCTCTTGGCCAAGCAGAGCTACGACGGCACGCAGCGTGCTGCCGTAGAGATGTTTGCCGAGCGCCTGGTGTGTGCCAACCGCATGCGCGTGAAGGACCAGCTCTTCAGCTTTGCCTTCGAACATAGAAATGCGGAGGCCGCGGAGAACTGGCGCGGTGAGCTCAGGCGGGCGTCCTACCAGCTCCGGCACCTCGGCGTACGCTTCGAGCAGTTTGTGCAGCGCCTGCGCATGCTGCGAGCGGTGAGCGTCGGACACGACGAGATGCACCGCTTCACCGAAGCCTTGCCCAAGAGCTTCCCGGCCACCACGTATGGCGAAATCCTACGCCGATTCTACAGCGTTGAGGAGCCGACGGTGTTTGGCCTCCTCAACGCGTGTACGTGGGTCACATGGCATCGGGGCGCGAAGGCCACCATGGAAGACTACCGCCGCAACGAGCAGCTTGTCGCGCTGCTCACTGGCCCCTTTCACGCACCTGAGACTGAGGGCGCGGCATGAAACACCTGAAGACCTTGGACATGGTGCACCGCGTCTTGGCAGGCGGGAAGGTGCTACGGCGCGGCGTGTGTACAGCCTGTGCGGCGTGGCAGGTGGCGCGTGCCCTCAAGCACACGGGCACCTCTCTGCCTGAGGCGCTGGAACTCTTTTGCGAAGCCCTTTCCCATGAAAAAAACGGCCTTGACCATGAAGACGAGCAGCAGGCCAAGCGTCCACTGCCGGACTGGATGTACTAACTGTTAAACAGTGCACACCATAACCTATGGTGTACCCAAAGGCGTTCCTGCACTCCTGCGAGGGGCGTCTTTTTTTCTTACCAATAACACAACATATATCTGAAGTCATTGATACTGAGGCTGGAAGCCGCGGTGCTGAAACCACCTTTCTGCGTCACTTGCCAATACCCAGTCAACAGCTGATTCAAGCGCTGTTTCCAACGCCACAGCCATTGATATTCAGGACAAAGAGGAGTTCCCTATAGTCGGCTTTCATCTGACAACGAGGAAGCATAGTGGGACGAGATATGGAAATGGCTTAACTAACAGGGTTTATGACACCATAAAGTCATACTGTCGTTTTGAAGGTAGCGTGCGGTCCGAGTTGCCATCCCTCAACCAATTCGGCTATTGACCTCTACTTCACCTAGGACAATTTCGTATACCAAGCGCAGATACCACGACTAATCAATAGTGCGGAGGCATTTTCGCCAGCGTTTTCACGCTCCAAGTAAGCGTATACCTCTAACAGCAACGGATAACGTGACGCCTAAAAGATAGTGGAAGCTACGCCTTGATACGGTGTGATTTGATCTTGTTGATCAACGTGGTCCGTGAAATACCCAGCGCCTCTGCAGCATGAGTTCGGTTACCACCACAGTAGCGCAGCACAGCCGCGATATGCTTTGCCGTGGCCTCTTCTAGCGACATTATGGACTTCTGTGATGCCGTGAGGTGTGCTGGCAGCTGTTCTACATCTACGGTTTCAGTGTTGAAGATGTAGAGGCTCTCGATCAGGTTTTCAAGCTCCCTGATGTTGCCGGGGAATGGGTAAGCCAGCAACCGGGCCCACACATCCTTCGACAAGACCAGTGCGTTCTGGCGCTTGTACTTACGCTGGAGGCGCGTCAGAAAGTGCCCTATCATGGTCCGGGTCTCCTGCTGGCTGCGGGCAGCAAGGGCTGGAACATGTAGTTCGGCCACGCTCAATCGGTAGAACAGGTCCCACCGGAACTGCTCCGCGACGCACATTGCTCGGAGGTTGCGGTGGGTAGCGGCGACAATGCGCACATCGATTGGTTGCGGGGTGCTACTGCCCACGCGTGTCACCTCTTTCTCTTGGAGCACCCGCAGCAGCATCTGCTGGAAGTCCTTGGTGGCGTCACCGATTTCATCCAAGAAGACGGTGCCTCCATTCGCCTCTTCAAATAGCCCCGCACGCCCCTCAGCCAAACCGCCCGTGAATGATCCAGAGGCATATCCGAAGAGCCGGCTCTCTAGTAGTGGCCCCACCCCCATTGCAGAGCAGTTTACCGCGATAAACGGCTCCTCGCTGCGGCTCGAGCGCCGGTGGATAGTCCGAGCGAGGTGCTCTTTGCCGCTGCCAGACGGGCCGAGAATTAGGCAGGTGGCATGGGGCGCTTCGGCTACGAGCGCTGCCTGCGCATAGACGGACTCGATCGACGGCGTCAGCAAAACGTCGCTGTCATGTGCAGATGGCTCAGCTGTGCCGGCCTCTCGTATGGACAAGCTCAACGGTACGTGCGACTGCGTGATCGTCTCTAACAGCTTTTCAGGCTTGCCTGAGTCGGTATGTAGAGCCCTGCGCAGTTGAAACAGGTGCGAGTCGAATCCGGCGCCTAGGTGGATAAAGTACCAGGCGATGGCCATGGCTGGTGTCCCAGGCGAGGTGAAGAAATGCAGCTCATCGCCCTCATACTCAAGCAAGAGCTCCTCGACCTTCGGACGTATCTCAGTGACGCTGATGACGTCTTTGATCCCTAGCAAGCGCGGCTCCACCTCATGTCCATACACTTGCTTCAGCTCATGCTGAAGCAGGTTCAGCCTTGAGTCACCATCGGATGCCTTCTTCTGCGAAAGCAGCACGTGACGATCGTATTCCCACAAATGCTTATGCACGCTGGCGTTCGGGCCGTCGTGGCGCACTTGGGGAGGCGTCACGTCGCGTACGAAGTCGTTGTTTGTGGCAATCCAAGAGAAGAGAATCTTTGCCATTTAG
Organism: Bacteroidota bacterium; assembly: GCA_038747545.1. GTDB lineage: Bacteria > Bacteroidota > Rhodothermia > Rhodothermales > JBCCMF01 > JBCCMF01. Next base: position 6,293 of record JBCDJT010000058.1, read on the forward strand.
ATGTTCAATTTTTTGACACCAAAATATAACTCTTGACACTATCAGATGCTGTAGTTGCGAAAAATGATCCGTTTTCGGTGGTTCTGGAGATGGCATGGCTCTCGCATGACAAGTAGGCACATCTTCAATACGACACCCTAGCCCCATGACGCCCGCTGCCCCTGCCCTCATTGTCGCCCTTCTCCTGTCCCTGATCGCCTTGATCGCGACCGTTGTCACCTTGCGTCGCAAGCTCGCCGCCACTGCGGTACGCGAACGCCAACTCACCCTTGACCTGGGCAGCCTGCGGGTCAAGCAAAACGCGCTACAGGACCTCTATACGAAGCTCAGGGAAGCGATGACGACCAAGGAGCGGCGACATGACGAGCTCCAGCAGATACTGGACAGCACACGGGCCATCTCCACGCGATATGAGGGCATCATCGAGGCGAAAACGGACGAGCTGGCACAGGTGAGAGCGATGCTACACGCCGAGCGCACTCATACTGCCGAGGTCGGCGAACAGGCTCAGGACCTAGCCGCGCAACTGGCAGCCACCAAGGCTACGCTGGTAGAGGCGGAGCGGAGCTTCCAGGAGCAGAAGGCCCTCCTGGCCCAGATGCAGCAGCAGGTGAAGGAGGAGTTTGCGGTTGCTGCTAATAAGGCCGTGCAGGACAGCACTGCACAGGTCCAGCAGCGCATGGACGAGCAGATGAAGCGTCACCAGCAGGAGGCGGAGCACACGTTGAAGCAGCGTGAGCAGTCGTTCGAGCAATTGGTGAACCCCATCAAGGAGCAACTGACCCAGATGGGGCAGACCGTACACAACCTTGAAAAAACGCAAGTGGCAGCACAGCAGTCCATCGCAGACAACCTGAAGAACGTCCAGCAGACTACAACCGTGCTTTCTCGCTCGTTGCGGACGCCTACGGGGCGAGGGCAATGGGGCGAGATGCAGCTAAAAAACATCGTGGAGCTCGCCGGAATGCAGGAGCACTGTGATTACAGCACACAGGCGACCTACGATACGGAAGAGGGAAAGCTGCGGCCCGACATGCTCATTCGCCTTCCGGGTGACAAGGTGGCGGTCGTCGATGCCAAGGTGCCGCTCGACGCGTACCTCAACGCGCAAGAGTGCGAAGACCCCGCCGAGCAGCAGCGGCTGCTCAAGGACCATGTGCGCCAGACGAAGGCCCACATCGACAACCTCGCGGATAAAGCGTACTGCGACCACCTCGTCAGCAGCCCGGACTTCGTGGTGTGCTTCCTGCCCAACGAAGCGGTGTTTGCCGAAGCCATGCGGCAGGACCCGACCCTGATCGAGTATGGGGCTAAGAAGAACGTGGTCCTCGCCTGCCCCACCACGCTGATCGCCATCGTGCGGAGTATCGCCTACGGGTGGCGGCAGCAGCAGCTTGCCGAGAATGCTGCACGGATTAGCAAACTAGGTACTGAAACCCACGATCGGATTGCCGTATTGGCGGGGTACTTCGAGCTAATTCGTAAAGGGCTCGACAAAGCCAACGAAGGCTACAACAAGGCCGTCGCCTCGCTGGAGAGCCGGCTCCTAGTGACGGTCCGTAAGTTTCCTGCCCTCGGCGTCGAGACGTCAAAGGAGCTCACGACGCCGGAGCCGATCGCGGCGGTGCTCAAGCAGCCCACGGCCGACGAACTACTCCCTGTGGCCAGCCAGGGCGACGGGGCCGCACGCTCCGGCTCTTCCGATCTCTTCCTCGGCGGCGAAGCCTAACCATTTACTTGCACCATACGGGGGCGTCTCCTATTTTCCCACTCCCTTGTGCAGCGTATCATACGCGCATGCCTTCTTCCCGCCTATTCCCTGTATGAATCGCTATTCGACCCTCTTTGACCTCCGCCTCACCGTAGCCTACCTCGGGGAGCGGTCCCAGTACAACTGGTGGGCCTCGGAATTTCTCGGCGAAACGGGACTGGATGTGCTCCACACCATCTTTCCACGTACCGCCGCGTGTGCAGCCCTCCAGGCCGCCTGCGCAGCCGCACGCCGCCTGCACGACCACCACATCGGCAAGGGTAGAGTCTACCATATCTTCCGACTCCCCACCGAAGTAGAGGCTGCCCTTCATCAGCACCTCCACGACTCTTCCACTCCCATCGTCCCGCCCCAGCACCCCGACCAAGCGCTCCAACGCCTCCAGGCCATGGCTACGGACGGCGTCACTCCGCAAAACGGTCCCGTGCTGCTTCAGGATGTGGACCTGGCCACGCTACAATCGTCGGCACGGCTTGCGGCGCACTACTTCTCCGCCTTCACGCGCCAACGGCCCTGCTACCCGTATATGGTAACGGTCTAATTAACCCCTCAATGACCTACACTACATCACTTGCTAAGGGGCAGGCCCTCCGCGAAGAGACGCTGGCGCTAATCCAGTACTGGGAGCCCGGGATGGATGCCGAGACGCTCGCACAAGCCGCCGTGGAGCGCAACCTACTCGCTAAGTTCACCGCGCTGCGCTCGCTGGACATCGTCAAGCGCATCTTTGCCAAACGCTACCTCATAGACGACGCCCAGCCTGCTCGTGTTCTGAAGACGCTCACCGAGCTGCAGGCCTCACCACGCTGGATCACACAGGTCCTCTTGCTCTATACCACACGTTTTCACCACATCCTGCACGACTACATCACGCAGGTTTACTGGCCGAAGTACGAAGCTGGGGCCGCGACCCTCTCACGCGATGACGCTGAAGACTTCATCGAATCGGCGTACCATGAAGGACACATCGAGACGAGGTGGTCCGCGACTATGCGCGTACGGGTAGCCCGCTACCTGAACAACGCGCTCGTGGAGTTCGGGTATGCCGACGATGCCAGCGGACGTGACAAAGCCCTGCGGACGTTTATCATCACGCCACAGATGGTGGTGTTCCTAGCGTACGAGCTCCATCAGCGCGGCGTCAGCGACACGCACATGCTCACCCATCGCGACTGGCAGCTCTTCGGCCTCGAACCCAACGATGTTTACCGGCAGCTCGACCTTGCCGCTGCTCACGGCCACCTGCTCATTCAATACGCCGGCGACCTCCTACGCGCCGAGTGGACCTATTCATCTCTGGACCACGTGCTGCATGCCCTCACTCGATAGCTGCTTTGAGACCCTCAAGACGCTGCTCCGCGAAGAGAGCGTTTTGCGCCACCGCGGCGATGACCCGGTGTTCTACCTCGTTTTTCCTCCAGAACGCACCCTGCAGGTCAAACGCAAGATCGACGCCTGGGCCGTCCAGCTTAAGCTTGCCGGCTACGAGGTGACGGTGTGCTCGGCCGCACGCATCATGAACGACGTGCTGCGTGCGCATCCTAACCGCGACTTATGGTTGGACGTTGAAGCGCACGATCTCGACCTCAGCGATGCCTACGACCGCGAGCAGATCACGCATACGCTCCGGGATGTTCTCGCCTCCGATGGTGCACAACAGGGCGCGTTCGAGGCCCACCTGCAGCGCACGCTCGCAACCCTGAAGGACCGATCTAGCGCTCAGGTGCTCCTGCTCACCGACCTCGAGGCTATCCACCCCTACTTTCGCATCGGAGCCCTCGAACAGCGTCTCAAGGGCCAGTTCCATGTGCCAACGATCGTTCTCTACCCTGGCCGGCGTCATGGGGAGTTCAGCCTCAGCTTTCTGGGCATTACCACCGTGGATGGCAACTACCGCTCCACCCATGTAGACTGCGAATAACCGACTGCCCCCTTCGCCTCGCATTCCTGTACCCTACCCTATGCCTCCGACTATCCGTCAGCTTCTCGCCAAGAACATCGATCGCCGAATCGAAAAGGTGATCACCTTTGGCACACAGTCCGAAGACCAGCTCAAACATGAGGTCGCCGAATACATCGCGACCGACCACATCGAGCAGCAGCTCGACCGGCTCATCAACCTCCTTGACGATGGCATGAACGGCCAGCTCAGCGAGGTCGGCGTCTGGGTGTCGGGGTTCTATGGCAGTGGGAAGAGTTCGTTTACCAAGTACCTCGGCTACGCCCTGGACAGCCGAGTCACCATCGGCGATCGCCGGTTCCTCGATTATTTCGCCGATCAGCTGCGCTCGATTACGCTCAAGCAGCACCTGCGCACCTTGGCGGCCAAGCACGACCCCGCCGTAGTCATGGTGGACCTCGCCTCGCAGATGGTCACGGACAACATGACCGCAGGCATATCGAGCGTGCTCTACCACCGGGTCATGCAGCTAGCCGGTTATGCCAAAGACCGCAAGATTGCCTACCTGGAGCGCATGCTCGAGCGCGATGGCCGCCGCTCGGACTTCGAAGCCCGCATCAGCGAGATGCGCCCTGGCAAAACGTGGGACGACCTTAAGAATGAAGCCCTGGCAGCCAACTCCCTCGCGGCACGGCTCGCTACGGAGTTTTACCCTGCCCTCTTCCCTGACCGCCGCGACTTCCAAAACATCAAGCTCGATGAGATGATCAGCGAGGAAGAGCGCGTCCGTGAAATGCTCGACGTACTCCGGCAGCATGCCCAGAAGGACAACATTCTCTTCATCCTCGACGAAGTCGGCCAGTATGTGGCCGCCTCTGACCCGCTCATCCTCAACCTCGATGGCCTCGCCAAGAACATCAAAGCTATTGGCAAGGGGCACGCCTGGCTGCTGGCCACTGCGCAGCAGACCCTGACCGAAGACCAGCAGCATGCCAAGCTCAACTCGGACAAGCTCTTCAAGCTCAAGGATCGCTTCCCCGTCGGTATCGACCTCGAAAGCCGAGACATCCGAGAGATCACGCACAAGCGGCTACTGAGCAAGACCGCGGATGCCGAACACGCGCTCGGGGCCTTGTATGACCAGCACGGCAAGCAGCTCGCCCACCATACCAAGCTCACGGGCACCCGTTACTACAGCAAGGACCTCGACCGTACGGCCTTCATCCAGCTGTACCCGTTCCTGCCGCAGCACTTCGACATCCTGCTGGAGTTGCTCGCCCGCCTCTCACGCAGCACCGGCGGCATGGGCCTCCGCTCGGCCATACGCGTCATCCAGGACACGCTCATCGGCAACCTCGGCGACACCGAGCAGGCCCTTGCGAACCAGCCCCAGGGCGATCTTGCCACCACGGTCACCTTCTATGACATCTTGCGCCGTGATGTAGAGAAGGCCTACCGCTACGTCGTCCAGGGCGTGGAGCGTGCAGAAAAGACGTTTGCCCCAGGCAGCGTGGAGGTGCAGGTGGCCAAGACCGTGGCGGTACTCCAACTGCTCGAAGACTTCCCCGTCACGCGTGACCATGTCGCCGCGCTCATGTACCCGCGGCTGGGCGCCCCCTCCCTGCTCGAGCCCGTCAAGCAGGCCGTCGACGCGCTGCTCGACGAACCCTCTGTCCCCCTCAGCGAGGTCGACGACAGCCTACGCTTTATGAACGAGGCCGTGGCGGACCTCGATCAGCAGCGCCGGAAGCTCATCCCTAGTGGCCCCGAACTCAAACGGCTGCGCAATGCTCGCCTGGCCGACCTGTTCTCCCCGCTGCCACGCGTGAACGTGTTTGGGAGCCTAACCGTGAAGGCCGGTCTGCAGACCTACACGAGCGGTGGCCGCACCGCCATCGAAGGAGACAAGGAAGAGGTGCAGGTCCTGGTGGACCTGGTGCCTGAAAATATGTATGACGCTCGCAAGCAGGAGCTGCTCGGCGAGACGACGCAGTCCACCTTCTCGCACACGATCGTCCTGCTGGCCCCGGAAGACCGCCGGCTCGACGAACTCCTCGAAGACCTGCACCGCTCCACCCGCATCGTCAGCGACAACCGTGGCAAGGGAGGCAGCAAAGAGGTGAACGAATACCTGCGCGGCCAAGAGCAGCGCACCGACCGCCTCACCCACCAAAGTGAACAGCACCTTGCGAGCCTTCTGAGCAAGGGGGTGTTCATCTTCCGTGGCCAGCCGACGCCTGCCGACGTTAAATCAGGAGGCCTGACCGACTCGACGCAGCAGGTGCTTCGCGACGCCGCCACAGAGATCTACCATAAGCATCCCGAGGCGGCGCTCCAGGCCGACACCGGCTTGGCCGAGCGCCTGCTCACCACTGAAAAGCTCGACCGCATCCCCTCGAAGTACAACCCGCTGCAGCTGATCAAGCCCGACGGCACCGTAGACATCCAGCACGAGGCCCTGCAGTCCCTCCTCGACTACGTCCGCACCCGGGAGTACCCCGAGGGGCGGCAACTCATGGATCACTTCACGGCTGCCCCCTTCGCCTGGTCACGCGATACCATCCGCTACCTCATCGCCGCCCTGCTGATGAGCGGCGAGATCGTGCTCCGCAAGGGCGGCGAGACCATCAAGGTGCGTGGCCCCCAAGCCACCGAGGCGCTCAAGAACACCAACGCGTTCAAGAAGACCGGCGTGGCCCTGCGCGACGGCCGCCCCTCCATCCAGTCGATCATGCGCGCCAGCAAGCGCCTGCTGGAGTTGACAGGAGAGAAGGTGATGCCGCTCGAGGACGACGTCAGCAAGGCGGTGCTCCAGCACTTTCCGGACTTCCGCGATGCGTACTCTACGCTCGCCGTTCGTCTCAGCAACCTAGCGCTCCCCGGCAGCGATCGTGCGCAGGCCATGCTCGACAGCATCTCCGAACTGCTCAAGGGCGATGCCTCGGATGCCGCCGCCCGGCTCGGCGGCGAGGCCTGCCCGCTGGCCGACGACCTCGCATGGGCCCGCGACGTCACCAAGGCGCTGGACCAGGGCATCGGCACCGTCGTGGGGCAAGCCAACACGTTCTGCCAGGCCATCCCTTCCCTGCCGCAGACGGGGCCAATCGGTGCCTTCGTGCGTGCTGCGCAGCCCATCCTCGATACGCTCACGGAGAAGCTGGCCACAGACGACTTCTTCGCGTACCAGACCGATCTCCAGCAGGGCCTTACTGCCGTCAAGGACCAGCTCACCAAGGCGGCCCAGGCGCTATACCACGAACAGCAGCAGCAAGCTCAGACCGAGACGGCCACAATCCACGCGATGACCGAATGGACCGGGCTCGGGGCCGAGGACAAGGAGCGGCTCACCCAGCACCTCGAGGGTATCGTGGCACCGGTGGCCCCTACGCTCGACGGGGTGCAGGCCGCAGTCTATAAAGCCTACGAGATGCAGCAGCGCATCCAGCAGGTACGCGAGGAGGTGCTACGGCTCTATGCCGCGATCGAGCCGCTCCCTCCCGATGGCGAAGACGCGATCTATGGCGAAGACACGCCCGAGCCTGTCTCCGCATCGTCCTCCGTGATCAACGAGCCGGCCGCACGCACGCAGACCGTCTCGTTCAGCGACCTGTCCAAAACGGTTCACTCGCAACAGCAGGTAGACGCCCTCATGGCACGCCTTGAAACCGTACGTGCGGCCCTAGCCGATGGGGCTACACACGTCACCATCGACTGGTGACACGCAAGCCGCTGGGTGCTTAGACTGCCTCCGGCCTGATCGTTTTATGCTCCCCCTTGTTCTGCTCTTTCGCCCTCTCCAATGGATACACGCCAACGCAACCAGCTCAGCCGGATGGTGACACAGGCCCGCACGCTGCTCACCGACGAGTTTTCGGCGCAGTTGCAGAGCCGCTACGGCATCCAGCCCGATGGCACGGTGCTGGCCGATGCGCAGCTGGCGCACCTCTCCGACGAAGACTACACGGTCGCGCAGCAGCTACGGACGCGCCTGGACCACCTGACGGCCGCCGATGCGAAGGCGGGCGTGGTGCCGAAGAAAGCGCGGCAGGCCGGCATCCAGCGGCTCCTGCGCGAGCAGGCCTTCACCATCCTCAACCGCTTTGCTGCTCTGCGTATGGGCGAAGTGCGGGGGCTGATTGAAGAGAGCATCGCGGGCGGCTTCCAGGCCCGTGCGTTTCAGGTGTTCTCGCTGGTGGCGGGCTCGGCGCTAGGCGATACCTACGCCCGATACCGCGTCTTCCTCGATGCCGTCTTTGACGCATGGGCGCTCGACCTCGGGCCGCTCTTCGACCGGTTCTCGACCTACGGCTTGCTCTTCCCCCGCGAAGCCGCGCTGAAAGACCTCTTCGCCCTGCTCAACGCGCCCGCGCTGGATGCGCTCTGGGCCGAAGACGAGACGATTGGCTGGATCTACCAGTACTACAACGACCCCGACGAGCGCAAGCAGATGCGTAAGGCCTCCGCGCCCCGCACCAGCCGCGAACTCGCCGTACGCAACCAGTTCTTCACCCCGCGCTATGTGGTCGAGTTTCTGGTGGACAACACGCTGGGGCAGCTCTGGTACGAGATGCGGCGCGGCGAGACGGCATTGGCCGACCATTGCATCTACCGCGTACGCCAGGCCGACGAGGTGTTTCTCGCCGAGCCGGACGGCCCAGCCACCGACCTCGCCCAGCGCTGGCTCCAGGGCCGGGGCGCGGCCGAGGCGCCGCCTTCGCTCACAGCGCTAGCAGGCTGCGTAGCGCCGCCGCCCGATGCTGAGGCCCTCCACATGGCCTATGCCGCCGACGGCCCCGAAGCATGCACGACGCACGACCTCTTGGCGCTCCTGGCCGCGGCACACCGAACGGGCGATACGGAAAGCTACGCGGACGTCCGCCCTGTACTCGTAGAGCGGTGCTACCCAGAAGGGGAAGACACCCAGCCGCCGCATGTGATTGTGCCACGGGCGGTGAAGGACCCACGCACGATCCGGTTGCTCGACCCGGCCTGCGGCTCTATGCACTTTGGCCTCTATGCCTTTGACCTGATGCTGAGCATCTACCAGGAGGCCTGGACGCACCACCGCTACGACGTGTTGCCCGACCTCGTAGATGAGCTGGACGACGACCAAGGCGCCTTTCTCCGTCAGGTGCCGCGCATGATTGTAGAGCACAACATCTACGGCATTGACATTGACCCGCGTGCCACGCAGATTGCTGCGCTGGCGTTATGGCTTAGGGCGCAGCGGGCGTGGCAGCAGCAGGGCCTCGCCGCCGAGGCCCGCCCCGCTGTGCATCGCAGCCGCGTGGTGTGCGCCGAGCCGATGCCCGGCGAGGCCGACTTGCTGGACCGCTTCTGCTACCGCCTCGACCCGCCCGTACTGAAAGACCTTGTGCTGACCATCTGGGACCAGATGAAGCTGGCCGGCGTGGCCGGGTCGCTGCTGCGCATTGACGACGACCTGCGCGATGCTGTGGCCGAGGCCCGCAAGGACTACGAGCGCTGGCTGATGCAGGAACAAAGCACGGGGCGCGACCTCTTTGCTGCCCCCCAGACGCCCCGCTACACGATGAAGCGAGGTCAGGCGCAGCGGTTCTGGCAGGACGCCGAGGCCCGCGTGCTGCGGCAGCTCCGCGCCTTTGCCGAACAGCAGGGCGGCGGCCAAGCCCGCCTCTTCGCGGGCGACGCCGTGCAGGGCTTTGCCTTCATTGATACGTTGCGCGAGCGGTTCGATGTAGTCGTGATGAACCCGCCCTTCGGCAAGAGCGCCACCGGCGCCAAGACGTACCTCGACAAACGCTACCCGCGCACCAAGAACGACCTCTACGCCGCCTTCGTGGAGCAGGGCCTTCGCCTGCTCGCCCCTGGCGGCCGCCTCGGCGCGATCACGTCTCGCACCGGCTTCTTTCTCTCGTCGTTCCAGAAATGGCGCGAAGAGATCCTGCTGGAAGAAGCCGAGCTCATCACCCTTGCCGACCTCGGCTACGGCGTGATGGACGATGCCATGGTCGAAGCTGCCGCCTACGTCCTCGAAACCCGCTAGTGTGCCCCTTTTTCGCTGCTCTTATGGCCACCTTCTTCCGCCTGCTCGCCGACGACGCCAAAGGCCCTGCCCTCCGCGAAGCCCTCGCCGACCCTGCTGACGCGCGCCGCTACGACGTCGCCCCAGAAGCCTTCCGCGAGGTGCCCTCCACCCCCTTCGCCTACTGGGTCTCCGACCGCATCCGCCAACTGTTCACTGAGCTGCCACCCTTTGAGAGTGAGGGGCGGAAAGCGGCTGTGGGCTTGCAGACCTCAGACGACCCCCGCTTTGTACGCTGCTGGTGGGAAGTGCCTGCCGAGGCGATCCTTGACGGACAAAACGGGCCATACAACGCCGATGATATAGGCACTTTCCAACGCTGGTGCCGACGCCGAACGCATCAGGGCAAGCGCTGGGTGCCGTTTGCCAAAGGCGGGGCATACTCGCCCTATTATGCTGACCTGCACCTTGTGGTAAACTGGGTTGATGACGGACGAGAACTGAAGGCATGGGCAGACCCACTGTACGGCAACTCGGGTTGGTCACGCATCATCAAGTCGGTAGACTACTACTTCCGGCCAGGTCTGACGTGGCCACTGCGAGGACTTCGCTTCTCAGCTCAGTTGGTGCCACCTGGAGCTATCTTCAGCATAGCAGGCAAGATGGCTTTCGTAGAAGACGAGCTATGGTTATCAGCAATTACCAGTCTGTTTCAATCCAGCTCATTTGACGCACTAATAAACTTCTTTGCAGGCAAGGTTGGTGGAGTTCAGTACGAAGTGGGCATCATTAAAAGGATACCGACTCCTTCATTGGAAACAGATCACATAGAAGGTCTGCGGGCAATAGCGTTACAGGGACTCCAACTCCAGGTTCAGCACACGATGCATATGGAGGCCAGCAAAATATTCCGGCCAGTTGACTCACTAAAGTCCGACTCAGGTATAGAAGCAACCACTACCACCATTAATGAGTGCGCTCAGAAGATCAGTGTTAGTCAAAATGCTTTGGAGGATGAATTGCATTTTTACGCACTGTCAATTTATAATCTTAAACAAGGTGATCTAGAGGCCTTGATAGATACAGATCATTTTCAGCCACCATCTTATACTAGAAGTAGCAAGGAGACTTCACAAGACGTTCTTTCATTCCTTCTCGGCACCGCCTTCGGCCGCTGGGACGTGCGCTACGCCACCGGCGAACGCACGCCGCCCGAACTGCCCGACCCCTTCGCCCCGCTGCCCGTCTGCAGCCCCGGCATGCTCCAGACCGACGACGGCCTGCCCTGTGTCACGCCGCCCGACGGCTACCCCGTCGCCTTCCCACCCTCAGGCCTCATCGTGCAGGATGCTACCCAGCCCGACGGCCCCGAGGGCCTGCTGCGCCGCCTGCGCCACGTGTTGTACACCATCTACGGCGACCGCGCCGGAGCCATCGAGCAGGAAGCCGTGGACCTGCTGGGGGCCAAATCGCTGGACGACTACTTCGCCCGTCCGACGGCCTTCTTCGACGCCCACCTGAAGCAGTACAGCATGAGCCGGCGCAAGGCCCCGATCTACTGGCCGCTCGGCGTCCCCTCAGGCCGCTACACCGTCTGGTGCTACGCCCCACGCCTCACCGAAGGCACGCTCTACACGCTGCTGGTGGATCACCTCGCCCCGCGCCTCGAAGCGCTGCGCGCCGAGATCGCCGCGCTGGAGACCACCGCCGCTGAGAACCGCGCCCACCGCGACCTGCTGGAGGAGCGCCGCAGCTTTGCTACCGAGCTGGAAGCCTTCCGCGGCGAGGTTGAGCGCATCACTATGCTGCCATACTGGCCCAGCCTGCATGATGGTATCATTATCTGCGCGGCGCCGCTGCATGGGCTGTTTCAGCACCGCACCTGGAGCAAGGCGTGTGCTGAGACGTGGGCCAAGCTGGAAGCGGGCGACTACGACTGGGCACACGTAGCGCACGGCATCTGGCCCACACGTGTGGAGGCCAAGTGCCGCACCGACAAGAGCCTCGCCATTGCCCACGACCGCGAAGCCTTGTACGAAGGCGACTAACCCCACTCTTGCCCATCACGCACCTATGGCGAGTGCCACCGCACACGATCATCCCCACCGCATCGGCCGCCTCAAGTTTTTTGATGCGAAGAAGGGCTTTGGGTTTGTGGAAGCGGTGGGCACCGGCATCGATCACTACACGAACACCGAGTACGTCAGCACGCCACCCAGCGACGGTGAACTCGTCCTGTTTCTCCCTGATGCGCCCAAAAAAGCAGGTGGCAACCCGCTGGCGAAACAGGTAGAGCCGTTACGTACGGCTCCGCATGCCGCCGAGGCGTGGCGTATGGCCGCGGAGACCCACCCCCCGGACACGCTCCGCGAGGTCGGCTACGGGCTGGGCACCGTTACCTCCTTCCGCGACGACGGCGGCTACGGGTTCCTGGCCGTCAAAGGCGGGCCTCCCCACGGAGGCACCGAGGTCTTCTTTCACCGGACGTCGCTCGTGAACCCCAAGGTGGTGCCACCGCTCAACTGTGAGGTCGTCTTCGTCCTCGTGCCGTCTAAGAAGAAGAAGGGGCACGTCGAAGCCCGGCAGGTGATGCCCCTCACGGCCTTCGAGGGTCCGACCGCCCTCCTGAGCCACCACCTGGGGCACCTGCCGCAGCGGCTGCGCCATACCCTCCTGCAACGCGCCCGCTCCGGCACCGACTTGGCTGCTACGTATGCCGTGGCGTGCCCTACCGCCCCCGCCCCCACGTCGGCCAGTGCGCTCGAGCTGGCCGAGGAGGCACTGAAAGAAGCACACCGCACCCATTCTGACGACGACCGGGCGATCTTCGAAGCGCACCTGATGGAGCAGGGCCTGTTCGACGAGCACCCCACCTGGTACACCGGAGGCTTTCTTGCGGGGTGGATACGTACCTACTGCGCCGAGCCGCTCCAGGCGGCGCTGCGCCTCGACCCGAAGCGGCTCCCCGACGTCGCCGCCCACCCCCACGTCACGGACGCCGAGCTGCTGGCGCTCGTCACGGACCCCGATGTCCCCCTGATCGACAAGGCCACCCTCACCAAGCTGCTCCACCACGACCGCCTGCCTGCCACCCAGGCGGCTATCCTCGTCCACCGGATCACCCAACGCGCGACCTGTCCTCAAACCGTTGCGGCGCATGCGCTCCAGCACGCCGAGCAGCACCTGGACGAGCCCCACCTGAAGACAGTGCGCGACGCCGCCCTGGCCTCCATCACCCCCGAGGTTCACCTCACGCTCTTCGGCAGCGGCCTGCTCCCCCCTCCCGAGCACATCGCGGACGAAGCCATATGGCCCTTGCCGGTCGACGCCCTCGAGCGGTTTCTCCAGAGCACGCTTGCCCCACCCGAGCAGCATGCGCACATTTTGAGCACGCACCTCGACCGCCTCCCGCCGCGCCACGACGACACGCCTACGCTCTTTGCGCTGATCCAGGCCCATGCGCCCACGGAGGGCGAGGCCTTCCAGCGGCGCTGGGCCAACCGCCTTGACGGCGAGGACCGCGCCGCCTTCCTGCGCACCTACGATGCAGCCCTCCTCGACGACCCGACGGCCACCCTCACCCCCCAGGCGCACCTCGACCTGTTCGAAGAGGGACGCCTCTCCTCCTACCCCCCCGCTATCCTCACGGGCGACCTCTGGCCGCTCGAGCCGCACCTGCTGGAGCAGGTGCTCGCCCACCCGTCTACGGCGTCCTCCATGCGCGAAGCCCTCCTCGAAGGGCACCTTCCCTTCTGGCCTGCCGACGTCGGGCACACGCACCAGATGCTCGTCGCCCTGGGCGAGTGGCTCCCAGCGGAGGCTGCCCATCATCTCGGTCGCTTGTGGATGCAGCGGCTTTCGCCCACCACGCTAGCTTCCTACATCCAGAGGCATGGCCTCGACCTCCTTGCGCCCGAATGGGTCGCCCCCCTGCTCCACCATACCGAGGACCATTTCGCCGAGGTGACCCTCCCGCCGTCAGTCATGTGGCGGGCCATCACCACCTACCCTCCGCTCGAAACCCTCGACCAGCGCGACCACCTGCTCCGTCTTCTCGACCGGCTGCCGCCTTCCGGCTTCACCCCCGTTGCCCTCGCCGTGGACGCTGACGAGGCGACACCGCCCAACCCTATGGCTGCTGTACACGCCTGCCGCTGGCTCGAGACCGACGCGCCGGCTACGCCGTGGGCCCAGGTGCTTCCCGGCATCGTCTACCTGCCCACTTCACGCCAGGTCAAGGCCCTCCGCAAAGCGTTTCACCTCCACGAGCAGGGGCAGTGGGTGTTCACCATCGAGCAGGCACAGCACTTGCTCAATGAGCCGTACGTTGCCGTCGCCAACACCCCGTTCCTCATCAGCTTCGAGGTGCGCCTGGCCATCGCCGCCCTCCGCATCGTAGAAGATGCGGCCGACCGACGCCTCAAAGATACCGACCTGCTGAAGACCGTCTATGACCACGCCGAGTACGACCCCAACCTATCGCAGGTAAACCTAAAGGATCGTAAGGGCGTGGCCGAGGGCCTCTTCCACCACTGCCCGGGCCGTGCGTACATCGACCTGCGCGACCCTAAGGGCCGCATCGTACCGTGGCCGAAGGATCACAACGGGCCTGCCCCTGAACTGGCTATCGTGATCGACCTCGTAGAATATCTGGGCCGGTCAAGGAGAGGAGGCTACAGCGACGTACGCTCCCTCAAAGACGACGACCGCTGGACGAAGCTGTTGAATGCGATAAAGGATTTGCCCGGCCGCCGCTACCTTAAAGACGAAAAAAAGTGGGTCGTCCCACGCTCCTCGGTGCCCGCCCTGAGAGCCTTTGCCCAGGAGTTCGACTACGCGTTCGAGGTGCCCAAAGGCCAGTTTGCCCGCTACAACCCGCACTTGGTTGAGTTCGAGCGAAAGAATGCTCCCTCGCATGTGACGTACTGCGAAGGTCGGAAAGCCCTCACGCTCGACCGCCGGTCCAACCGTCCGTTCTGGTGGTGTGGCAACCAGCCCTGCATGAGCAACGCCGTACCCGAGGTCATGACGGAGGACTGGACGCAGTACACCGTCCTCGACATGCTCCGCATCGCGGGCGCTCCCCTCAACGAGTACAGCAAGAAGTACAACGAGTCTATCCCGCTGGGGCTCTACTTCCGGTTCATCGGCATGCTGAACCGAATCCTACAGCTGCTCCCCAAGCTTCGGTGTGCGTCCTGCGAGGCCCTGCTCTACCCCACCAACAGCTCTGACTTCGCCTACTACCGGGTGACGCAGTTCCACTGTATTCACACCGCCTGCCAGAACGACGAGACGATCTATATCCACCACTGCTTCAACAAGAAATGCAACGACCTCATCGACAGCCGGGAGTCCAAGCAGTGCCCCAACGGGTGGTATATCTGCAGCAACGATGCATGCGGCTGCTGCTGCTCCGATGAGGTCCTCAAGCGCCGCGCCGGCAACCTCGCCACCGTTCGAGGCTTCTCTTCCTCCCGTGCCCTCCCGAAGGGCCACTTGGAGCTGGACGAGTGGTACTGCTACCGCTGCGGCGACCGCAAGCCGGGCGGCGCAACGAAGAACCAATTCGGCCGCCGGCAGCCTCCCGGCTGCCCGGCGTGCTCGCAGCCCCACGCCCCACCTAACGACTGGCGGCACGACGACAGGTGGCACGACGACGACCTAGGGTTCTGACCACCCCGCCGCATGCTATGAACCCCCTCACCTACGCTTTCCCTTTCACGACTGCATGAACCTACGCGACTACATCCTGGACCGCTGGCGGGACCGCCTGAAGGCCCACGAGGCCCTCGTCATCTACGACCCCGACGGCCACTACGCCGCCCTCTTGGCCGATATGGACGTGCCGGGCTGTACCGTTATCGACGGCCGTGCCAGCTTGATCCAGGCCCGCGAGGACGCGATGGACGCCTGGTGTGCCCTGGGCACGACCCAGAAAGGACATCAGCATCTCCTGGTCTACCTACCCTACGCCGCCCCTACTACGAACCAGCAGCGCAGCCAGGACCCCTTCTTTCCTATCGCCCTGGCCGGCAGCCACTTCCCCGCCAGCGAGTCGGACCGCTTCCAGCCGCTCTGCTACGCGGCCAAGCCCGACCACAAGGCGGCGCTCGACGACCTCTTCGCGGCCAACCCCAACCCCGACATCGACCTCGTTGACACGATCGATGCCGGTGCGCACTGGCCATTGCTGCGCGCCCTACTCAAGGTCGAGTCCGGCAAAGAGATCCTTGTGGCCCTCCTGGCCCCCACGGAAGGGCAGCGCAAGCAGCTCACGCAGGACACCAACTGGCCCATCGAATACCACACGCTGGCTCGTACGCTGCTCGGCTTCGCGTCCAACCGCAAGACGACCCGTTGGGACACCATCCGTGCCGACCTGGCCCGCTACGTCCTCTTCAGCGAACTCGCCTTCGACCTGCCCGGCTCGCTGCCCGAAGCCCTGCAGCAGGTCCCCCGGGCCGCCGACGCTCACCGCGACCTCATCTACGCCGTGTGCGCCGACCTCCGCGCACACGACCAACGCCGTGCCGCTTACATCGACCTCGCCCGGAGTATCGAGCACGACCTCAGCCTGCGTAGCCACTTCGAGGCCCATACGGACTTCGGGCAGCGCGACACCTTCCAGTTCGAAGAGCGCGCCTACCTGCAGCAGTTTACGCGCCATGTTATCGAGGGTCAGGCCGCCGCTGCCGAGGCGATCCTCACGGGCCGGAAGCAGTCGGTTTGGGCCGGCACCGAAGAGCGTGGCGTCATGTGGGACCTTGCCACCACGGCCTTGCACCTCCACCAAGCGGTCTCGGCTGAGGCGGCATGGCACACACAGCACACGACCCCCGCACTCAACGACCTGCTTGACCGGTATATCGCAGACGCGTACCACGTCGATACGCTCCAGCGCCGCCTCGAGCACACCATCCTCGACGCCCTCGACGTCAGTCTTGATGACGCGCTTGACGCGCTGATTCAGCATGTCCGGAAGGCCTACCGCACCTACCTTGAGACCACACAGACTGCGCTCCTCGGCGCCGTGCAGGACGAAGGGTGGCCCAGCGGCGGCCTCCCCCACCAGACCCAGACCTATCAGCAGTTCGTCGCGCCCCTACTCAAGCAGCATGGCACGCGTGTGGCGTATGTGCTCGTTGACGCCTTTCGTTATGAACTCGGATGTGAACTGCTGGAGCCACTCGGCAAGTACGGCGATGTCAACCTCAAGGCCGTTACCGCACAGATGCCCACCGTCACACAGGTCGGAATGGCTGCCCTCCTCGCAGACGCCGATCACGACCTGCGCCTCAAGACGCACAAAGTCCGCTTGGCACCGTTCCTGGGCGACGCCCCCATCCTGACCCCAAGCGACCGTCTGCGGCATATGCAGAAGCACCTAGGCGACCGCGTGGCCATGCTCGACCTCGACGCGTTCACCAAGCGCAAGGCGCCGCAGATCGACGAAGGCGTCCACCTGCTCCTCGTCAAGACGACCGAGATCGACAGCGCCGGCGAATCCGGCGATGATGCTGTGCTGCGCGCCATCCAGTCTGTGTACAAGAAGCTACATCGCATGGTGCATACCCTGAGTGCGATGGGGTTTGACACGGTCGTCATCGCCACCGACCACGGTTTCGTGCTGCACCCGCAAAGCCTCTCTGGACAAAAGGCCGACAAGCCCGACGGCACGTGGCTGCTCGACAAGGAGCGCTGCCTCATCGGCACCCGTACCGGCGCCACCACGGCTCTTGCCTTCTCTACGGCCCATGTGGGCATACGTGGTGACGCTCCCCACGTGGTTCTGCCACACGGTTTTGGCGTTTTTCGGGCGGGCAGTATGTACCACCATGGCGGCCTCTCGCTCCAGGAGGCCGTGCTGCCGGTGCTTTCCCTCGCGTTGAGCCGGCCCGCTGACTCCCCACAGGAAAAGAGCGCCGACCTCGTCCTCTCATATAAGGGGGGGCATACGGACCGGATCACCAGCCGGCGCCCCATGATCGAAGTGGCGCTCTATGGACAAGAAGTCGGCCTCTTCGGCGGAGAGGAGACCAGTGGCCTCACCTTCAGGCTAGAAGCCCAAGCTGGCAAGCAGGTTGTGGGTCAAGCGGCCACCTCCACCCACGTAGACCCCGCCACCGGGCTGATCACGCTTCAGCCTGGCGCTGCGGTCAAGATCCCGCTCCGGATGGACGAGACCTTCGAAGGGGCCTTCACCGTGGCCGCCATCGACCCCGCGACCCAGGTTGTCTACCATACGCTGACGCTCAAGACCGACTATCTCGACTTCTAACCCGACGTCTTCGGTGTCTCCTACGCACCCGGCGCACCCGTACCTTACAGTACCTACCCCAACCCCCTTGCTGCATGCCTGCCATCGCTGACATTCCGCTCGACGCCCTCGACGAAAAACTCAATGCCCTCTTCCCCGGGCGCGTCGTCCGCAAAGACATCCTTCAGCAAATCAAGAAGGGCACCAACGTGCCTACCTTCGTGCTGGAGTTTCTGCTGGCCCGCTACTGCGCCAGCAACGACCCTGACGAGATCCAGGCGGGCATCGCCGCCGTCTTCGAGACGCTCAACACCAACTACGTCCGGCCCGACGAGAGCAACAAGGCGCAGTCCACGGTCCAGCAGCGGGGCAAGCACAAGTTCATCGACCGCGTGCACGTCCGCTATGTCGAGCGCGAGAAGCGCCACTGGGCGGCGATGGAGAACTTCGGCTCACGACGCATCGCGATCAACCCCGAGTTTTACCGTAACAATGACCGCCTACTGGAAGGCGGGATCTGGGCGGAAGTCAACCTGCGCTACAACGAAGCCGAAGACGACGACTACGCCTTCTACGTCGAGAACCTGCGGCCTATCCAGCTCTCGCGCTTCGACTTCGACCGCTACCAGGAGGGCCGTGACGCCTTCACCACCGATGAGTGGATGGATGTCATCCTCCGATCGGTTGGCTTGGAGCCCAGCCGGCTGACCCCGCGCTTGAAGCTCCACTTTCTCGCCCGGCTCATCCCGTTGGTCGAGCCCAACTACAACTTCATCGAGCTCGGGCCGCGGGGCACAGGCAAGTCCTACTTCTTCAGCGAGTTCTCCCCTTACGCCACGCTCGTCAGCGGTGGGCAAGCCACGAAGGCGACCCTCTTCTACAACAACGCCCGCGGCAAGGTTGGGCTGGTCGGCTACTGGGACACGGTCGCCTTCGACGAAGTGGCTGGCATCAAGATCAAGGATGCCGATGCAGTGCAGATCATGAAGGACTTCATGGCCAACGGCCGCTTTTCGCGCGGCGTCGAGGTTATCGCCAATGCCAGCATGGCCTTCGTTGGCAACATCGATTACGCTATCGATCAGCTCGTCAACTCGCCGAAGCATGACCTTTTCGTATCGCTGCCCAAGACGCTCGACCTCGCCGTGATGGACCGCTTTTATGCCTATCTGCCGGGATGGGAGATGCCCAAGAGTGGCAGCGAGTACCTCACTACGCAGTATGGGTTTATCACCGACTATCTCGCCGAAGCCTTCCACTACATGTTCAAACATGTTAACCGCTACGACTACGTCAACCAGCGCGTCGACCTTGGTCCAGCCGTGGAGGGCCGCGACGAGAAAGCCATCAAGAAGACCATCAGTGCCCTACTCAAAATCCTGCACCCGACGGGCACCCCTACCGATGCCGAGTTCGAACAGTACACCCACTATGCCGTGGAGCTACGCCGCCGCGTAAAGGAGCAGATGAACAAGCGCAAACCCGACGAGGAGTTTGCCAACATCGACCTTTCGTACCGGCGTGCGACAGGCGAAGAGGTGGTGGTCTTCTGCCCCGAGTCACGGAATGCAGCGGCGACGTTGCACCCCGAACGTGCGTCGCTGATCCTATCGCCCGATCCTACGAGTGCCCCCTCTGATGCCCCAGCGCCGACACCTGCTCCACCTGAGGCGGCCGCTGAGCCGCGTAAGCGCGAGCAACACTACAAGATCGGGTATGAGGCCACCGGCCACGGGTACGAGACCATCTTCCTCCCGTACGCAGAAGGGGCCAAGCAGGTCACTGTTGAAGACGCCTACATCCGGAGCAAGCACCAGATTATCAACTTTGTCCGTTTCTGCGAGGTCATGGTCAAGGCCGATACCATCACGGCTATTCACCTGCGCACGGGCTTCCAGACCGATGCCGATCGCAAAGAAACCGAGTATCGCCTGGGCCACCTTCAGGAGTCGTTGAAGGACTTCGACATCGCCCTCACCCTCGATTTCGACAAAAAGCTACACGACCGCCAGGTCTGCTTCGACAACGGGTGGGTGGTCAAGATCGGGCGGGGCCTCGACTTCTACATGAAGCCGTCTACCTACTTCGAAGCCGGCAGTCATGACCTCGACCTACGCTACTGCCAGGAAACGACCGTCGACATCTTTAACCCGACCGAGAGCACGACGGCCGACGAATAGTGCCAGCGAAGCCTAAATCCAATTTGCCTCTTCGTTCCGCCATCCACGCCCAAGTTGACCTACTCATGCGTGACCTTGAGCACTTCGTCCCCGACGATACCTTCCTACTTCAAGATCGAGCTCATCCATTACTAGTTTGAGGCCACCCACTCCTTCTCGAGGGCAACGGATGCGTAGGCCGCCGCCTCATCCCGCTCTACTTCGCAGACCGCGAGATCTTACGCAGCCCCATTCTCTATCTACCGGTCGGACTACCTAGAACGACACCGCATCTACCGGTTGGACTTCCTAGAGCGACACCGCACTGCCCACAACGATCACATCACCTACGTTCGAGAGAAGCACAACCTGCACCGCTGGTTTACCTTCTTCTTGCTGGGGGTAATTGAGACGGCCAAGACAGGCATCGCCACATTAGACGCTATCCTCCAGTTCCAGAGCGTCGTAGATGCATTAGATGTAAGATCCTAGTCTGCCCCATGAGAGACTACGAGCATGGGCGACCAGAATGAAGCCGTACGCAGAAGCGCGTCTACAAGCTAAGGAACACGTGGACTACCACCAGCTTGGGGTCAGAAAGCACTAAACCTACATTTACAGGATCGAAGCGCACTGCTCGCAACTTGGACGAAACCAAGTGCAACAAAGCACCTCACGGTGCTGACCGCAGGGTCTACTGCCTGCAGCCCTGGGAGTGAATGTGGAATTCGGAGTTGGCGAGACAACCAAGCACGGTCGGGCCATGTGTACTAGGCCTATTTACGGCATACATTCAGGCATTCCCAATTCGCCTGTTTTTCAGAATTCTGCCTCTACTATGACCGAAGCGATTCTGCCCAATAAACCTACAGGTAGAGAGCGAATGGTTCTCCGTCTACAAGAGGGTGGGCTTGACACACTAGCGGCCATTTATGCCAAGCGCAAGTACCTTGTAGGATCACTCGGATCTCTAGAGTTCGAACTCAATCACCCAGATGCGTCAATAGATACGCTCGATATTCTCGCTAAACGGAGCCATTGGCTTGAGTGGTGCTCAAAGGTGGAGACTCCGACTGACCTAGCAGTGGCAATGGATGAGCTCTTTGTGCGTCCTCCAGTTTGGGAGACCAGTGATCCGGCAGTTTGGCTCGGTCATGAGCAAAGGTTTGTCCTTACCATCGAAGAATACACGCCACTGCGCCACTATTTAGGTTCCGGGAGCACTTTCAACGCACAAGTAGCCGCGATATATACCCGACTTCACAGCGCTCTCTCCGCTAAGGTTAAGCCGCCCAAGGTGTCCTACAGCAGCCACTATGACGATCATGCTTTGCTAGAGTTGTACCGGATACGAGGAATCCGAGATGAGATGCGCAGTCAACTAATGCGCTTCGCCAAGCAGATTCATTTCCATTTCGATCAAGCCGAGCGACTTCTACGCTTTGCGTTTCTTGAGTTATGCCTACATAACCCCAATAAGAAGTCGATCTACCTAGATAAAATTCGACAAAAGTGGAGAGATGTAGTCAATGGTGCGCCACCAAGCCGTGAAGCCGGTCAGGGCGATGGCTTTGAACATGATGTGATAGAAGCCACTATGCTGGGCTTACTGTACTATTACAACACCTACCTGAGAGTACTTCTAGAACAAGTCGCCGAACATAATGCAGCGCGCGTTGCCGCAAGTCAGCTCATTCGCCGCATCCTTGACTGCAGAATGTTCAAGAATAAGTTTGGCGACTCATACAATGATTACCTTGCACTTGTTAGGCACCAAGCACAAGACAGGAAATTAAGTGGTCGTTCATTGCCAGCGAGGCGATACCGAGAGGAAGTGGTTATGAGCTACTGGGTAGTCATGGCTCGCTATGGAAACGTATTGAGGCCTAGCGAAATCTTCGAGTCCATAATGATACTCCTGCGAGACCTGCTGAATAGTTCAGAACCTACCGATGAACCGATCTCGCGTCGCACGTTTAGAAACTGGATCAAAGGCACGTCTGCCAGTGACTACTCCCCAGAAGAGATTGTAGATCTATCGAATGTACTACGCGTAATTTTGCCCAGCAGGGTGAATGAATAGCGCCTCGGAAATTCGAAACGCGTTTTCGGAAATTCAAATCGCATAATGGGCTCCTTCTGAGCTGTTTTCGGAAATTCAATTTCTAGGAGGTCGCTGGTTACCCTCACGAACTTGAGGCATCATGTTTCACACAACCTCATGATGTCTCATGAAAACACCTCTGTCTGAATCGGGAGCCAATAGAGACCTCAGCAAACTCATACTAGCCTTAGGCCACACGTTTATTGAGTATGCCAAAGCACTCAAGGCACACAAGCTGATAGACGACCCGGCTCGCTCATTTAAACAAGTGCCGTTGGACTACATCTCCAACCAAGTCCTCTTAGACCAATTGGGCGTCTC
>JBCDJT010000059.1:0-28569 GCA_038747545.1 Bacteroidota bacterium
ACTAGCCGCATGGCGCGCTCGAACTCGGTTTTAAGGATGGCGAAGGCGCGATCCAGGCCGGGGCGGCCGCCGGCGCCGAGGCCGGCGATGGTCACGCGACCAAGGCCAACGGCTTTCACGCCGTACGACAGCGCGATGAGCACGTCGGTGCCGTTGCGGATGCCGCCGTCCATGAGGAAGTCCAGGCTGGAGTCGCCGACGCGGGGCATCTCTTGCGCTACGATGTGGAGCGCAGGCGGCACGCGGTCTTGCTGGCGGCCGCCGTGGTTCGACCAGATGACGGCGGAGGCACCCACATCTTCGGCACGCTTGGCATCCTCAGCCGAGTGTACGCCCTTGATGATCAGCGGACGGTCGTCGCCCCAGGCTTCGCGTATCCAAGCGATATCGTCCCACGTGACAGCTGACGACGCGAGTTGTGTGCCGATGTCGGCATAGGGCATCGGACGCCCCTCGGCGTCGAGCACGTTGACGAACTCGATAACGCCGCCGTCGCGGAAGTGGTCGGCGAGCCAGGACAGCCGCGTCACCATCTGCGGCGCCAGCGACAGCTTCCGCGCGGCCAGCTTGACGCTCTCGGCGAGGCTCAAGCCCGCGAACGAGCGAGCAGCTTCCGTGGGGCGGAGGCGCGCATGCCCCACGCGGTTGCCCGAGACGCCCGTGTCGATGGTGAGGACGAGCGCGCTGAACCCTGCTTTGCGTGCACGCTCGATGCCGCGCAGCGCCGTGTCGCGCCCGCCGACGAGGTAGAGCTGGTACCAACAATCGCCTGACGAGGCTGCGGCAACCTCCTCCATTGGCGTGCCGGAGAGCGTAGACAGCGTCATGATGGTGCCGTACGATCCGGCGACATCGGCGGCGAGGGCTTCGGCGCGAGGGTAGATCGTGCGCAGGCTTCCGATTGGCGCAATCAGCCAAGGCACCTCGAGCGTGTGCCCGGCCACCGTGGTGGTAAGGTCGAGGTCGTCGAAGCGCTGGGCGCCGCGTGCGGTGGTGGCGGCTTGCTGAAAGGCGCGCACGTTGCCGCGCAGCGTGGTCTCATCATCGGCGCCGCCCCGGAAGTATTCGGAGACAATCGGCGGGACGCGGCGCTCCATAAGCCGCCAGAGGTCGGCGGTGGTGAAGGCGTCGGCGATCTTGCGTTCCTGTCGGGTCATCAGGGCTGAGGCTTGGCGAGCGGCATGGCGTCAAAATAGGTTGTGGCTCGGTCATCTGCTCGGACGATGGCAGGACGGTGTGCAACATCGGGCAGAGACACGGATTTGCGTCGGTCTCCATTCGCACACCGCTGCTGATCGCCATTCTCCTTGCCTGTATGATCCAAACGATCCACCCTGCGCCTGTCCTCGTCGGCGAGGTCGAGTTGCCCGCCGACAAATCCATTGCGCACCGCTCGGCGATGTTTGCGGCACTGGCCGAGGGCACGTCCTACCTCGTCAACTATCCCGCCTCCGCCGATCCGCAATCGACGCTGGCGTGCTTGCGACAGCTTGGGGTCGAAATCCGGGAAGAACACGATATGTTGGTCGTGGAAGGCCAAGGGTTGAGCGGATTGCGCCGAGCGGCTGAGGCCATTGACTGCGGCAACTCGGGCACGACGATGCGCCTGCTCTCGGGCATCCTGGCCGGGCAGGCGTTCGACAGCACGCTCGTCGGCGACGCGTCGCTGAGCAAACGGCCGATGGCGCGGATCGCGAACCCGCTCGGCACGATGGGCGCGCAGATCGGCATGACCGATGGCCACGCCCCGCTTTACATTACGGGCACCGCACCGCTCCAGCCGATCACGTACCGCCTGCCGATGGCGTCGGCGCAGGTGAAGTCGGCGGTGCTGCTGGCCGGGCTCTTTGCCGACGGCGAGACAACGGTGATAGAGCCCGTGCAGACGCGCGACCACACCGAGCGCATGCTGGGCCTGTCGGTGTTTGAGATGGACGGCGTGCGGCACATCAGTGTGGACGGCGGCCACCGGATTGCGGCGCGGACATGGTCGGTGCCGCGCGACTTTTCGGCCGCGGCGTTCTTCATGGTGGCGGGCTCCATCGGCGAGAAAGCGTCGCTGCAACTCAAGGGCGTTGGCCTCAATCCCACGCGGAGCGCATTGCTCAATGTGCTGCGGGCCATGGGCGCCAACATCGAAGTCAAGAACGAGCGCGAGCACGGCGGCGAGCCCATCGCCGACCTCATCGTGCGCGAAGCCAACCTCCAGAGTATCACGCTCGACGGCGGCGTTATTGCCAACCTCATCGACGAGATCCCCATCCTGGCTGTGGCGGCTACCCAGGCCGAGGGGCGCACCGAGATCCGCGATGCGCACGAGCTGCGCGTCAAAGAAACCGACCGCATCGCTGCCATGGTGACCAACCTGCGCGCGCTGGGCGCCGAGGTCGAGGAGTTCGAGGACGGCTTCGCCATCGAGGGTGGCCGTCCACTCACTGGGGCCGCTGTAGCGACGTACGACGACCACCGTATCGCGATGGCGATGGGCGTGGCGGGGCTGGTCGCGCAAGGAAAAACGAACGTACACGAAGCCGAAGTCGCCAGCGTGTCGTTTCCAAGCTTCTGGACACAGCTGCGGCAAATCGCGGGGCAAGCTGACTGACACTGCTTGGCGCCTTGACTGCCCGTTCGCGTTTGTAATCCCGAGCGCAGCCGAGGGATCTCCAAGGTCCGAGTAGGCACGACTCACAGCCTGTAGACATGAAGCACTACTACGTCTACATTCTCACCAACCGACATCGTACTGTACTCTACACGGGCGTAACGAGCGACATCCGTCAGCGGCTGCAACAACATCAATCTGGACATGGAAGCCAATTCACAAGCAGGTATCGGGTGCGCGTGTTGCTACACCTTGAGACCTTCACCAACATCCGCCAAGCGATTATGAGGGAGAAGCAGATCAAAGCATGGCGGCGAGACAAGAAGCTGAATCTGATTCGCCTTAGTAACCCTGACCTGAAAGACTTGTCGGCAGAGTAGTGTATGTTGTGCTTCCTCAGGCGCGGGAGATCCCTCGGCTTCGCTCGGGATGACAACTCGGGACCTCCTAACATCCCTTAGACCTGCGGACCTAAGACCCACCAGCGCGCAGCGCGTCCGACCACCGAACCGCTACCTCCGAACCATGATTAAGCCGAAGAAGAGCCTCGGGCAGAACTTCCTGCAAGACCCGAACACGATCCGCAAGATTGTGGCGGCGGTGCCCGCACCGGAGGATGCGCACGTGGTGGAGATCGGGCCGGGGCTGGGCGCGCTGACGGGGCTGCTGCGCGAGCGGTTTCGGCACGTGACGGCGCTGGAGGTGGACTACCGCGCCATCCGCTACCTGCGCGAGCAGCATCCGGGGCTCGACGTGCGCCACCAGGACGTGCTGACGACCGACTGGGCCGCGCTGCGCGGTGAGCACGACGCCCCGCTCCACGTCATCGGTAACTTGCCGTACTACATCACCACGCCCATCCTCTTCGGGCTGCTGGATGCCCACCAGCACCTCGAATCGGCGATTCTGATGATGCAGAAGGAGGTCGCGGACCGGCTGGTGGCGCCGCCGCGCACGAAGACGTACGGCACCCTCAGCGTGCAGACGCAGCTGTGGTCCAGACCTAAGCTGCTCTTCAAGGTGTCGCGCAACGTGTTCTTCCCCAAGCCCGGCGTAGACAGCGCCATCGTGCGCCTCACGTTCGACCAGGCGCCGCCCGACATTGCGCGCGAGGCGGTGAGCGAGGTGGTGCGCGCGGCCTTCAACCAGCGGCGCAAGACGCTGCACAACAGCCTCGGCGCCTGGACGCGCGAGCGCGGCATCCGCCTGCCCGACGCCTGGGAAAAACTTCGCGCCGATGCCGTCCCCGCTGATCTGTTCGTGGAGATCACGCGTTATCTTACGGCGCACGACGGCCGTTGACTTCAGCACGGCGTGCGCCCTCCCCTCTTCCTCGCTCGCTGGTGCCCATGACTGATCTGCTGCCCGACGACGACGCACGCGCCGTAGCTACGCCCGATGTAGACGCCGAGCTCGTTGAGAACATCGGTGCGCTCGTGGAGGCGCGGCAGGAGGGCATGGTGCTCAACCTGGTGGCCGACCTCTACCCCGCCGACCTGGAGCAGGTCCTCTCGCATCTGCCTGCCGAGACCGCCGACACGCTCTTCCACTGGCTGCCCACAGAGCAGGCCAGCGAAGTGCTGCCCGAGTTGGACGACGACTTCCGCGCCGAGCTGCTGGAAGAGACCACGACAGCCCGCCTCACCGAGCTCTTCGACGAGATGGACTCGGACGACGTAGCGGACGTCCTGGCGGACCTGCCGGATGACGTAGCGCAGCGCGTGCTGCCCACGCTGGAAGATGCCGAGGACGTCGGTAACCTGCTGGGCTACGCCGAGGACACGGCGGGCGGCCTCATGGCGCGCGAGTACGTGGCCGTGCCGTGGAACCACACCGTAGACCAAGCCACCGAAGAGGTGCGCCGCAAGGCCGAGGAGGTCGATCCCGTCTACGTCATCTACGTCGTGGACGACCACGCGGCCCTCATCGGCATCGTCACGCTGAAGCGGCTGCTGCTCACGCCGTCGGGCGTGCTGCTGCAGGACATCATGGACGCCGACTTTGTGTCGGTGGGCGCTGGCGAAGACCAAGAAGAGGTGGCGCGCTTGTTCGAGCGGTATGACCTGCTGGCGATCCCCGTTGTCGACCAAGAGGGCCAGATCCTCGGCCGCATCACCATCGACGACGTGGTGGACGTGATCCGCGAGGAGGCCGAGGAGGACATGCAGCGCATGAGCGGCACGGCGGATGAGCAGCCGAACGACTCCATCTGGGAGATCGTGCGCAGCCGCATCGTGTGGCTCTACATCGGCCTCGCGGGAGCACTCCTCTGCGGCGGGGTCATCATGGGCTTTGAGGACCAGCTGTCGAGCAACATCGCGCTGGCCTTCTTCATCCCCGTTGTCATGGCTATGGCGGGCAACGCAGGCATCCAGAGCTCATCCATCGCCGTGCAAGGCATCGCCTCCGGCGATTTGTGGACCAACGACGTGTTCAAACGCCTCGGCAAAGAACTGCTCGTCTCGATCTGCACGGGGCTGCTACTCTCGCTCGTGCTCGCGCTCATCGTGGTCGGCCTCGGCACGGTCGGAGCGCACTTCCTGGCGGAGACCACCAGCGTGGTACGGCTCGCCGCCGTCGTAGGCCTCGCGCTGACGCTCGTCATCATCCTGGCCACCACGCTCGGCGCCACCATCCCGTTGCTCCTCGACCGCGTCAACATCGACCCGGCGCTGGCCACAGGCCCGTTCATCACGACCAGCAACGACCTGCTCGGGCTCGCGATCTTCTTTTTGCTCTCGGCGGCACTGTTGAGTTGAGGCTGCTGCCCTACCAGCCCACGCCCTGGACGGTGTAGCCGCCGCTTCCCGCACGCTGGGCCTCATCTTCATCGATGCGAATTTCCACGTGGTCGATGATGCCGCCTTTGTTGAGGCGCACCTTCACACGTCCGTTGTGCGGATCAAGCGCGGTGACGGTGCCCAGGTATACATCGCCCCCCAGCGCAACGCTCTTGTACTCGCCGCCCACGTCGAAGTAAGCCCGCTCGCCCGCTACCGAGATGAGCGATGCGTCCTCCACGTCGATGAGGTTGTTGCTGTTGGGCGGTAGCGTCTGGAGGATACCCGGATAAAACGGGTTGACGTTGGGTAGCTTGGCCGGGAGCACGCCTTCGGGCAACTCAGGAAGCGCGGCCACCTGGATGTCGCTCTCCAGGACACCCGGCCCGGCATCGTCGGCGCTGAGGCCTTCGGTGCCGCCAAAGTAGGCGACCACCTCAAACGTGAACTCCACCATCACCTTCATCTCCTCCTTCTGCGTGTAGCGGTTCACCTGCACGAGGTTGAGGTTGGTGAGGTCGAGGTTCTGGATGCGATACAGTTCGCGGCCGTTCTCCAGGTCCCAGATGACCTTGTAAAGGTGCGTGTAGTAGCCCTGGCCGCTGATGCTGAACTTGTGGCTGCTGATGGCGGGCTCGGTCTTCTGGCCGTCGTATACAATGTTAAACTCTTCGAAGCCCTCCCGCGTCAGCGCGTTGAGCGTACCGACCACCGAAGCGCTGCTCAGCGTCTGCGGCACCAGCTTGTAGCGGGCGTTCCAGCGGCGCGTCACCTCGTTGGCCCGCTGCGACGAGACCTCTTCTTCTGAGACGAGGTTTCTGAACTCGGCCTGTTTCATCTCATTGACCTGCTCAATCTTCTCTAAGCGCTCGATTTCCTTAGGCTGATCGAAGAACGTCAGGTACACGCCAGCGCCAGTGGCGGCCAGCCAGCAGAAGGTCAGAACCAGGATGTTTTGAAGGATGCCAGACATGGGTTTGGGAGATAACGGTGTGGGATATTCATGTGGGGTGGACTACGGCATGGCGCCTGCGTTCACGGCAGGCGTAGGCTCGGGCGTGCCGCTGGCAACCGCCTCGGCTTGCGCCACCTGCTCGCGGAGGAAGACCGCGGCCTCGGGGAGCACCACAGGCGCCGGGACGCGCATACGGAAGCTGTACACGGGCCACTCGCGGATCTCCTCGAACGTCAGCGTCTCAATGACCGCCTCGGCGCGCTCGGCGAAGGCGACGGCGTTGTCGCGCCCGCGCGCGCTGCCAATGACGACCACCTCGCTGCCTTGCGGCGACATCGAGTCGATCCAGATGCCCGGCGTGGCGGCCGTCTCGCGCGTGATGGTCTCCAGCGTGCGGCTCCAGCGGTCGCTGCCCACCAGCAACGAGTCGATGACGTTGAGCGCTTGCACGTAGCGCACGTAGGTGCCCTGCAGGCTGTCGATGCGCGCTTGCAGCACCTGCTCGTCCACATCTAAGTTCGTCGTGGGGTCTTGCAGCGTGATGAGGGCTTCCTTGCTAGCAATCTGCTGCTCCATCGTCACGTAGCGCCACGTGAAGAAGAACACCGTGCAGAAGATCATCATCGAGAGCACCAGCGTGTGCCACGAGAAGGGCAGCTCGATGCGGATCTTGCGGAGGCTCTTGGGCAGCATGTTGTGCCCGTCGAAGCTCTCCATCACGGCCTCACCGCCTACGAGGCGAAGGGCTGCGAGCGCGGCTTGCACCAGCCCCGGCGAGTCGGCGGCGGCGGCGTTCTTCAGCGGCAGCGCCTGGCGCATCAGCACCACGCGGGCCGAGGGGAAGAACATCGAGAAGCTTTCCGCCATGTCGTCCTCGCGCTCGCGGTTGAGCAGCAGCACATGGTCGATGTCGGTGAGGCCCAGCTCATCCTGCTGCAGCAGCACGCGGCTACAGATCGTCTCCGGCGCGTCGTAGGACGTGAGGGACTGGAGGCTCTCGCTTTCAATCAGCGTGTCGCCCTGCATGAAGAGCACGAGCGTGTTGCTGGCGCTGGTGCGCACGATGAGCGTGTGCTTCTGCTGCGCGGGCTCGGCGTTGAGGCCGAACGTCATGCGCGCCAGCCCCAGGTAGAGCGGCACCTCGGCGTCAACCAGGCGGGCGTCGGGCACGTACTTGCCCTTCTGCTTGTGCATCTGCTTGAGCGTGGCCGTGGCTGGGTCCGACTTGGCAGGCGCTATGCCTAAGTACTGGAAGGCACCGCTCGGCGTTATGCCCATCGGCACGAAGGCCGCTTCAGCTTCGCCCACCTTCACGTCGTGCAGCGCCTGCATCAGCGCGATCAGCTGCAGCGTGTTCGGCCGGCCGTCCACCGACGCGGGGGCGCTCTTCTTACTCTTCTTGCTCTTTTTGGCCTTCTTGATCTCCTCCAGCTCACTGTAGGTCAGCTCGTGGTAGGCGGTGTCGCCGTCGTTCAGGCAGACGGCGATGCGAGGCCTCGCGAAGCCCGTGTCTTCGCACTCGGCCAGGATATCGCCCAGTTCGAGCGCGAACGGCTCAATAACGACCTCAGGAGCCTTCTTGGTGGCCTCCGGCTTGGTGGTTAGATCGCCGAACTCGCCCTTCAGGAAGTTAGTCTGCCCACCGGCGTCTCCGAACTGGATGTTAAAGTCATCGCCGCCAAACGAGGCCTGCTCCACGGCAGGATCGAAGCCCAGATCCGGCACCACCGTGTCGGCATACCGGTTGGCGCGCGCCCGCGAGAAGCGGCGCTTGATCTCGGGGCCGTGGGGGCCTTGCTGCACGAGGATGGCGTAGACCGTCCGGTCGTCGGCCATCACTCCGAGCACGTTTTCGTTGATGCGCTTGCGTTTCATGATCGTGGGGATCTATGTGGGGATGCCGGGGCCTATCCGAGGATGCGGCGCAGCCGGCGCTTGTTATTGGCGTAATCGTAGGCGACTTCAGGGGTGATCAGGCGCTCGCGGACGAGCCGGGCCAGGTCTTGCTCCAGCGTGGTCATGCCCTCGTTCGAGCCCTCCCACATCATCTGGTAGATCTCGCCCGAGTTACCGTTCTTGATGGCGGCGCGGGCTGAGGACGTCATCCACAGCACCTCCTTACACAGGATGCGCCCGCCGTCGATCTTGGGCGGCAGCTTCTGCGAGATCACGCACCGGAGCGTGTCGGCTAGGCGGTTGCGCACGCGGTCTTGCTCCTCGGGCGGGTACTCGCCCATGATGCGGTCGATGCTCTCCACCGCCGAGGAGGTGTGCAGCGTCGAGAACACCTTGTGGCCCGAATCGGTGATTTCCAGGGCCGACGAGATCGTCTCGGGGTCGCGCATCTCGCCGATGACCACGATGTCGGGGTCTTGACGGAGCGCTTGCACGATACCTTCCTTGAAGCTGCGCACATCTTTGCCCACCTCGCGGTGCCGCACGATGCTGCGCTTGGTGTTGTGGACGAATTCGACCGGCTTCCCGATGATGACGATGTTGCCGTAAAAATCCTTGTTGTTCGCGTCGATGATGGCATCGAGCGTCGAGCTTTTACCGGAGCCCGTGACGCCGGTGACCAGCGTCAGGCCGTCGCGCTCGTGGCTGAACATGAGCCGGCGCTTGACGAGCGGATGGAAGCCCAGCGAGTCCAGCGGGCGCACCTCGTCGGTGATCGCACGCATGTTGAGCGCGAGATGGTCGTAGTCGAAGTAGATGGTGGCGCGAAAGCGACGCGGCCGGCCGTCTTTGCCCACAACGTCAACGCGGTAGGAGAAGTCGATGGAGTATTCCTCAAAGAGGCAGTCGATCTGCTCGCGTCCCAGCAGGGCCAGCACCAGCAGGTCGGCTTCATAGTCTGAGTAGCGCCCCATCTCTTCGCGGGGCGTGTTCTTGCCGTCCACGCGGTACCAGACCATGCCGCTGGCGCCTGCGCCCCCGGCAGCGATGTCTGAGGCGCCCAGCTCGACCATGCGCCGTGCCCAGGCCCCCACGACCAGTTGGATCTGGTGGCGGTCTTCGTCGCGCAAGCGCCCCACCTGATCGGCGATGAAGCGCAGCCGCGTCAGTCCAGCCATGGAGTCAGGCAAGCGTGCCAAGATGGCCTTCGCCACTTTGGGCACGGGCGGCACGGTGCCGCTCCCCAGCGTCGGGTGGGCGCGCGCTGCTTTGGCCTTGGTTTTCTTGGGCGCCGTTTGGGGCTGCCCCCACGACGGCGGCGGGCTCATCGGCGGTGCCTTGGCCGCGGCCGGAGCCTCAGCACCCTCCCACACGGGACGCGCAGGCACCTCCTGTGCGGTGCGCGGCGTCTCGGGCTGCGGTGACCCGGAAGGCGAAAACAAGTTCTCGAACGAGTAGCTCACGTCGGTCTGATGCTGGCGTTACGGTGTGCTGGCTGGCTTTGCCTCACGTATCGGCCAACATCGACGAGACTTAAAGCCTCCTCGTGTGCGCTTACCTACTCCGCGCCGCAGCACGCGGCCTCGCAGCTATTATTGATCCGTCTGCGTTAGTCTTCTGTCGCGGTCACGCGCATCATCTCGTCTACATCCGTCAGCCCCATCTTGACGTACTCGCGGGCAGAGTCGAGGAGCGTCAGCATGCCCTCCTTCACCGCGAGGTCGCGCAGCACGCCTTCGTCGAGGTTGCCTTGGGCCTGTGCAATCGTGTGGCGGATGGCGCGGGAGAAGTACAGCGCTTCGCAGACGGCGCGGCGGCCTTTGTAGCCCAAGCCCCGGCACGTCGGGCACGTCTTGTCGTTGCTCGGGCGGTAGAACGTAGTCGTGGCAACCTCGTCCTTGGTAAAACCCATACGCTCCAAGAGCAGCGGATCCGGGTTGTCGTCCACCTGCTTGCAGTCCGGGCACAAGGTGCGGATGAGCCGCTGCGCCACCACCAGGTTGATGGCGTAGGCAATCAAGAACGGCTCGATGCCCATCTTGTAGAGGCGCGTGACGGCGCTCGGTGCGTCGTTGGTGTGCAGCGTCGAGAAGGTGAGGTGGCCCGTGTTGGCCAGCTTGATGCCCATCTCCGCCGTGGCACGATCGCGCATCTCGCCGACCATCACAATGTCGGGGTCGTGGCGCAGGATAGCCCGCAGCGCGCCCTCCAGGTTGAGCTTGGTGCCCAGCTTGATCTGGCGCACGCCCGGGATGATGTATTCGACGGGATCTTCCACCGTCAGCACGTTCACCTCGGGATCGACGACCTGATGCAGCGCCGCCACCAGCGTGGTGCTCTTGCCCGACCCTGTGGGGCCCGTGAGGATGACCATGCCGTGCGGCTGACGGATGGCGCGGTCGAAGCGCTCCAGCGCCGAGGGCAGCAGCCCCAGCTTGCTCAGGTCGGTGACCACCTTGCGGTCGTCGATCACGCGGATCACCACGCTCTCCGACCGCAGCTCTTGCTGTGCGTTGGCAATGGGCAGCACCGACACGCGGTACCGGATCAGCGCGCCGTCTACATCGCGCTGGATGAAGCCGTCCTGCGCCATCTCCCGCTCGAAGCGGTCCACGTTCATCGCGTTGTCCTTGATGACGGCGAGCATCGCCTCGGGATGGATGCGGCGCTCGGTCATCCACAGCTTCAGCCGCCCGTCGATGCGGAAGTGGATTTCGATCTCCTTGCGGGCATTCGGGTAGATGTGGATGTCGGAGGCGCCGCGGCGGACGGCCTCTACGAGCGCGCCCTCGAACAGGTTGATGAGGCTGGAGCGGTTCAGCTCGGCCTCCA
This sequence comes from Bacteroidota bacterium, assembly GCA_038747545.1. Lineage (GTDB taxonomy): Bacteria > Bacteroidota > Rhodothermia > Rhodothermales > JBCCMF01 > JBCCMF01. The sequence continues at coordinate 11,066 of JBCDJT010000059.1, forward strand.
GCGCTTCCCGATCAATCAAGCTGTCTTCATCGTCGTCGAGCCCTACGGTGCCCATGTCCAGGGCAGGCGCCTCGTCTTCGATACGAGCGAGGTACTCGTTCTGGGCGGGAAACGCACGCTCGATAACCCCGCGCACCGCGCTGGGCGCAGCGTATTGCAGCTCGTACCGCTCCAGCCTGAGACGCCGCAGCAGCGGCAAGATCTCCGGGCGCGTAGGGTCGTGGGTGATGAACACCGTGCGGTGGGCGCCCGTCTCTGGCTCCACCCGCATGTCGAACACGACCACGTTTTGCTCCAGCAGCGCCTCGCGGTAGTCGTCCTCAAAGGCCTGCATGACGCCGCGCACAAACTCCAGGTCGGGCTTATCCCCGCTGAGCTCGGCGGCGCGGAAGGCGTAGGTCTGCGCCGCCTGGGCAAACACCGCCTCCTGGTGCGCCCCCGGCAGACGCGTGAGGGTGCGCCACAGGGGCTCCTTGACGCCTTCCTCGGCCTGCCATTCCTGTGCGTGCCGCACCAGTTGGGGCGCGATCGTCTCGTGGCGCAGCATCGCCTTCACCACGCGGTCGCGCACGGGCTGCACGAACACCACGGGCGCATCGTCCTGGGGCATCGGAGGCGGGTCGGCGGCAGCGCCCTCGGTGACGGACTGAGCGGCACCCGGCAGGGCGGCGGCTTCGGCATCGCTCTCGGGCGGGGGCGCCACGGGCGCAGGCGCTTCGCTGCGGGCTTGGCGCAGGGTCTCAACCGCTTCCAGCACCGCCCCCACCGCCGAGGCAGGCGCAAAACCGAGCCGCAACGGCACCTCAATCGACGCCAGCAAGCCTTGCACGGCGTCATTCGTTGGATCGGGGCAGACAAGCCGCAGGCGGTGCCCCTCCTCGTCCTCGTCCAGGCCGAGGGGTACCAGCCCAAGCGCTCGGAGGCGATCGGCAAGTTCGTCGGGAAAGAGCGCGAAGATCGCCTGGATCATCACAGGGTTCGCCGCGGACAGGTCGACCACGGGGAAGCCCGCCACGTTCGCTACGGTCTGCGCCACGGCGTCCAGGTCTATGCCCTGCTGTCCCACCAGGAAGCGCCAGGCGTCGGTCTCGCTGGCATGCGCCTGGCTTGCCCTGACCGCCGCTACGGCTTGGGCGAGGGTGATCTGGCCGTCGCCTACGAGCGCCTGCAACACCCCGTCGTGCATCACCCGGTCCAGCGGCGTGTGACCGATGCTGTCCTCGACGTCAGGGGCGAGTTCGGCGAGCGATGGGTGACTGAAAGCAGGTGCAGGCGCCATGACAGACGGCAAACGAATCGGGATAGCGGACGGCGCGGGGGCGTTACTTGACGCGCTGGTTCATCATGTCTTCGGCGGAGGGCTGGACCATGGCCACCTCTGTAGAGACGAGCGTCAGGAAGATGATGGCGGCGGTGATGAAGACCGAAACCCCCGTCTGTATGGACTCGACCACGCTCTTGAGCTTGAGCTTCGTCTCGCTCTCGTAGTAGTCCGCCATCTGCTGGGCGCTGTTACGCACGCTCCCGGTCTCGGCACCGCTGCGGAAGCGCGCAATCGCCATCGGCGTGAACACGTTGCTCGCCTCCATCGACTGCACCAGCCCGGCGCCCTGCCCCACCATCATGGGGATCGTCACGGTCTTGATTTGGTGCTCCATGTACGCGTTGCCGCAGGCCTCCGAGGCGATGCGCATCACCTGGATGTTCTCGCCACTGCCCGAGTAGAGCACGGAGAACACGCGGCAGAAGATCTCGATGTTGAGCTTGTGCAACAGCGCGCCGATGATGGGCATCGAGATCATAATTTTGTGCCATCGGAACTGCCCCTTGGGCGTCCGTACATACCAGATCAGCGCTCCTACCATCGCGGCGATGAGCGTGAGCAGCCACCACCAGTTCGCGTCGAGCCAGTACGAGAACTCCATCGTGCTCGCCGTCATGGGCGGCAGCGGCATCCCCACGTCTTCCAGCAAGCCCGCCGTCTTCGGGAAGATGTCCCAGATGTACCACAGGATTACGGCCAGCAGGATCACAATGGTGATGAGGGGCGTGATCATGGCGCTGCGCACGCTCTTTTTGAACTCGTTCTGCCGCTCCAAGAAGCGGGCCGTCGCCTCGTAGATCTCCGACATGTTGCCCGACTGCGAGGCGATGCCGAGCATATAGGCGGTGAACTTGCCGAGAGTGTGCTGGTGCTTCATGAAGGCACTCTGCGCATCCATGCCACCTTTCAGGTCACCGTTGAGGTCGCGCAGCGTCTGCTTGAGCGGCTTGGAGTTGACGTCGCCGGAGAGCAGCGTGAGGATTTCGTCAAACGGCAGCTTTTCGCGCAGCAGGTTAGAGGCCAGCCGCACGAACATGATAATGTCCTGGCTGGGCGGCTTCATCGGGAGGTCGAAGAGCTTCTTCTCGACCTTAAGCACCTCCAGCCCCATCCGCGAGAGCGCCTTACGGATCTCGTCCTCGGTGTAGGCCTTCTGCTCCCCTTTGATGACGGTGCCGTTGGGATGCTTGACCTTGTACATGAAGGTCCGGCGCTCCATCAGCCCCTGGGTGCGGAAGTTGTGCTTGTCGGCCAGCGCCGCCACCTTCTGCTCCGCCGAGCGCTTCGACGGCGCAAACACCGTCCCTTGCACGGGCTGGGCGTTGCGGCCAACGCCTGCAAACTTGAATTCTTTGACGGCCATGGGAGTCGAGCGGGGAGATCGAGTTGGTGCGCGGTTACGGCATGTATCGGCAGCTTGGGCGTGGGTTTAATGGCAGCCGCCCTTCTCCACTGTGGCGCGTGGCAGGTACCAAACGCACAAGGGCGGAGCCAGCTAGTGCCAGCCCCGCCCCATGCGAGCTTGGATGAGCTAAAGATGCTCGGCTTACTGGTACGTCCAGGTCACGCCAGAGGTCGGGCTTGCGCTGGTGATTACGGCGTCGGCGTACTTGGCGCCGTCGCACTCTTTGCCAGCCTCAGCGCTCGCGTCGCGGCGCTTGATGGTAACCGTCACCTTGCCGCTTTCAGCAGCCAGCTGGTAGCACCCGTTGAGCGTCTCGTAGTACGTGGCGGCCGTGCCTACGTCATCTGCAGGGTTGAGGCCGATGGAGCCGAGCTTGACGTTGGCCCAGTTGGCGGCCGTTTCGCTGCCGCCGCCAAAGGCTGCGGGCTTCAGGTACCAAGCCTGCAGGTCCGAGATGACGCGCATGGCATCGGCCACTGCAGCATCCGTTTCGGCCTTGGCTTTACCTTCGGTGAATGCCTGGATCCCTGCCACGACAGCGATACCGACGATCACCATGCCGAGCACGAGAAGAAGAAGTTGTTGTTGACCCATTTCTGGAGCCTCCTTTGAGTTGTGTTGGGTAGAGCGAGTAAGTAGCGTCGGTGAAGAGCGGCTGCCCCCTGCAGCACACGTCTCCTCCGTTGGTGGGTGCCGTTGCTCGCCAGCGTGGACAAGCGGATTGGCGTTCAGTCCCGGAGCATGTATCGGCGACGCACTATTTGATTTAAGCGGCGGGCGGAATTTTTTTCTCATCGCTCCTTCGCCTCTCGCTTTTCACTCCATAAAGCGCGGTGTACAACGACACCTTTTGGCAGACCTCGTCGTACCACCTGTGTCTTTAACCCAATTCACTCAACTCCCCATCCTCATGGACACCAAGCCTCGCGTTGAAGAATTCAAGCTGAAAGGCAGCCAACTCGTCGACCGCGTCAAAGAGCTGATCGACGAAGGCAAGACGCGGCGCGTCATCATCAAGAACGACGAGCGCGTCATTCTTGAGTTTCCGCTCACCATGGGCATCGGCGGTGCAGCTGCTGCCGTGTTCTTCGCCCCCGTGCTCACCGCGGTTGGCGCGCTGGCCATCCACTTCACTGACGTGACCATCGTCGTGGAGCGCGAAGTGACACCTATCCTACCCGCGACCGAAGGGGAAGACGAGGCCTAGACTACCGATTCTCGGGGTCGAAAGCACATCTGGCCTTCCTTTCTTTCGCCTTTCTACTCAGTCATACGCCTCAGCAATTGTGGCGTGTGCGCAGGAGGCATGTGTTAAGAAGTGACGGAGGCCGTTTTTCCTAGCCTTCTAAAGGAGCCGACCTCGCCAGCGTGCGTATAGCGTCGTAATTATTTCTGATGTTGGCGTCCTTCGCAAACAGGCCCGCTCCCCATCTGGCCCATGCCAACACGCTTCTTTTTTCGACCCCGTGTGCTATGCCCAACGACCTGCTCCTCGGTGGAGACGGCGACGCGCAGGAAGCGCTTCCGCCCTTTGCAGCACCCACTTCGCCCTCGCAGCCCATGGATGCCGACGTCCTCGTGCCTCTGCCGGTAACCCCTGCCGACTTCAAGCCGGAGACGCTGCGCCGTGCTTTCCGTACGATGCTGCTCTCGCGGCAGCTTGACGAGAAGATGCTCACCCTCATTAAGCAGGGCAAAGGGTTCTTCCACATCGGGTGTGCCGGGCATGAAGCGGCGCAAGCGGCAGTAGGGTTACTCTCCGAGCCGGGTACCGACTGGTTCAGCTTCTACTACCGCGATCTCTGCATGTACCTCTCGCTGGGCGCCTCCTCACGCGATGTCCTGTTGCACCACATGGCCAAGGCCGACGACCCCAACTCGGGCGGGCGCCAGATGGCCGAGCACTTCAGCGAACCGGACCTCAACATTCTGACGCTCTCGTCGTCTGTGGGCGCGCAGTTTCTGCCTGCGCTGGGCGTGGGGATGGGCCTGCAGCGCGACTCCACCAACCGTGGCTACGTCTATGCCTCGTGCGGGGACGGGGCCACCTCGCAAGGCGCGTTCCACGAAGCCCTCAACTGGGCTACGCGTGCCCAAGCCCCCGTCCTGTTCATGGTGCAGGACAACAAATACGCCATCTCCGTCCCCGTGGCCGACCAGACGGCAGGCGGCTCGGCCTACAAGCTGGCGCGCGGCTACGAAGGCCTCAAGCGTATCCAGGTGGATGGCACCGACTTCTTCAAGACCTACGCCGCTGCGCGAGCAGCGCTAGCGCACATCCGCTCGGGCCAAGGCCCGGTGTGCTTCGTGGCCGATGTGGTGCGCTTGCTCCCCCACTCCTCCTCTGACAACCACGCCAAGTACCGCACCTCGGAAGAGCTGGAATCCGACCGCCAAGTGGACCCGATTGCGCGGATGGAGATGCAACTCATTGAGGCGGGTGTCCTGACCGAAGACGCCGTCGCAGAGATGCGGCGCGAGATCAAGGCGCAGGTCGATGCTGACGCCGTGTGGGCCGCCGCCCAAGCCGACCCGACGCCTGAGTCGGCGACGTCGCACGTCTACTTCGAAGGCGACTTGGGACTCACCTACGGCAAGGACGCAGCGCCGGAAGGCGCGGAGCCCGTGGTGCTGGTCGACGCTATCAACCATGCGCTGCACGAGGAGATGGCGCGCAACGAGCGCGTGCTGGTCTACGGCGAAGACGTAGCCGGCGGCAAGGGCGGTGTCTTCACCGCCACGCGTGGCCTAACCGACCGCTTCGGCAAAGACCGCTGCTTCAACTCGCCGCTAGCCGAAGCTTCAATCATTGGCACAGCTGTGGGACTGAGCGCGGCAGGCTATAAGCCTGTCGTGGAGATTCAGTTCGCCGACTATATCTGGCCGGCCATGCAGCACCTGCGCAACGCGGTGGCCAGCTACCGCTACCGCTCCGGCGGACGCGCAGGGTGCCCGATGGTGATTCGCGTGCCCGCGGGTGGTTACATCCACGGCGGCCTGTGCCACTCGCAAAACATCGAGTCGATCTTCGGCCACATGCCCGGTTTCAAGATCGCGATGCCGTCGAACGCAGCCGACGCCAAGGGGCTGCTCAAAGCGGCCATCCGCATGGAGGACCCGGTGCTCTTTCTGGAACACAAGGCGCTCTACCGGGCCGCCGCGGCGCGCTCGCTCGAACCCGGCGCGGACTACCTGCTGCCGTTCGGCAAAGCCGCCACGGTCCGCGAAGGCACCGACCTCACGATCGTTACCTATGGCATGATGGTACACAAGGCGGTGAACGTGGCGCGGATGATGGAGAAAGAAGGCGTCTCGGTCGAGATCATCGACATCCGCACGATGCTGCCGCTGGACATGGACACGATCCTGGCCTCGGTGAAGAAAACCAACCGCGCACTCGTGGTCTACGAGGACCACGAGTTCATCGGCTTCGGCGCCGAGATCTGCGCCCAGATCGCCGACGCGGCCTTCACCTACCTCGACGCGCCCGTCCGCCGCGTGGCTGGGGCCTTCACCTTCGTGCCCTTCGCCGACCCGCTGGAGCGCGCCGTGCTCCCGCAGGACGAAGACATTCTAGAAGGCGTACGCTCGGTGCTGGCGTTCTAGAAGCCTTGGACTTTTGCGCCGCTACCACCCCTCGGAGGCGAGGTGGCTGACGAGGCGGCGGTAAAATAGCACGGCGTCGAATCCTTGATGTCCGGGCGTCAAGCCTGCCAGCTGGGCGTGGTCGGCGGGGATGGCGCCGCCGTAGCCCGTCCACTTCATGCTCTCCACGGGCACGTAGCCGTCGTTGACGCCGTCGGTGAGGTAAAGGTACTGGTTCAGCAGCCACGTGAGCGAGCTGGCGGGGTTACGAGCGCCGCGCCCGGCCTGCGCGCCCAGCGAATAGTACGTGACATCGTGATGATCGGGGGTGGCTGGGTTGAAGCGCTCCGTCATGTAGCGGGGCGTCAGTTCCTCCAGCATGGCGAGCAGGTCGCCTTCGCCCTCGGGGAAGAGCCAGGCCGCGGCGCGATTGACGGCTTCAGCTACAAGGTGCCGAAGTGGCTCGGGCAAGCGCAGCGGCAGCTCGGCGATGCGCGACCCGCGATGTGGGGACGCCAGCGTGGTGACGGTAGCAACGTATTCGTGCGCCCCGGCGTGTGCCACCAAGTACCGAGCGTCGATGCCACCCGACGAAAACCCGACGAGGTTGATCTTCTCCGCTCCCGTGGTGCTGCGCACCATCCGCAGGTGGCGTTGCCACGTCTGGCAGCGGTCGCGGATGGGGCTGTACGGCTGCACTCGCGGCGCAAAGACGTGTGCGCCCTGTGCTTTCAGGTCGTCCGCAACGGCGTCGAACGCGCCTCCCGGCTTCAGCATGTGCGCGATAAGCCCGATGCCGTGCATGAGCACAACGGGGTAACGCGTGGGCTGCACATCGGCGGCCAGGAGGGCATCAGACACGAGAGAGCGGGCTTGGCTAACTGGAGGCTGCCTAACGTCGCGGCCATGGCTTACGTTCGCCGGAGGGGGGGCCTCTCGCCGCAGCGGCTTGAGCACGTCCCGGAAAAGCCCGACCTTGCGCTCACCAGCCACCCTGCCCTCCACCAACCCGCACGCTCATGCGCCTGACTTTCTGGGGTGCCGCCCGCACCGTCACCGGCTCCAAACACCTCGTCGAACTCGACAACGGCAAGACGCTCTTGCTCGACTGCGGCCTCTTCCAAGGGCGCCGCACGGAGGCCGAGAAGCAAAACCGCCACTTTGGCTTCGACCCGAAAACGCTGGACGCCGTCCTGCTCTCGCACGCTCACATCGACCATGCGGGGCTGCTGCCGAAGCTGTGGAAGGAAGGCTTTCGCGGGCGCATCTACGCCACGCACGCCACGTACAGCCTGTGCGCGCTCATGCTGATGGACAGCGCGTACATCCAGGAGAAAGACACGCGCTTCGTCAACAGGATCAACCGCAAGCGCGGACGCCCCGAAGTAGAGCCGCTCTACGACGAAGCCGATGCCGAAGGCGTGTTGCAGCACTTCGTGGGGGTCTCGTACGGCCAGCCCTTCTCGCCCGTGAACGGTGTGGAGGTGGTCTACCGCGACGCGGGGCACATCCTCGGATCGGCGCACATGGTGCTGACGGTACGCGAGCACGGCCGCACCGTTAAGCTGGGCTTCAGTGGCGACATCGGCAACCCTGGCCGTCCCATCCTGCGCGACCCACAGCCGATGGACGACGTGGACTGGCTCATCATGGAGTCGACGTACGGCGGCAAGACGCATGAGCCACGTACCGACTCGAAGGAGAAGCTGGCCGACCTCATCCGCCGTACGTCGGAGCGAGGCGGCAAAGTGGTGATTCCGTCGTTTGCGGTGGGGCGCACGCAGGAGATCGTGTACGCGCTGGATCAGCTGTGGAACGAGGGCGCCCTGCCCCACATCCCCGTGTACGTAGACAGCCCGCTCGCCGTCAACGCCACCAGCGTGTACCTGGCCCATCCCGAGTGCTTCGACCGTGAGTTGATGGCCTACTTGCGCACCGACCCGAACCCGTTCGGCTTCGAGCGGCTGGAGTACATCCGTCGTGCTGAGGACTCGAAGCAGCTCAACGGCCAACGCGTGCCGATGGTCGTCATCTCAGCCTCGGGCATGTGCGAGGCCGGGCGCATCCTGCACCACCTGCGCAACAGCATCGAGGACGCGCGCAACACCGTGATGATGGTGGGCTACTGCGCCGAACACACGCTGGGGCGGCGCCTCATCGAGAAGCGCCCCGAGGTCAAGATCTTCGGCGAGCCGCACCCGCTCCGCGCCGAGGTGGCCGTCATGAACAGCTACTCGGCCCACGCCGACGAGCCCGGCCTGCTCCACTTCGTCGATCAGCTCGACCAGGAGCGGCTGCAGCAGGTGTTCCTCGTCCACGGCGACCCGAGGCGTCAGCACGCACTCAAAGACACGCTGGAGGCACAGGGCTACACGGGCGTGGTCATCCCGGAGTATGGCGAGGGCTTTCGGCTCCTCGGCTAGACCAGCACGAGATCACTCCGTCTGGTACTTCTTGCGCTCCAGCGACCGCGTCTCGTCGATGATGCGCTCGAAGATGTTGCGCACAGCGGTATCTGGGAGCGGTCCCTTGTTGGCATCGGCGACCTTCCGCAGCACCTCCTCCTCGCGGCTGGGCACATACACGGGCATATCCAGCTTTTTCTTGATGGCGCCGATGCGGTTAGCACACGTGGAGCGCTCGTTGAGCAGCTGCAGGATGGTGCGGTCGAGCGCGTCGATGCGGTCGCGCCACGGCGTGAGGTCGGCGGCGGTGGGCGACTCGGGCACCTGCAGCTCGTCGGTGGCGAAGGGCGCAAGAAGCTGCTTAACGGTTTCGACGAGCATAGACGCGAGCGAGCGGTAGTCTTTTGATGAGCGTGTTGGCCTTTCAATATACAACGCGGTTTCGTAGGCTCCCATCGCCTCATCCACCTGCTTGATCCTGCGATGCGCCGTCTTGCTTGCCTCGTCACACTCTTCTGTGCCTTGACCCTCTCGGCGTATGCCCAAACAGCCACGATTTACCTGCTGCGCCATGCCGAAAAGACGGAGGCGACGATGACGCGGGACGTCCCGCTCTCAGAGGCCGGCTTGGCCCGCGCCAACGCCGTCGCCACGCTGCTGGCTTCGGCTGGCGTCACATCCATCTACAGCACAGCCTACCAACGCACGCAGCAAACTGCAGCGCCCCTCGCCGCTGCCTACGGCCTCCGCGTACAGCCATACGACCCGAGCGCGCTGGATGACTTCGCCGAGGTGCTGCGCACAGCGGAAGGCGTTCACGTTGTCGTTGGGCACAGCAACACGACGCCGTACTTGGCTGCAGCGCTAGGCGGCGCCGAGGTGCCGCCCATCCCCGAGGCCGAATACGACCGCCTCTACCAGATCGTGTTGCGCGATGGCGAAGCCGTCCAGACCACGTTGTTGCGGATCCCGGCCGGACAGCCATAGTAGGGTACGCGGGCGCTTGAGCCCCTTGCACGCTCTTCAACTGAGGCTACTGCCATGCCTGAATGGCTTAAACATATCGTACGGCCCCTCTACTTCTGGATCTACCGCCTGCGCGGATACCCTGGCTTGGACTACATGACGAGCCCAATTCTGGACGTCCACGACGAGTACAACGAGGTGCGTACGTACCGCATCGCCAAGCCCGAGGGCTTCACGTTCCAGGCCGGACAGTACGCCCACCTTGTGGCGCCGGGCGGGCACATCAACAACCACGACGTGCGCCACATGTCGATGGCCAGCGCGCCGAACGAGCCGGACTTGCTCTTCACGATGGACCTCCAGTCGGGCAGCCGCTTCAAGCGCCGCTTCCGGCAAAGTAAGCCCGGCGACACAGTGGGGCTGTTCAAGATCCGCGGCCACTTCAGCGCAGCCGATCTCGGCGCCGACGACTCGATCCTGTTTATTGCGGGCGGCATCGGCATCACGCCCATCCGCAGCATCATCCAGAGCAACCCGCCGCAACGCTGGAAGCTGGTTTACGCGGGCAAGGGCTATTGCTACGCCGACGAGTGGCGGGACGAGGCCATCGCGGACAAGGTGACATTCGTGAAGCGGCACTCGCTCTTTGATGCCATCGACGCGGCCGTTACAAGTTCGAGTCATTTCTACCTGTGCGGAACAGGTAGCTTTATCGCATCGGTTACCGAGCACCTGCTGGCACAGGACGTGGCCGAAGAGCGCATCCGCACCGAAAACTTCGGCGCATAGCCGCTCGGCGCTTCAGCGATCTTCTGGCCAAGGGCCTGCTGCCGTGAGCACATTCGAACGAAAGAGCCTCTTCCAGCTCACCTACCCGCTCTTTCTGTTCAGCTTTATGTCGATCGGCGTCACGTTCGTCGATCAGATCCTGCTGGCCAACTACTCGGACGACCTCGCCGCGGCGGTGAGCTTGGCCAACCAGATCCTCGGCGTGGCCTACGACCTCTCGGGCCTGTTCGCCGTCGGTACGCTGATTGTGCTGGCGCAGTACCTCGGGCGCGACCAGATTGATGACGCCAAGGCGGCGGTGGTCACCGGGATGCAGGCCAGCCTCGGGTTCTGCCTCGTGATCTCGGCCATCCTGCTTATCGGGGCGCCGTTCTTCGCCGACTGGATCAACACGCCCGAGGAGATCCGTGGCGACGTCATCATCTACGTCTATGTCATCGCGGGCGCCATGCTCTTCAACGGCACCATCGTGACAGCGACGGCGGCGCTGCGCGGGTTTGGCCACACGTTACCCATCTTTGTGTTCGGTGCGTTGGCCAACGTGCTCTACCTGTTCCTGGAGTACACGCTCATCTTCGGCGAACTCGGCTTCCCCGAACTTGGCGTCTACGGCGCGGCGCTCTCAACCTTGATTGTACGGATCGGCATGATCGTCGTGCTCGTGTTCTACCTGCAATACCGCATCGGCATCCGCCTCTTCACCATCCCTACTACCTTCGTGGCGCAGGCCAAGAAGCTGGTCACGATGTCCTACCCCAGCGTGGCGCAGAACATGGTCTACAACCTGTACCAGCTGGCGATGGTGTCGCTGATCACGGTGCTGGGGACGGGCGCCGTGGTCACGCGGTCGTACACGCTGACCATCGTCTCGCTCTTGTCCATCATCAGCTTTGTGATTGCACAGGGCGCTGAGGTGCTGGTAGGTTACGACAAGGGCGGTAAGCAATACGACCAGGCTTTCCGCCGTACGCTCCGCTATGCCTTTATTACGGGCGCCGTCAACTTCGTGGGCGCGGGGGTGCTGGTGTGGCAAGCGGATCTGCTGATTGGCCTGTTCACGCAAGACCCCGAGGTGGTCAGCGGTATCAAGGACCTGCTCGTGCTCAGCCTCATCGTGACGCCGCTAAACACCATCAACCTCATCATCTTCTCGGCGCTGAAGGCGGTGGGCGACGTCAACCGCCCAGTAGTCTGGAACCTCGCGCTGACGGTCCTGATCGCGCTGCCGCTGGGCTACCTCGCCGTGTCGGTGCTCGGGCTAGGTTTGGTCGGGTTGTGGTATGCGTATATCGCCGAAGAGGCCCTGAAAACCGGAGCCATGCTCGTGCTCTGGCTGCGGCGCAGGTGGGAGCGCTACGAGGTGCTCGACGACCCGTCACCCAGCACACGCTGAGCCCTGCCCTGCGCTGTGAAGCTTTGGCTTTCCGAGGCTCCTGCACATTGTAAACGGAGGCCATGTGCGTTATGCTTAGGGGGTGTTGTATGCTTGCGCGTACGCACTTTGGAAGCGGTTTTTGAAGATGGTGCGCAGGTGCAACGGGCGGGCGTTTCGCTCGTAGCGTAACATGCCTTTCGGTTCAACCGATTGAGCGAAGCAAAGCCGCTTGCGCGCCGCGGCCCACCTTCACCAGCTCAGTCGAACTGCGAGCACTTTTCTCGGGATACGAAGCCTATTCGGAGGACACCTATGGAATCACTCTACCTGATCAGCCTCATTGTAGGCGGCGTCTTTGTTATCCTGTCGATGTTCGGCGGTGGCGACGCAGACGTCGATGTGGATGCCGACTTCGATCTGGACGCGGACTTCGATGCCGACGCTGATTTCGACGCCGATGCAGACTTCGGCGGCTCGGGCTTCGGGCTGAGCGATCTCATCTCGGTGCGGGCGCTCTTCCTCTTCCTCGCCTTCTTCGGCCTGACAGGGATCGTGCTGGGCTGGACGGGCGTCAGCGAGCCCGCGCTCGGCATCACAGCAGGCGTGCTCGGCGCCGTCATCGGGATGGGCGGCAACTACTTCATCAAGAAGATTGGCTACAAGGAGATCTCAGCTGATGTCTCCACCCAGGCCTTCATTGGTAAACCTGCGCAGGTTATGCTTCCGTTCAATCCAGGCGAGCGTGGCAAGGTGCGGCTTATTGCCAACGGCCAACGGATGAACCTCATAGCTGAGAGCTTTGACGAGGACGACGACTCCTTCTCTCCTGGCGACGAGGTAGTAGTGGTTCGCATGGATGGCAACGTAGCGCGCGTTGTCAAACCGAGTTGAGTAGCTAGCGCTTTTTCCTCCCCCATTCAGCTAAACTACGAGGTGTACTATGTTTGGAATCGATGCCGTCCTGGTTATCGCCGGAATCCTTGTTGCCAGTGTGTTCGCGGTTCTGAGTATCGTTCGGGCAAACTTGATGATTTGCCAGCCCAACGAAGTGCTCATATTCAGCGGTCGCAAGTATAAGCTGAAGGACGGCAGTGAGGTTGGGTACCGCCCCATCAAAGGTGGACGCAAGTTCAAGCTACCGATCTTTGAACAAGTAGATCGGCTCAACCTCAACACGATCCCCATCGACCTGACGGTCCAGAACGCGTACTCGAAGGGTGGTATTCCGCTCACCGTGCGCGCCATTGCAAACGTCAAGGTGGCATCGAGCCAGCCCGAGTTGGGCAATGCCGTTGAACGCCTGCTCGGCAAGCCGCTGGCCGAGATCCAGATGATTGCCAAAGAGACGCTGGAAGGTAACTTGCGCGGCGTACTCGCCTCGCTCACGCCGGAAGAGGTCAACGAAGACCGGCTGCTCTTCGCCCGTGAACTGCTGGACGAGGCCGATAACGACCTCGGCGCCCTGGGTCTGCAACTGGATACGCTCAAGATTCAAAGCGTGGAGGACGACCGCGGCTACCTCGATGCCATCGGGCGTCAGCAGACGGCGCTGATCGTGGCGCAGGCGGAAGTGGCAGAGGCGACCAACCAGGAGAAAGCCCGCCTCGTGGAAGCCCGCGCCAACAAGTCGATTGCCGAGGCCGAGAACGAAGTCCGCATCGTCAAGGCCCAGCTCAGCGCCGACGCCGAGGCCGAGGAGGCCAAGATTGGGGTCGCCGCCCGGTTGGCCGAGGCCAAGGCCGAGCAGGAGCTGGCTGAGCAGGAGATCACGCTCGCCGAGAAGCGCCAGCGCGCCGCCATCGTGGTTAAAGCTGAGGCCGAGCGCCGCGCCAAGGAGGAGTTGGCCAAGGGCGAGGCCGCGCGCATCCTCGAAGACGGCAAGGCCGAGGTCGAGATCCTGCGCCAGAAGCTGGCCCTCTGGAACGAAGCTGGCACCGACGCCGAGCGCCTGTTCCTCATCCAGATGCTGCCCGAGATCATGGAGCGCGTCGTCAGCACGGTCGACAACCTCAAGATCGACAAGATCACGGTGGTGGACAGCGGTCAGGGCGGCGGCGGCTCGGGCGTCCCCGCCGTCTTCAGCCAGATCGCGGGCGCCACGCCTGCGCTGCTCGAAAGCCTCAAAGCCTCTACGGGCATCGATGTGGCCACGATGCTCAGCCAAGCAGCCGCGGGCAAGCCGAAGATGGAAGACGCCGAAGTCATCTCCACGAACGGCAGCAACGAGAACGCCTGACCTGGGACAGACGCGCACGGCGCGTCACCCCGAGGGATAGGGCTGGTCGACCTCCCCCCGGCCGCCCTGTCCCTCATCTTTTTTCCCATCGACGCGTTATTGCTTTCTTCTCCCCCCCAGACGTTTCTTCTGTACTCAATGATTTACCTCGATTACAACGCCACAACGCCTGTTGACGAGCGTGTGCTGGAGCGCATGCTGCCGTACTTCACGCAGCACTTCGGCAACGCGTCAAGCAAAGGACACGTCTATGGGTGGGCCGCCGACGAGGCCGTCACCTTGGCCCGCGAGCAGGTAGGCGCTACCCTTGAAGCCTCACCCGACGCCATCGTGTTTACCAGCGGCGCCACGGAAAGCGCAAACGCCGCCATCAAAGGCATTGCCCAGGCGTACGCAGGCCGAGGGCGACACCTCATCACCGTCGCAACCGAACACAAGGCGGTGCTGGATGCGTACCGCGCACTGCAGCGGCAAGGCTATACCATCACCGTCCTGCCCGTCGACGCAGATGGTCGCGTCTCCGTGGCCGACTTGGAGGCCGCGCTAACCGATGAGACGACGCTGGTCTCGGTGATGTGGGCGAACAACGAAGTCGGCACCATCCAGCCCATCGCCGACCTCGTAGAGGCGACGCATGCCAGGGGCGCGCTGTTCATGACCGATGCGACACAAGCCGTCGGCAAGATCCCCGTTTCGGTGGCCGAGAGCGGAGTCGACGTGTTGGTATGCACGGGGCACAAGGCGTATGGCCCGAAGGGTGTAGGCGCACTGTATGTGCGGCGCAGCGGCCGTCCTGTACGGCTGGCGCCGCTACTTAACGGCGGTGGCCAGGAACGCGGCATGCGCGGTGGCACCCTGAACGTGCCTGGCATCGTAGGTCTTGGTGCCGCATTCGAACTGGCGGCGCAGCATCTCAGCGAAGATGCGGAGCGCCTGTCAAGACTCAGAGATGGCTTTGAGAACCGACTTCAGGCGGCAGTGCTGGGGATACGCGTCAACGGCGGTGGTGCCCAGCGGGTGCCAAACACCGCGAACATAGGATTCCCCGATGGCGTGGAAGGCCCCCTCCTGATGGCAGGGCTGCGCAACGTGGCTGTCTCCAGCGGTAGCGCGTGCTCTAGCGGCTCAGGCAAGCCTAGCCATGTGCTCACCGCGATGGGCCTCAGTGCCGAGGCGGCCAAGCGCAGTGTTCGCTTCAGCCTAGGGCGCCCCACCACGCAAGCCGACCTGGACGGTGCCTTTGACGCCGTATTCGCTGTGATCAATCGCTTCAACGCTCCGATGCTCGTCTCATGATGAACGACCTCACTGCCGACTTCGACTCGCCCATCGTCAACCGCGTGGCCGAGAGCGACATCGAAACGTACAACCTGGAAGCGCTCTGGGATGACAAGCCTGTCGTCGAGTTCGACCTGGAGCCGTACCTGTTTCGCGGGCTGATGCTGCGGGAGAAGGACTTCCGGCAATCCATGAAAGCCTACGACTGGACGCAGCACGCTGGCGAGCACGTGGCTGTCTTCTGCTCCACGCCTGCCATCATCCCTACATGGGCCTACATGCTTGTGGGCGTCAAGCTGAACGGCATCGCCGCCTCGGTAGCGTTTGGCAGCCCCGATGCGCTCATCCGCGACCACTTCATCCGCGCGCTGGAAGCCGAGGACTGGAGCCGCTACACCAACCGGATCGTGGTGGTGAAGGGGTGCAACAGCCCACATGTCCCCACGGTGGCCTACATGATCGCCACGCAGAAGCTGCAAGGCGTGGCGCGCAAGCTGATGTACGGCGAACCGTGCTCCTCCGTGCCGCTGTGGCGCAAGCCAAAGCCTAAGCGCGCTGCGGCTAGCGCCAAACGCCCGGCGGTAGGCGCCAAGCCCGCTGCTCTCGGCCTGATGCCGCCCCCGGGAGCGGCTGCGCCCGGCGTGAAGCCGATGCCGCCAGGAGCTACGCCTCCCACGAACCCCGTCTCACCGCCTGCCCTCCCCACGCTAAAATGAGACAGCAGGGGTCTATGTGCTTCGCCAATAGCTGACAGCGTGTGGGGGTTACCCTGAAAGCAGCTGGGGACGCAGAGCGAGTTATCCACATCTGACGCTTGTAGCGCTGGGCTGGCACAGTGTTTGAAAACGCAGCCGGGTACCCGCGCGTCCCACCGCGCCTCACCCGTTGTAGCACCCTCCGCTGCTGTTGGTGCCCCAGATCACCAGCGCGTCTATCGCTCTCTGTTTCATGCCTGAGCCCAACGCGACGCCACCCCGCCGCCTCGATGCCGCGACTGCGCAAGCCACGACCATCATGCGCGCCGAACGCGACCGTCTCTCCGACTTTATCATTCACGTCCTGCGTGAAGAGCCGCTCACCCCTGTGCCCTCCCCGGCACCGCCCGGCACGCAGTCGTAAGCCATAGCCCTGCATCCTGTGCAGGAAGCAGTGTACATGAGCGGCATGCCAAACCGCCCCTCTAAGGGGCTGCCCACAAGGCTGGGGGTGTACCAAGCACGGCTTTTACAACGAGCCCACACATCTTCTGACCCGCCTAGCGGCGGCCCATCTCCCTCAAGGGAGAAGTTGTGGTGCCCACCAGATACGTACGACGCATACCCGGCGTCATCCACTGTGATTTTGCGGCCCCAGTATTACAGCGCCACTGGCGTCGGCACGAACGTCGGCGCTCCTGTCGGAATCGTCGTGGCCTCGTCGGGCATCTCGATTTCGGGCAGCGCAAACGTGGTCGCCTCCCCATGGGGAATGGGGTTCGGCTCAGCCCACAGGCGGTCCTGGTAGGTGTTCATCACCACGTGGCGCCCCGAACGCCCCAGCACATACGACTGGTTGAGCGGCACCTTGCCATACGGGGTGTCGAGCACGTAGACGGGAATGGCGTACCCTGACGTCCGCCCGCGCAAGGCCAGCATGATCTCCATCCCCTTCTCAATCGACGTGCGCAGGTGGGCCGTCCCCCCAATGAGTTGCGCTTGGTAGAGGTAGTAGGGCCGCACGCGCATCCGCACCAGCCCCTCGCACAGCGCCTTCATGGTAGCCACGTCGTCGTTGATGCCGCGTAAGAGCACGGTCTGGTTTCCGACCGGAATGCCTGCTTTCGTCAGCCGATCGACACCCGCTGCGGCTTCGGGGGTGAGCTCTTTGGGGTGGTTGAAGTGCGTGTTGATCCACAGCGGATGGTAGCGCTCCAGCATGGCGCATAGCTCTGGCGTGAGGCGCTGCGGCAGCTTGACGGGCATGCGCGACCCGATGCGGATGATCTCAATGTGCGGGATGGCGCGCAGCCGACTCAAAATCCATTCGAGGTTCTTCTCGCTGTACGTGAGCGGGTCGCCGCCCGTGAGCAGCACGTCGCGGATCTCGGGGTGCGCGGCCAGGTAGTCGATGCCTTCTTGCAGCTCACGTTTGCGCATCATGAA
>JBCDJT010000060.1:0-28490 GCA_038747545.1 Bacteroidota bacterium
TATAGCGGTGGTCACACGGATTGAAGTCATATCTTGAGCACCCCCATCTACCGCCCTAGCTCCCGCTCATGCCGGCTCCCATATCGCTCGATCTCCGCCAGCGCATCGCTGATACCCTCGACGACAACACCCTCTCGCAAAACGCCATCGCCCTGCGCTTCAAGGTCTCCGTCTCCACCGTGCAGCGCATACAGCGCACGCTCAGAGACAAACAACCCCTCGCACCGCTACCGCACGCAGGAGGGCAAAAGCCCATCATCGACGACGACGACTTCCCGATCATTGAGGCGTGGCTCGACGATGAGCCTGACCTGACACAAGCCCAACTCGCCGAGCGCTTTGAGACTGAGCATGAGCGTTCGGTCAGCCGACGCACGATGGGGCGTGTACTCAAGCGGATGGACCAGACGCGAAAAAAAAGTCGATGAGGCCCTCTCAGGTCCTTCGTCCCGATGTACAGGCCGAACGCGACGAGTTCGAGCAGTGGCTTGAGGGCGTAGACATGAGCCGGGTCAAGGCCCTCGACGAGAGCGGTATCGTGCAAGGGATGCGCCTGGCCTACGGCTATGCCAAGCGGGGTGAGCGTTTGGTGTGTCATGCGCCGCTGCGCAAGGGACGGCGGGTGAGTCTAATCGGCTGGCTGGGCAGCGACGGGTCAGGGTGTGTGGCGTATCAAGTGGGTACGATCAAGCGGTATCAGTTTCGCGGGTTTGTGCTGAAGCACCTGCTACCGACGCTCAAGCGTGGCGACATCGTGCTGTGGGACAATGCGCGTATTCACGAGGCAGCCGATGTGGTGGATCAGATTGAGGCGCGTGGTGCCGAGGTGAAGGCGTTGCCTCGGTATAGCCCGGAGTACAACCCGATAGAGATGTTGTGGTCGAAGCTGAAGCACTGGATCAAGAAGGCGAAGGTAGACACGGCGGATGCGCTAGAGAAGGCTTTGGAGTCGTCGGTGGAACGTGTGGTGGCTACGGATGCGCAGGGCTGGTTTGAGCACTGCGGTTTCAGGCATCAACCAGTGTGACCACCGCTATAGTGTATTGAAATGTCAAAATTACTCCTGAAAATGTATAAAGGTATTGCGTGCAGGGTATCTCGAATTTCATCCCGCGCACACACTCGCAAGCCAATAAAGATGCAATAAAAAGATTTGTTCGACGGCTGCTCAAGGAGCAGTCGGTGGTGGTGTGAAACAGTAAGGGTGAGGCGCTAATGGTGCAGTTCAACGTAGACTAGCAGGAGGGCTCTGTGCTGCCAGCGGATGCGCAAGGCAACGCGGTAAGGGCTATGTGCGCGATACTTAATCCGTTTGCATAAGCCGCAGCTAGAACTCAACCGGAACGTCCACTTAGAGCAGCCGTTTTCGGCGGCCTGTCTCACCACGTGGTTACATCGCATGTCGGTCACCCTTGACGAGGTCCGCTACATCGCCCGGCTGGCTCGCCTGCGCTTCGATGCGGGCGAAGAAGTCGCGCTCGCGGAGCAGATGAGCCAGATTCTCGACTACGTCTCGCAACTCGACGAGGTGGACACCACCGATGTGGCGCCACTCGCGCATGTGCTCGATCAGGTCAACGTGACGCGCCCCAACGTGGCGGAGACGCGCATCACCCGTGAGGACGCGCTCAAAAACGCGCCTGACACCGACGGGACCTTCTTCCGCGTGCCCAAAGTCATCGATTGACATACTTCCACGGCTAAAGCGCGTGGGATTCTGGAATCAAGTAGCAATCGCCAGCCTAGCTGGTCTTACACCGCCTACTCCATGAGGGAATGCCCTCCCTCGAATGTTTATTGCAGCGTTCACATCACGATCATGCACAGCGCCACATCCACCACACCGCCAGACTCGGTCCGAGAGCGCGAGGTCTTTGTTGACCTCGCCGCACTCCGAGCACGTCTTGCTCGACGGGTAGAACCTGCCCACGGTGACGACGTGGACGCCGCGCTTAGCCGCTACGTGGTGCAGAATCTCGACGAAGTAGCCGAAGCCGAGGTCGCTCACCTTCCGGCCCCATCTGCGCCTAGATCCGGCGCGCCGCTTCATGCCATCGAGGTTCAAGTCCTCGACGCCGATGGCGTCGTACTGGTCGCAGAGTCTGTGCGCGAGCTTGAAGTGGAAGTCGCGCCGCATCGCTGCGGTCGTGGCTTCGTACTTCGCCTTCTTCATGCGAGCCTTTCGTCTCCGGTTGCTGTCCTTCTTCTTGCGAGAGAGGCTGCGCTGGAGCCGAGCGAGGCCGTCGCGGCGCTGCTTGAAGAACAAGGGCGACTCGATGCGATGACCGTCCGAGGTGGTCAGGAAGTCCTTGAGGCCGAAGTCGAGTCCCACCGGGCGCATCACGGCCTCGTTTGGGGTCGGGTACTCCGATTGAAGGACGACACTGAAACATACCCAGAGCCTGCCAGCCCGGTCGCGCTTGATCGTCACGGTTTTGATGGTGCCTTCCTGCCTGCCGCCGACAGGCAGCGGGCGGCTGAGAGCGAACTTGTAGTGCTTGCGCCCGACCCGGAGCTTGTTCGGGCCGACGAGCTTCCATCCCGCTTGTTTGAGCGTGAAGCTGCTGTACTTGGTGCGCTTCTTGAAGCCCGGACGCCCCACCGGACCAGGCTTAGCAAAGAAGCGCTGATAGGCTTTGTCGAGGCGCTGGCACACGTCCTGCACCGCCTGCGAGCCGAGCTTCTGCCAGTACGGATCCTTCCGGCGCAGCTTGGCGATATGCTTCATCAATCGCGCCACAGGCAGGTGCTCGCCGTAGAGGCGATAGTAGCGCCGAGTCAGCGCAACCGAGTGGTTCCAGATCGAGGCCGCGACGTGGATCTGCTCGACGAGGTGCTTGTCTTGCTTCGAGGTGTAGAGGCGGTATTTGAGCGTCTTGCGCATCACGTAGCCAACGTAGTCAGGTGGGGTGTCAGCATCATGTCACACCGTAGCGAGGGCCGATTCATCCCACCGCTGAAGAGGTGGGCTTTCTCGCCTTTGCCAGCCCTCAATCAATTTTTGTAAACCCCACCTCCACCGATGGCAAAGAAAAAGCGACCCACCGCGCGCGCCACATCCAAAAGAGCCAAAGTCCGCGAGCCCAAGGCGACGCCCACACCGGCATGGTTTGACTCATGGGACAAGCTGGGCCTTGCCAAGCAGCACATCGTCTGTGGCGTCTTCCTTGTCGTAGCATCGTTCGTCTTCTTTGCGCCCGTCCACTTCTCCGAGGGCACCCTCGTAGGCGGCGACACCACGCGCTGGCGGGCCATGGCGGAGTCGGTGATCGACTACCGCGAGACCACAGGCGACGAAGCGCTCTGGGCGCACCGGGCGTTCAGCGGCATGCCGGCCTACGCCCTCTCGTACCCCACCCTCATCCCGCACCTCGACGAGATCCCGCGCCAGCTGCGGTCCTTCCTCTGGCCCACGTCGCATTTCCTGTTCTTGTTGGCGGGCATGTACCTGCTCGTGTTCTACTTCACGCGCAACCCGCTCGCCAGCGTGTTCTCAGCGGTGGCGTTTGGCATGACCACGTACATGCCGGTGCTGCTCATTGCGGGGCACAACTCCAAGGTGATCGCACTCGCCTTTGCGCCATGGCTGCTGCTGGCGTTTGCCCACGCGCTCCGAAGACCTGGATTGCTCGCCAGCCTGCTGTTCGCGATGGCCTGTGCCCTCAACCTGCGCGCCGGCCACTACCAGATCACCTACTACCTTGTGTTCCTCTGCGGCATCTGGTGGCTCGTGGAAGGCATCATGGCAGCACGGCAGAAGCAAGCGGCCCAGTTTGGCAAGTCGACCGCGTGGCTCGTGGCCGGGTCGGTGCTGGCGCTGCTGATGATCGCGCAGCCGACGCTGTCGGTGCTGGAGTACAAGGACTTCAGCCAGCGCGGCATGGCCTCCGGCGGTGCGGCGGGCGAAGGCAGCCTAGCCTGGGAGTATGCGATGGCCTGGAGCCACGCCGGGTACGAGCTGTGGACGCTGCTGATTGCCAATGCGGCGGGCGGTGCCACCGGAGAAGCGTACTGGGGCCCGAAGATCTTCACTGAGGGACCGCACTACGTAGGCGGCCTGGTGCTCGTCTTCGCGGTGCTGGCGCTCGTGAAGGTGCGCACGGCGACCGTGTGGGGGCTGGGCCTCGCCACATTCTTCATGCTGCTCTTTGCGCTCGGCGAGAACTTCGAGACGTTCAACCGCCTCGCCTTCGACTACCTGCCGCTGTTCGACGCTTGGCGCGTGCCCGAGACATGGCTGAGCACCGTCGCGCTCACGCTAGCCATACTCGCTGGCATCGGCTTGAACTATGCCGCGACCTGGGCGAAGGAGGTCAGTGCTCGCACCGAGACGACCAAGACTGTGCAGTACGCATTTGGCGGGGCCGTGGCGCTCGTGCTCCTGTTGATGGTGGGGAAGTCGGTCGTCTTCGACTTCGAGAAGGAGGGCGAGTTTGCGCAGTTCGCGCAGCAGGTGGCGCAGCGCAACAACGTGGCGCCCACCGACCCGCGTGTCGTGCAGTTTGTGGAGCAGGAACTCGACCGCATACAGGACGAGCGGGTCGAGACGTTCAACACCGACGCGCTGCGCACCCTGCTCTTCCTCATCCTCGGGGGCCTGCTGCTGCTCGGCGCGCGCTACCAAAAGCTGCCGATGTGGCTGGCACTCTTCGCCGTGACCGTGCTCGCCATCATCGACCTGACGGGTGTGGCCCGGCGGCACCTCAACGAAGACCGGCTCGCCCCCGCCGCAGATGTGGAGGGGACGATCCAGACGTTTGACTATGATCAGTTCTTGGTGGAGCGCCGCGCTGCTCTTGGCGGTGGCGACGGGCACTTCCGCGTGCTCTCGTTCGAGCGAGGCGACCCGATGCAGAATGCCCGCCCGTCGTACGTACACGAATCGCTGGGCGGGTACCACGCGGCCAAGCTGCGGTACTACCAAGACTACATCGAGCACATCTACGACTCAAGAGGCATCCCGAACGAGAACGCCATTGACCTGATGAACGGGCGGTACGTGATTGCGCCCTTTGCGCTGCCGGGCACGCAAGAGGTCTTTCGGAGCCAGGACAACCCGCAACTCGCCGTCTACGAGAACATCGACGCGGTGGACCGCGCCTACTTCGTGAGCGCCACCGAGGTAGTGGATGAGCCCGAAGCCGCATGGGCGCGCATCCGCGACGACAGCTTCGATCCGAACACCACAGCGTTGGTCCTCAGCGAGGACAACCTGACCACAACGCCCATCGACTCTACGAGCATAGCGGAGGTGATGCTCCAAAGCCACGGCCCACGCGAGATCGCCTGGACGGTGAACACCGATGCCGACCGGCTGCTGGTGGCCAGCGAAGTGTATTACCCCGAGGGCTGGGCCGCCTACCTCAACGACGAGCCCGTGCCCATCCATCGCGTGAACTACCTGCTGCGTGGCGTGGCTGTGCCTGCGGGCGAGCACACGCTCACCATGCGCTTCAATCCCCGCAGCCACACGCTAGGGACAGCCGTCGCTGGCACCACGACGGCGCTCGTCTACATCGGCGCAGCGGCGCTGCTGGGGCTCGGGTGGCGTCGCCGGAAGCAGGCGGAGCTTTCGGCATGAGCAATGCCGCCTTCGACAGCCCGCACAACGCCTCCCGCGAGCTGCGCTTCGACCGTACGCTGGCGTTCTTACGAGCGACACTGCCTGCCCCGGCACGGGTGCTTGACCTCGGCCCGGACAACCCACTCGCCGGGCGGATGCGCAGCCTCGGCTACGACGTCGTCAACACGGGCCTGACCGACCTCGACGAGCACCCCGAGGTCGTCGAAGGCCTCCAGGCTGACGCGGTGACGGCGTTTGAGATTCTGGAGCACCTGGTCTCGCCGATGCCACTCTTGCGTGCCCTCGAACCAACCCGCCTGTTCGCCTCGATCCCACTGCGGCTGTGGTTTGCCACGGCCTACCGCAACCCCAACGACCGCTGGGACCAGCACTACCACGAGTTCGAGGACTGGCAGTTCGACTGGCTGCTCGAGAAAGGCGGCTGGACCAACGTCCGTACGGAGAAGTGGACCAGCCCCACCGCCATCAACGGTATCCGGCCGCTCTTGCGCCGCTTCACGCCGCGCTACTACGTCGTCGAATCGCGCCGCGCCGGGTGAGGCCGCCCATGCCCCGCGTCCTGTATATCAGCTACTACTTCCCGCCGTCGGGAGGGCCGGGCGTACAGCGCACGCTCAAGCTGGCGCGCTACCTGCCCGAGTTTGGCTGGACGCCCAGCATCCTCACCGTGCGCCCCGAGCAGGCGGCCTACCCCGACCTCGACCCATCGCTAGAGGCGGAGGTCCCGCCCGAACTGCTCGTGGAACGCACCCTGGCCTGGGACCCCTACGCTTTGTACGCGAAGCTGCAGGGGAAGCAGAAAGCGGAGACCGTTGGTGTTGGCTTTGTGGGCGAGAGCAGCATGGACTGGAAGCAGCGGCTGGCCCGGTGGCTGCGCGCCAACCTCTTCCTGCCCGACGCCCGCGTCGGCTGGGTGCGGCACGCGGTGGCGCATGGCCGGCGGATGCTCAACACGGGGCGGTATGATGCCCTCATCACCACGGGGCCGCCGCACTCCACACACCTGATTGGGCAGCGCCTAGCCCGTGAATACGACCTGCCGTGGGTGGCCGACTTCCGCGACCCGTGGACACAGATCGACTACGTAGCCGAACTGCCCATGACGCAGCTGGCGCGTGCGCTGGATCGGCGGATGGAGCGCCGCGTGCTGGAGCAGGCGAGCGCGGTGGTAACCGTAAGCCCAGCCATGCGGCGCCAGTTTGAGGCGCAGGTGCCCGGCGCGTACCACGTCATCCTCAACGGCTTCGACCCTGCCGACTTTGACGTGGCGTCGCGTCCGCCACAGCCCGAGGGCACGTTTGTGTTGCGCTACCTGGGTAACATGAACGCGGCGCGCAACCCAGACGTGCTCTGGCAGGCCCTGGCGCGCCTGAACGCACCAACGGCTTGGCCCGACTTCCGCGTTGAACTCATCGGCCACATTGACCCCGCCGTGCGTGCTGCCGTAGCGGCTGCGGGCTTGGAGTCGCTGGTGCAGGTACGTCCGTACGTACAGCACGACGCAGCGGTGATGCTCATGCAGTCGGCGACGGCGCTGCTGCTCGTCATCAACCGGGTGTCGGGCGCCGAGGGCATCATGACGGGCAAGCTGTTCGAGTATCTTGCGTCGGGACGGCCCGTCGTGGGCGTTGGCCCGCCAACGGGCGATGCGGCGCAGGCACTGCACGATACGTTGGCAGGACGCATGATCGGGTACGAGCATGTAGACGACTGCGCACGAGAACTCACTCGGCTCTACAAGGCATGGAAGCAGGGGGCGCCTGCACCCGGCGCCAACCCGGCCACCCTGCATCCATACAGCCGGCGCGGACAAGCCGAGCAGCTGGCGGGTGTCCTGGGAGCGCTACATCAGAAGAAGTGCAACGCCAAGAGCGCTAAAGAGCAACTATGAATCGCTACGCGAAACCCCTAGCAGGGCTATGGACGCTGGGCATCCTCGCGGCATGCTCTATCCCAGGAACGTCGCTGCCCAGCGTTTCACTCTGGGAGTTCGACAAAGCGGTTCACTTTGTATTGTTTTTCGGGTTTGGCGCGCTTGGGCTATGGGCGTATCCGAAGCGCACCGGGTGGGTACTGCTGGCAGGGCTGGCCTATGCCGTCGGGACCGAGTTTTACCAGGGGCTCTTGCCATGGCCCCGTACGCCTGACCTGTATGATGCGGTGGCCAACAGCATCGGCCTGCTTGCGGGCGTCGCCGTGATGCACAGGATGAACCGAAAAACAAGCAGACGTGAAGACGGTGTAACCTGACGGCGCCTGGGTTCGTAGGGCGGCTTTCGTTTCTTGGCTGATTGGCTCCTGCTCCCCATGTTTCAGAATTACCTCAAGACGGGGCTGCGTGCCCTCTTCCGTAGCAAAACCCACGCGGCCATCAACATTGGCGGTCTTGCTCTGGGCATCCTCTGCGCGCTCATCATCTTCCAGCTGGCGCGCTTTGAGCTGACGTTCAACCAGGACATCGCCGATGCCGAGCAGATCCACCGCCTCTACCGCGACGAGGTTGAGTTTGGCGTGCAGGAATATGGGCCGGGGCTGCCGTATCCGCTGTTCGAAGCGTTCCGCACCGACTTTCCCGAGATCGAGCTGATCACGATTGTCGATGATAACTTCGGCAGCCCCGTGCTGACGGTGGAGCGCTCAAACGGACAGCAGTTCAAGTTCGAGGAGCAAGACAAAGAGGGCGCGTTCGTCGATCCCACCTTCTTCGACATCTTCCCGCGCACGTGGCTGCGCGGCACGCCCGAGACGGCCATGGCAGAGCCGTATTCCATCGTGCTCTCCGAGGGCCTAGCCCAGAAATACTTCGGCGATGACGATCCGATGGGCCAGGTCGTCCAGTTCAACACCGATTTCGACCTGACAGTGACGGGCATCGTCAACGACGCGCCCAAGAACCAGGACCTGCAGCTCGACTACATCATGACGGCCAATCTGGGCGAGCAGTCACGTGGCATCGACAGGGAGTGGGGCAGTATCTCGTCGGGGGTGCAAGGCTACGTGAAGCTACCGCCGTCTATGACGCAGGTAGCGCTAGAAGCCCAGCTGGAGGAGTTCGTGGTGCGGCATCGCGGTGAGGAGATCGCCGAAGAGCTGGCGTTCCGCCTGCAGCCCTTGCTGGACATCCACTACGACACACGCCTGGATAGTCCCGGCTATACCACCTCGGAAGCGACGATTCTGGCCTTCGGCATCTTGGGCGTCTTCCTGCTGCTCACCGCGGGCATCAACTTTATCAACCTGAACACCGTCGTCGTGTTCAAGCGTGCTAAAGAGGTGGGCGTGCGCAAGGTGCTCGGCGGCACCCCGCGCCAGATCATGAACTACTTCATGGCCGAGACGGCGCTGGTCACGTTCTTGGCGATGCTGCTCGCGGTGGCGCTAGCGGTGCCGGGCATGGAGCTGGTGAAGTCCTTCCTCGGCAGCGAAGCCATCATGGATCTCACCGACCCGGTGATCTGGCTGGTCCTCATCGGTATGGGGGGCGTCCTCACGCTGATTTCCGGCCTCTATCCCGCCTTCCTGATGTCGCGCCTCCAGCCTGCGCTGGTGGTCAAGCCCGGCGGGATGCAGAAGCCGGGCGGCTTCATGAACCTGCGCCGCAGCCTGATCGTCTTCCAGTTCGCCATCTCGCAGGTGCTCATCATCGCGACCGTGGTGACTGCGTACCAGTTGCAGCACCTTCGCAACGCGTCGCTTGGCTACGACACGTCGGCCATCGTAGAGGTCTACTTGCCCGACCGCGACGTGAGCGTCCTAGAAACACTCCGCAACGAGCTGCAGCGCTCCTCCGCCATCGAGAACGTGACCTTCTCGAACTCGGGGGCCACCTCGGGCAGCACCTGGGGTAGCAACTTCTACTACGAGATCGACGACCAGCGGCTGGAGAACAACACGCAGGTCAAGCTGGTCGACACGGCCTACCTGGACACGTACAAGATGAACCTGCTCGTGGGGCGCAACTTCGTCCACGCTGACAGTGTGACCGGGCTTATCATCAACGAGTCGATGGTGAAGCTGATGGGCCTGCAAGACCCGCAGGACGCGCTGGACGTGTCCATCGACTTCTGGGGGTACCCGAAAGCCCCAGTGATTGGTGTGGTGCAGGATTTCCACACGCGCTCGCTCTACCAATCCATCCAGCCGACGTTGCTGGCCGCCGTGCCTGAGCGCAAATACTTCGGCGGCATCAAGATCAACATGCAGCGCGCCGATGAAGCGCTGGCGGACATAGAGGCGGCATGGACAGCAGCGTTCCCAGCCTTCGTGTACGACTACGGCTTCCTCGACGAGCGCGTGCAGCGGTTCTACGAGCAGGACCAGAGCATGAACCAGCTCATCCAGATCTTTGCCGGCATCGCCATCCTGATTGGCTGTATCGGCTTGTTTGGGCTCATCTCGTACACGACCGCGCAACGCTCGAAAGAGGTGGGTGTGCGCAAGGTGCTGGGCGCCACCGTGCCGCAGATCGTCGGGTTGTTCACGCGTGAGTTCGTGGTGCTTGTGGCCGTCGGCTTCGTGATCTCGGCACCGCTCGCGTATTACGTGATGAACGAGTGGCTGTCAAACTTTGCGTACCAGATCAATTTGGGCATCGGCGTCTTTCTGTTCAGCCTCACGGTCTCACTCGCCATCGCGCTGGCCACGGTGGGCTACCAGACGTACCGCGCCGCCACGGCCAACCCGGTCCAAGCCATCCGCGCCGAGTAACCCTCCGTTTCCGTCTCAGCCCTCCAGCTGCTATGCTACACACGCTCGCCAGTCGCATGGCGCTGCCCGGCCTTGCGCTGCTCGGCCTTGCGCTGCTCGTTGCCCAGCCCGCCTATGCCCAGGTTGACCGCTCTGCTGTGGAGCGCGTCGTGGCCGAGGCCGTCGCGAATAACGCCTTTGAAGGCACGGTGCTCGTGGCCGATCAAGGCGAGGTCGTCTATCACGAGGCCTTCGGTTTCACAGACGTTGACCAGCAGCGCCCCGTCAACGCGGATGCGCCTTTTGGTATCGCCTCCATCACCAAGATGTTCACGGCCATCGCCGTGCTGCAGCAGGTGGAGGAGGGCGCGTATGCACTCTCGGACAATGTGGCGTCGCTCTTGCCCGGCTCTGATATTCCTAATGCCGATGTGATCACCGTCCATCACTTGCTGCTGAATATATCGGGGCTACCCAGCGAGAGTGACCGCCTCTACCAAGCCGCGCGATCCGCAGAGGCAATGGTGCAAGAGACCGTCAAGAAGCGGGGGAAGCGCCTCGGTGCTTTCCACTACGCCAACGTGAATTATGTGCTGTTGGGGCTGCTCATAGAGCAAGCCGATCAGATGCCGTGGCGTGAGGCGATCCAGGCACGCATCCTGGACCGTGTAGGCATGACAGAGACGGGTTTCCTGGCCAAGGATGCCTACCCCGATGCGTTTGCGCACACATTCTCGTACACCCGCCGCGACAAGCGCCGCGCCGATCCGGCGTTTCACATCGAGAACTTCCACGCTGCTGGCGCCATGTACGCCACCGCAGCCGATCTCTTGAAGCTGGACCAGGCCATGTACGGCGATCTGCTGCTGAGCGAGACCAGCAAGACGCTGATGTATACGTCGTACCCCGAGTACAACTACTCCGGCTACAGCGTGTGGACATACGCCTATCCGTTCGCGCCGTCGAAGCCAAACATCATGGAGCGCCGAGGCAGCATCCTGGGCGCCAACTCCGTGTTGATTCGGATGCTCGACAGAAACCAGACTATCGTCATCCTGAGCAATAACAATCGCTTCAATCCCGACTCTTTTGGGGAGACGACGAGCCTGCGCGAAGCGCTGATCATCGCCGTGGCACAAGCCGACGGATAACGCAGGTGCGGATGGTTGACGCGGTGCGTATGTTGCGCTCGCTGTTGAACCATCTGGATTGCCGCTGTGCGTACCCTGTTCCTTTATCTGGTCCTCGTCATGGGGCTTGGAGGCTGCACCGATGCGTCGCGTGTGACGGTCATCAAGCTGGGGCACGGGCTGGATCCGACGCACCCGGTACATCAGGGCATGGCGTTCATGGCCGAGGACCTGGCCGAGCGCTCCGGCGGCACGATGCGCATCGACATCTACCCGAGCGAGCAGCTGGGCACCGAGCGGCAGTGCCTCGAACTGCTGCAGATCGGCAGCCTGGGCATGACCAAGGTGTCGGCGGCGGTGATGGAGAACTTCGCGCCCGCCTACCAAGTCCTCAGCCTGCCGTACATCTTCCTCAGCGACGACCACAAGTTCGCGGTCTTCCAAGGCGACGTCGGGCGCGACCTGCTGACCGCCTCGGAGGAGTTCCGCCTGCGTGGCCTCACGTTCTACGATGCGGGCAGCCGCAGCTTCTACACCAAGGAGCGCCCTGTGCAGACGCCTGCCGACCTGGAGGGGCTGAAGATCCGCACGCAGGAGAGCGCCACGGCTATGCGCATGGTCGACCTGCTGGGCGGCGCGGCCACGCCGATATCGTGGGGCGAGCTGTACACGTCGCTGCAGCAAGGCGTGGTGGATGGCGCCGAGAACAACCCGCCGTCGTTCTACCTCTCGCGGCACTACGAGGTGGCGCGTTACTACACGCTCAACGAGCACACCGCCGTGCCCGACGTGCTGATTGTGAGCACCGTCGTGTGGAACAGCCTCACCGCGCAGCAACAGCAGTGGCTGCAAGAGGCCGCCGACGCCTCGCTCGACGTGCAGCGCCGCCTCTGGCGCGAGGCCAGCGACGAAGCCCTGGCCGCCGTCGTGGCCGATGGCGTAGAAGTCATCCGCCCCAACAAGGCGCTGTTCGTGGAGCAGGTGGACGCCATGTTCGAGGACTACCGCGACCAGCCCGAGATCTACGCGCTCATCGACCGCATCCGCGCCCTCGGCCAGCCCGATCCTGCTGCTCCTAGCGAAACAGACGAGTCGACGCCCTGAGGCTGTCCACGCACCCAACGCGCTCACGTTCACACGTGCCTACCCCTATGAAAGCCACCATCGACCGTATTCTGGGCGGCGTGCTCATCGTGCTGATGGGCCTCTCGGTCATCAACGTGCTGTGGCAGGTGTTCACGCGCTTCGTCTTGGGCGATCCCAGTTCATTCACGGATGAGCTGGCCCGCTATCTGCTGATCTGGGTCGGCCTGCTGGGCGCGGCCTACGCCACCGGGCAGCGCCTGCACCTCGCCATCGACCTGCTGCCGTCGAAGTGGACGGGCACGCGGCGGCGCCACCTGATGCGCTTCATCGAGGCGTCGGTGCTGCTGTTTGCGGTGGTGGTGCTGGTGATTGGCGGGAGCAACTTGGTCTCGCTCACGCTGCTGCTGGGGCAGACCTCGGCGGCGCTCAAGCTGCCGCTCGGCTACGTCTACCTCATCGTACCCATCAGCGGCGTGCTCATGGCCTACTACGCGGCGCACTTCTACCAGCAGGAGGGGCCGGAGCTGCTGAAGGACACGCTCGCCATCTTGCTGCCGTTCGCCGTGGTGCTCGGCGGCGCCGCGCTGATCGGGGCGCTGCAGCTGGAGTGGGCATCGGTGTTGGTGCTGGTGGGGACGTTCGTGTTCTTCCTGCTCGTGGGCGTGCCCGTGGCGTTCAGCATCGGCCTCTCGACCGTCATCACGATGCTGCTCACCATCCTGCCCCTCCCGGCGCTCACCACGATGGCGCAGCGCATGTCTACCGGGCTCGACTCGTTCACGCTGCTGGCGATTCCCTTCTTCATCCTGGCGGGCCAGCTGATGAACCAGGGCGGCATCGCCCGCCGCCTCATCGACTTCGCCAAGTCGATCTTCGGGATGCTCCCCGGTGGGCTGGCGTTCGTGAACGTGGTGGCGAACATGCTCTTCGGCGCGATCTCGGGCTCGGCGGTGGCAGCAGCCTCGGCCATCGGGGGTGTGATGGCGCCGCGCATGGAGGACGAAGGCTACGACCGCGACTTCGCGGCGGCGGTCAACATCACCTCGGCCACGACGGGGCTGATCATCCCGCCTAGCAACATCCTGATCGTCTACTCGCTCGCTAGCGGCGGCGTCTCGATTGCGGCGCTCTTCTTGGCGGGCTACGTGCCCGGCCTCGTAGTCGGCTTGGCGATCAGCGTGGTGGCGGCGGTGATTGCGATGCGGCGCGGCTACCCGGTCTCACCGCGAGAGTCCTTCGGCAGCATCGTGCGCTCGTTCGTGGAGGCGCTGCCCAGCTTGTTTCTGCTGATCGTCGTCATCGGCGGCATTGTGGCAGGCATCTTCACGGCGACCGAGGCGGCAGCGGTGGCCGTGCTCTACGCGCTGGTGCTCGGCTTCATCTACCGCGAGATCGGCGTGGGCGATCTGCCCGACGTGCTGCTGAAGTCGGCGGCGACGACGGCCATTGTGATGCTGCTCATCGCCACGAGCGTGGGCATGTCGTGGATCCTGTCGTACGAGAACATCCCGCAGAACGTGAGCGCAGCGCTGGTCGCCCTCAGCGACAACCCCATCGTTATCCTGCTCATCATCAACGTCATCCTGCTGGCGGTGGGTACGTTCATGGACATGACGCCCGCCGTGCTCATCTTCACGCCCATCTTTCTGCCCATCGCCACGGGCCTCGGCATCGACCCGGTCCACTTCGGCATCCTGATGGTGCTCAACCTGAGCATCGGGCTGTGTACGCCGCCAGTGGGCAGCGTGCTGTTCGTGGGTGTGGGCGTAGCGCAGACCAGCATCACCAAAGTCATCCGCCCACTCCTGCCCATGTTCATTGCCATGCTGGTGGCGCTGCTGCTGGTCACCTACATCCCCGGCCTCAGCCTGTGGCTGCCCGGGCTGTTTGGGTATTGATGAGAAGGCTGAGGGACGCTTACACGTCCAAGATTGTCATCCCGAGCGAAGCCGAGGGATCTCCCCCGATTACGTCTTGCACAACTCAAAAGGGGGAGACCCCTCGACTAACGCTCGGGGTGACACATATGAGCGCTGTGCTGATTTTCTCTGCTGATGAATACGCCTGATTATCCCCGCACCATCAAAGCCCTCGCCTTCGACTTCGACGGCGTGCTGGCCGACTCGCTGCCGCGTTTCTTGGACCACGCCCGCGAGGCGGCGCATGCCCTCGGCTACCCGCGCACGCCCACAATGGCCGACTTGGAGGCGCTGGACCGGATGGAGGTCATTGCCTTTGCCCACCAGATCGGCATCCCGGCACACGACGCCCAGCGCTACGCCGATGCCGTCTATCGCCGACTCAGCGCTGACGAACGCCCGAAGCCACTGATGCGCGGGATGGATGCGCTGGTCCAGTGGGCGGCTGCGCAGGTGCCGCTTACCATCGTCACGGCTAACGTGCAGCCCGTCGTGGAGAAATTCCTCGATGCCCACGATCTCGCCGACTGCTTTGTGCACGCCTACTGCGACGAGAACGTCAGCAGCAAAGCCGAAAAGCTCCGCCAGATGGCCGCCGACCTCAATCTGGCAACCACCAACTTCGCCCTCATCGGCGATGCGATCAGCGATGTGCACGCCGCGCAGGCCGTGGACGCGGTCAGCATTGCTGTGACGTGGGGCAGCCAGTCGCACGCCCGGCTCGCGCCGCCGGAGCCCGATTACCTCGTCGCCGATATGGAAACGCTGTCGGAGGTTTGCGTGGCGCTGATCGGCTAATCGTCGCTGCTTTTGGTGGAGGAGCTGCTGCTTCCGCTGTCACTGGACGACGACGAGGAGGCCTCGCTGCTCGAACTGCTGCTTTCGCTCGTGCTCCCTTCAGCCTTGCCCTTGCTCTCGCTGCCGCCGCTCTTGCCTTTGCGGGCATAGTCGGTGAGATAGAAGCCTTCGCCCTTGAAGATGAGGCCCGCGCTGCCCGTGATGATCCGCTTCACCTTCTGCCCGGTCGTGGGGCACGTCTCTAAGGCATCAGCCGTGATGCGCTGTTGGATCTCGAATGTGGTTCCGTCTTCGCGTTTGTACACGTAGGTCGGCATAAGGCGTGGGGCGTGGCGTGGTTGAAAAAGCGGGCGGATGTAGCCCAAATCGCCGATAAGGTTCCGATGGAGACGAGCGCGTTACGGCTCGGGACGCATCACCGGAGCGGCATCATCATCGACGAGCGTGCGGTACGCAATGTCGGCCAGCTCGGAGCGCACGGCCATGTAGCGGCGGTTGCGGCGCGTGGGGTAGACGCGGTTCGAGAGCATGATGACGTACAGGTTGGCGTCGGGGTCGATCCACATCGAGGTGCCCGTGAAGCCAGTGTGGCCATAGCTGTTCGGCCCTAAAAACAGCCCTGCCGACGACCGCTCGCCGATAAGAGCGCGGGTGTCCCAGCCGAGCGCGCGCGTGTGCTTCTCACCCGTGGCGTCGAGGCGGGTGGTGAAGAGGCGGATCGTCTCGGGCTGGAGGAACTGGGTGCTGCCTACGCGGCCGTCGTTGACCATCATCGACGTGAAGCGCGCCACATCTTCAACCGTCGAGAAGAGGCCCGCGTGCCCAGCCGTGCCGCCAAGAAGCCACGCGGTCTCATCGTGTACTTCGCCCTGGATGAGCCGCTTGCGGAAGGCGCTGTCCAACTCCGTAGGCACCACGCGGGTGTCGGCCAGGTTGGGACGGAAGCCGGTGCTGGTCATGCGGAGCGGCTCGAACACGAGCTGCTGCGCGACTTCGGCGAAGGGCTGACTGGTGATCTCCTCGATGACGAGCGCGAGCGCGATCATGCTGAAGTCGCTGTAGCGCGCCTCGGCGCCGGGCGGCGTACGCAGCGGCTCGGCCATGATCGTGTCGATGACGGCGGCCCGCGTCAGCACGCCCTCGGCATGGAAGGCGCGGAACGGCCGCAGCCCCGCCGTGTGGCTCAGCAGGTGAAACAGCGTGACGTTGCCCTTGCCGTTCTGCGCAAACGCAGGCAGGTAGTCGGCCACGCGGTCGTCTAGCGTGAGCTGCCCCGCCTCTAGCAGCTTCATCGTGACCGTGGTGGTGGCGATGATCTTCGTGAGCGATGCCATGTCGAACTGCGACGTCGTCGCGATGGCCGGAGCGCCCTCGTAGGTGAACTGCCCATAGGCCTGCATCAGCACGAGCGAGTCCGCATTGCCGATGGCGACGGCCGCGCCGGGAAAAGCCCGATTGCCAATGGCACGCACCATCAACGAATCAACACGCTGGCTCAGCCGGACGCCCAGGTCTTCGTTATCCAGGTGGACGGGCCACGTACAGGCCAACACGCCAAGCAGCGCATACAGGGCAGGAAGCCGGGCAAGACGGTCGAGCATCGCGGAACAGCAGGACGATGGGGCAAGGACCCCCCTACAATCGCCATCTCCCGCCCAAAAAGCAACGCCCAAATGTGACCATGCCGACGCTGATCCCAGGGCAACCTGCACATCCATGTTTGCGGAAGACCTGCTCACTCAAACGAGCGTAGCGAGCCGCCAACGTCGATCTCGTGGCCAGGAGCGCGCTGGGAAGAGCGGACGGGCAGCGTTCAGCTAGCGAGCAGTAGCAGCGCGCTCTGAAGTGTCGCCAATCATGCGGCTCGCTAGGTGCGGGTCTGCGGGCAGGAGAGTCCGCTGAGCGCTTTCGAGATCGACAGCGTTTTTGGTTCGTTTTGTCGCCACAAAATGAACGTCCTAGCAATTAAAGGCATCAACGAATTCTGTAGCACAACGCTGGCAAAGTCGCACCGTGCCACCCAAACGCAAAACAGGCCGCACCGAGCATCAACCCCCGTGCAGCCTGTCTGCAGATCTATCTCAACGAGGCAAAAGCCAACGCCGCTCGCTTATTCGAGCAGCATGCCCTCGAAGTCCTCGATGCTCTTCGTGTCATCGATGATGGCCCGCAGCTCCGCAGGCATCGGCTCAAGCGCGTGCGTCGAAACCTGAAGCGTGTGGTCGGTCGGATCAGCGTCGACGCGGTAGTTGAGGTTTTGCGCCTCGCTCAGTTCGAGAAAGTCGCTGCGCTGGTGCGCGCCGCGGCTCTCCTCACGCGCCAGCGCCGACCGCAACGTGGCCTCGGCCGACATCAGCGAGCCTTCCAAGTCGAAGGCGATCATCAGGTCCTCGAAGCCTTCCGCGTCGATGCGGACGTCCACATGCTTGGCGGCCTCCTTCAGCTCATCGATCTTGTCGAGGCCCGCTTGCATGGACGCGGCATCGCGGACCACGCCGCAATGCTCCCACATGATGTTGCGCAGGGCACGCTGGAGCGGCCGGGCCACCTCCGAGCCGTTCTTGATGAGGCTGTCGATCTTGTCGTGCGCCTGCTGGATCGTGGTCTTCGAGCGGAAGTGTACCTTCATCTCCTCGGAGCGCGTGGCAGCTGCGCGACCGGCGCGCTTGCCGAAGATCAGGATCTCAGCCAGCGAATTGCCGCCCAGGCGGTTGGCGCCGTGCAGACCGCCCGTGGCTTCGCCCGCCGCGTACAGGCCTTCGATGCCCGTCCAGTGGTTGTCCGGCTCTACGACCACGCCGCCCATCGAGTAGTGGGCCGTCGGGGCCACCTCCATCGGCGACTCCGAGATGTCGATCATCAGCGTGTTGAGGAACTGCCGGTACATGCGCGGCAGCTTCTCGATGATGAAGTCCTTGTCGCGGTGGCTGATGTCGAGGTAGACGCCGCCGTTGGGCGTGCCCCGGCCTTGCTGGATCTCGGTATAGTTGGCCATCGCCACGCGGTCGCGGGTGGAGAGCTCCATGCGCTCGGCGTCGTACTTGGCCATGAAGCGCTCGCCTTCGCTGTTGATGAGGCGTCCGCCTTCGCCGCGCACGGCTTCGGTCACCAGCGTGCCAGCGATCTCTTCAGGGATCACCATGCCCGTGGGGTGGAACTGCACCATCTCCATGTCGGTGAGGCTGCAGCCGGCCTTGAGGGCGAGGTAGAAGGCGTCGCCGGTGTTCTCGTTGCGGCGCGACGAGCTCTTGCGCCAGATGCGCGTGTGGCCACCTGCGGCCAGGATCACGGCATCGGCCAGAAAGACCGTGCGGTCGCCGTTTTTCATGTCGAAGGCCATCGCCCCGAAGCAGGTGCCGTCGCTCACCAGGAGCTCGGTCACGTACTGCGAGTCCATGATGGGGATCTTGAGTTCCTTCGCCTTGGCGATGAGCGCCATCAGGATGGAGCGCCCAGTGTAGTCGCCCGAGTAGCAGGTGCGGCGGTACGTGTGGGCGCCGAAGAAGCGCTGATCGATGGCGCCGTTGGGCAGCTTGGCGAAGTTGGCGCCCCAGGCGTCGATCTCGCGGACGAGCTCGGGCGCTTCGCGGGCCATGAGCTCCACCGTGCGGGGCTCGGAGATGCCGTAGCCCTCGATCATGGTATCGGCAAAGTGCTGCTGCCACGTGTCCTCGGGGTCCACGTTGGCCAGGGCGGCGTTGATGCCCCCGGCGGCGAGCACCGTGTGGACGTCCTCCTTGGCTCGCTTGCCCAGCACCAGCACCTCCATGCCGGCTTGCTTGGCTTCGATGGCGGCCCGGAGCCCGGAGCCGCCGCTGCCAATGACGAGGACGTTGGCAATCCGTGTGGCGTGTTTGCGCGCGTTCATAGTGTATGTGTAAAGCTGGTCGGATGTGTAGAGAGAAGACGCATCGCTGGCCGCATGCGTGGCACAGCGGGCGCGTAGTCAGGCGACGGTGGGCTGACGAGAGAAGGGCACATGCCGTCATGCCGCGAGGCATAGATTTAGTCACCTTTGCGTACAAATGGTAACAATTACGACACTGGAGAGATGCAGTTTAGACGGAGTCTACGCTCAAATTCGCGCTCATTTCGAAGTGACCGTGCCCGCGCGAAGAGCTTGCGTTTAGCAACGCGTCCAGAGTAGTAACGGGATGCGCTTGACCAGAAGTTCCACAGAGACGATGCCGTGCGGCGTGTTAGAAGAGATCGATGATGCGGAGCGCGCGGAGGTACTTGACGGGGTCCTTCTCGATGTCTTGCAGCAAGGAATTCATGCTCGCCGTGGTCGAGTCGAGGCGGTGGTAGAGCGAGGGGTCGTTGATCATCAGCCCGATGGTGCCCTCGCCCTCGTCGATCTTGCGGAGGATAGAGTTGAGGCGCATCGTCGTCGAGTCGAGGCCAGCGATCTGCGTCTCCATGGTGGCGAGCAGGCCGTTAACGCGGTTGAGCGTGACCTGGAGCGAGTCGCCCGTGTCGCGGGCGGTGGTGCCCAGGTCGGCGGTGAGCTGGGTGGTGTTGTCGAGGACGCTCCGCAGGCGCGACTGCTCCTGTTGAAGGATCCGGCTCAGCGTCTCGGAGGTGGTGCGCGCCGAAATCAGCAGTTGCGCCATCTCGCCCTGCGGATTCGTGTAGAGCGTGCCCGCTTCGTCCAGCCGCTCGTCCAGGCCGAGCAGCACGGAATCGATCTTGTCGACCAGCTGCGGGGCGCGGTCGGTGAGGTCACCGAGTAAGTCGCTGCCTTCCGCGGCAGGGAGCACGCCGCCGTCGGGGATGGGCGGGTTGCCCGGCGGGCCGAGTTCTACGGTGAGCTGCACGGCGCCGAGCGCGTCGAAGCCCGTCACGGTTGCCGTCGAGCCCTCGGGGATGCGGATGCCTTCGTCGATGCGTACGAGAATGTCGACCAGCCCCGTCTCGGGGTTCAGTTCTACGCCCCGCACCTTGCCCACAGCGACGCCGCTCACGCGCACGGGGTTGCCCGAGATCAGCCCACCCGCGTTCTCGAACGACGAGGTCAGATCGTACGTCCCTCGGAAGAGCGGCACGTCTTGGAAGTAGCGCACGCCGAGCACAAAAACGACCACCGCCACTACGATGGACAGGCCGACTTTAAGTTCGTTGCTGTATTTCACGTCGATCAGGAGGGGTTAGATCTTAAAGCCGTTTCACAGAATCGGGGTTGCCGATCTGGTACTCGTTCGCCTTCACAAAGTCGGTCAGCAGCGGGTCTTCGGCGGCGTGGATCTCGTCGACCGAGCCCACCCACTGCAGCTTGCCGATGTGTAGGAACGCCACGCGGTCGGCGATGGAGAGCACCGAGTGCATGTCGTGTGTGACCACGATGCTGGTGGCATCCAACTGGCGGTCCAGCGACTTGATGAGCTCGTCGATGGTGTTCGACGTCTCGGGGTCGAGGCCGCTCGTGGGCTCGTCGTACAAGATGTAGCGCGGCTTGAGCGAGATGGCACGCGCCAACGCCACGCGCTTCTGCATCCCGCCAGACAGCTCAGACGTCAGCTTCGGCCCCACATCGGGCAGCTCGACCATCGACAGGCAGTTGAGCACCTCGCGCTTGATCTCGGCCTCGGTCATCGACGTGAACGTGCGCAGCGGGAAGGCGACGTTGTCGAACGAGTTCATCGAGTCGAACAGCGCGCCGCCCTGGAAGAGCACGCCGAACTGCTGCCGCACCTTGCGCAGCTCGTTGTAGGAGAGCGTGTGGATGTCCACGCCATCGATCAGCACGCGTCCATCGGTCGGCTCGATCAGCCCGATCAGGTGCTTCATGAACACGCTCTTGCCCGAGCCCGAGCGGCCGATGATGGCCAGCACCTCGCCGTCGTTGATCGTGAGCGAGATGTCGTGCAGGACGGGCTTGCCGCCGAAGCTCTTGGATATGTTCTCGGCTTGAATCATCTACGAATCAAAGCAGCAGCAGGGCGAGGGCGAGGTCGGCGATGAGGATGTAGACGCAGCTGGTGACGGCGGCTTGCGTGGTGCTGAGGCCCACGCCTTCCGCGCCGCCTCGGGTGAAGTACCCTTTGTAGCAGGCGATCGATGTAATGGCGAACCCAAACACCGTCGCTTTAATCGCGCCAAAGACGGGGTCGAAGGGCTTGAAGAACGCGCGTGCGCCTTCCACGAACTCGGCCGCAGGCAAGAAGCCGCCCAGGTGCGCCACCAGGATGCCGCCGCCGATGCCGACGAAGCACGCCAGCACGTACAGCACAGGCACCATGATCACGCCCGCCAGCACGCGGGGCAAGATGAGGTAACCGATGGAGTTAAGGCCCATCGCCTCCAGCGCATCGATCTGCTCTGTGACCCGCATCGTACCCAACTCCGCCGCGATGCGCGCGCCGACGCGGCCTGCCAGGATGAAGCCCGTCACCACCGCGCCCAGCTCCAGGATCATCGACGGCGCCACGATGGAGCCGATGATGGTGTTGGGGATGAGCGGAGAGACGAGCTGATACGCCGTCTGCACCGTGGTCACGGCGCCCGAGAAGCCCGCCGCCAGCGCAATAATCGGCGCCGACTCGATGCCCGTCCGCACCATCTCGATGAAGAGGTTCTTGCGGTAGACGTTGACCTCGGGCAGCGCGCGCGTCGCCTGCGCCATCAGCAGCGCATAGCGGCCCATCGACTGGAAGGGCGCAGCGAGCGAGGCGGTAGCTGACATGGAGCGGAGGGCGAGGAGGTGAGCTCAGGCGGATGCAGCGAGCAATCCAACCCGCCCAACGCGAGCCGCTTTCGTTTTGATGCTCGCGCCGGGGTGAACAGTGGGTAAAGATTCCGAATGATAGCCGCTCCCACTCGGTCTGGAGTCACAGCGCCCGCATCGGCATAGATGCGCCGCCGCTGTCTGTCGTATATTTGGCGCCCCAAATCAGCACGAGGAGATGGACTATGCGGGTCGCGAAACGGTTTCGGTGGGAAGGGGCGCATCGGCTGCCCTGGCACACAGGCGGATGCCAGCACCTGCACGGCCACTCGTACGTCATGTTCGTGGAGGTCGAGGGGACGCCCGACGAGCGCGGCATGCTCATCGACTTCAAGGCCATCAAGCAGATCGTGAAGCCCCTCGTGGAAGCCTGGGATCACGCCACGCTCGTCGCCGAAGACGACGCGGCGCTGCGTGAAGCGCTCGATATGCTGGGCGCGAAGCACTACCTGCTGCCCTACGACTCCACCTCTGAAAACCTCTGCCGCTATGTGCTCGACCACATGATCAAAGAGGGCACCGACGTGCTGAAAGCGCACCGCGTGGAACGCATCCGCGTGCGTGTTCAAGAGACGGAGACCTGCTACGCCGAAGACGAGCGCGTGCTCTGACCGTTCGTGTGGCTGAAAGGCTCAAGGGAAGAGGCAGCGTCGCAAATCAGGCAGGCCGCCCGAACGAGCAGGGCGAGCCTCCAACGTCGATCTCGCCGACAGGAGCGCGGGGGAAGAGCGGATGGGCGCGTTCAGCTAGCGAGCACGGGCAATGTAGCATGAAGCATCGCCAACCTTC
Organism: Bacteroidota bacterium; assembly: GCA_038747545.1. Classification (GTDB taxonomy): domain Bacteria; phylum Bacteroidota; class Rhodothermia; order Rhodothermales; family JBCCMF01; genus JBCCMF01. Next base: position 22,717 of record JBCDJT010000060.1, read on the forward strand.
CGGCTCGCTAGGTGCGGCCTTGTGCGTTGGGCATCCGCTGTGCGTTTGCGAGATCGACAGCGTTTTTGGTTCGTTTTTGCGCTCAAAAATGAACGACCAATCGAACGAGGCTATCAGCGGTCCCTTCAACAGGAGGCCACCGAAGAGGAAGCCAAAATGAAAGTATGAAATGCCCTTCCTAATCACCCTATGGATGCCGGGGCTACCGTCCGTACCTTGGCGCCGTTCCGCAGGTTCACACACAGCGCGTGCAGCATGCAGCAGCGGCTCGGTTGGCTACTCGGCGTACTCCTCTGCGTAGGCAGTGGCCCCGCGTGGGCGCAGACGCAGGTCGAGACGGGCGTGGAGCGCGACGTCAACCGCTACGAGTGGATCGGCGGGCTCCAGCTGCAGCAGCAGCTCGGCGCATGGACCATGGAGGCGCGCAACCGCTTCATCTCCGAGGCCTTCCTGCTGTTCGACAACCAGCTCAGCTTCCGCGACGAGAACCAGCTGCGGTGGGCCGTGGGACGCCCCTTCAGCAGCATCACGTCGGCCCGGCTGCGGGGGCACACGGCGTGGTACAGCCAAAACAGCGTCTTCACGCAGGAAGCCCTCGCGGGACTGCGCGTGCAGCCGTCGCCCGCCGTGTGGGTGGAGCCCGCGCTCGGGTTTGCGTGGGACCAACGGCCGGGTGTCGTGGATGCCAACGGTAACGTCCCGCTCCGCCTCGACGTAGGGCCGGCCTACGGCGTGCGGACGGTGGCGATGCCCGAGCCCCAAGGCGGCTACCAGCTGCAACTCACGGGCGAGGCGACGCAGCACCTCATCTCACCCCGTCGCGGCCACGTCGTGCGGCTACAAGGCGTGGGCGCCAGAGAGCTCGACGGCTTCCGCATCGGCGCCACGGTGGGGTTTGCAGGCGTGCGCCGCGACACCTACCAGGCCATCTCGTTCCTGAACCGTGGAGAGGCAGGCCGCGCCTCCGAGAGCATTGAGGCCACCACCAGCGACACCCTCCTCGCCAGCGTCGATGCGCAGATCCCGCTCTCGCCGCGCCTCCAGCTCACCAGCACGCTCAACGTGCAGGGCAACAATCGCCTTGTGCAGACGAAGCGCGCACCCAGCGATGCGCTCTTCTTCGACACCGACTTCACCCGCCGCGCCTTCGACATCGACGCCGCGCTGCTCTACCAGACGCCGCGCCTCACGGCCCGCATCGGCATCCAGGCGGGCGCCGAGGTGGAGGAGCGGACCCTTGCTAACCGCGCCGACCTCCCGCCCACGCAGGCCGCGCAGAAAGCCAACCTCCTCCAGCAAGCCGACTACGACCGCGGCTTCACCACGCTCTCGGGCTCGCTGCTCCTCAACGTGGGCCGGCGCATCACCATCAACGCGTCGGGGGCGACGAGCCTGCTGCGGCACGACACGCCCGACATCAACCCCGACGACCGCGACGAGGTCTTCCACAACGGCCAGCTGGGGCTGCGCTATCAAATCTCGCCGGTGCTCTCGGCGGATGTGCGGCTCCTGGGCAACTACTACCACACCATCTACCTCAAGGCGTCGCGCTCGGCGGAGAACAACGTGCTGCGCGCCCTGCGGCTGCGCCCTGCGCTCACGTGGCAGCCGTCGCCACAGACGCGCGTGCGCTTCGGTAGCACTGTCCGCGCCACGTACACCGTCGACGACTTCGTACTGCCCGGCCGCCGCGCCGCCGACCAGTCTGCGCGGGAGCTGCGTTACGAGGTGGAGGCCGAGCATGCGTTCGACGACCGCCTGCGGCTTCGCTTCGACGGCAGCCTGAGCGACCTGCGCCTCGGTCGGTTTCTGAACGATAGCTTCGCCGAGATCCCGTTCGACACGCTCCGCACCTACGCCGCGTGGATCCGCCTAGAGGTGCAGGGCGCCGTCACCGCTGAGGTAGGCCTTCGCGCCTTCATCCGCACGGACTTCAGCCGCGCCGCCACCGTCCGCTACCTCCGCGCAGATGCCGAGGGCGTCATCCTGGTCGATGAAGAAGGCAACACGTTGCTCACCAGCATCAGCCGCCCCGGACTAGAGCGCATTGAGCAGATTGGCCCCACGTGCAGCTTGGCGTGGCCCATGCGGCGCGGCTCCGTGCTGCGCTTCGACGGCTGGCTCAACATTCAGCACGTCCGCAACCGGCTCTACGGCGAGCTGCCCGAGGCCTCCGCCGACCGCATCCGGGAAGCCGCTCGGCGCGGACGCTTTACGCTGTTTCCCAACTTCGCGCTCTCCGCAATCTGGCGACTGTGAGAGGTTGATGCCTTGCTTACCCCAGGTGTTATCCCGAGCGCAAGTCGCAGACTGTAGTCGAGGGATCTCCTCCGATTATGGATTGCACAACTCCAAGGTGGGAGATTTACCTGCGGTGTGCTTCGCGCTCTCGGCTCCGCTCGGGATGACAAACAGAAGCGGCGTGCCTGTCCTTACTGCTCAGGTCACCATCATGCGGCGGCCCTTGGCCATCTTCCCGATGCCGGGGTTGAACGTGTTGGTGGGGTCGAGGGCTTCGTAGTGCGCCTTCATCGCATCGTCGGCCTTGTAGATGTGGCCCACGTTGTGCTCGGCGGGGTACTTGGCGCCGCGCGCATCCAGCTCTTCCAGCAGCCGCTGCTTGATCCATTTCAGGTCGGCGCCCTTCTTGGGGACGAGGTCGAGGTGAAAGACGTGGCACATGAAGTGGCCGCAGTAGAGCGCGTGGTCCAGCTGCTCCTCCACATCGGACGGGATGTCGATGATCCAGTTGGGGTCGTTGCCGAGGAGCGCGATGTCGAGCGCGAGCACGCCTTCGGTGGTCTTCTGGTGGACGTTCTGGTAGCGGATGCCTGCGCCAGCCGCCGCAAACCGATGCAGTAGCGCCGCCTCGGCCTCAGCATCGGTACACTCAAAGAAGTCGACCCCGTCGCGGGTGCTCCACTCGTCGGCCAGGTAGCGGCGAGCCTCCTCAATACCGTCGTCGCTCATGTTGAGCAGCAGGTAGTGCTCGTAGCGCTCGCGGTAGTCGAGGATGCGCTTGGGCAGCTGACTTGGGAAGACCTTGCTGATCTGGTAGAGGATGAGGTCGGGCAGAAACTTGGGGAGAAACGGCACCTTGTTGGTCAGGTACTCCACGCGCGACTTGAAGGCGTAGAGCTGCGGCAGGCGTTTCGTGCCGAGGTGCTTGATGGAGAGCACCACGTCCTTGCCGTACTTTTTGGCCGTGTCCAGGATGTGCCCGTTCATGTACTCGCACTTGTCCGGCAGGTCGTCGAATCGTGTCAGGATGTCACGGCGGAGGGCAGTGAAGTCCTCCGGGTCATTGGTGCCGAGGACGAAGACCTGCTTGCGCTTGGGCTCGGGGTAGGTGTCTACGCGCACGGCGAACGCCGCCACCTTGCCCGCGCTGCCGCTGACGTCGAAGAGGCGGCGGGGGTCGGCGTTGTAGCGGTTGGGCACATCGGAGTCCAGGTTGCGGATGCGCGCAGCGTACTCGCGGTCCGATGCCGGCGTGTCGAACGCCCCGATGTTCTCCTCGGGGATGCGTCCGCTCTCCAGCGTCGCGAAGATCTCCTCCGGCGTCTCGCCGAGGCCCTTGATGCCGAGGTGGTCCACCAGCTCCAGCTTGCCCTCCGCGTTGACGCGCGCGAACAGCGACAGCTCGGTGTACGAGACGCCGCGCTTGCACAGCGCCCCGCCCGCGTTGTTGGCAATCCCGCCGATGATCGTCGCCCCAATCGTCGTGGAGCCAATCACCGAGTGCGGCACGCGGCCCATCGGCGCGATCAGCTGCGTCAGCTCGTGCAGCGTGGAGCCTGGGAAGGCGATGACTTGCTTGCCATCAGCGATGGGGATGAGCTTCTTGATGCGCCGCGTGCTGATGATGACGAGGTCGCGCTCGTAGTCGAAGCCCTCGGGGTTGGAGCCGCCCGTGAGGCCGGTCTTGGTGGCCTGCATCAGGATGGCCGCACCCGCGTCCACGCAGGCCTGCAGCACGCGCCACTGTTGCAGCAGCGTCTCGGGGAAGACAACAGCCGTCGCCCCGCCGAAGCCCGTGCGGAAGCCTGCGCGGTAGTACGCCGTGTCGCCGTCTTCGGTGAGCACGTTCTTCGCGCCGACGACGTCCTGGAGTGCGGCAATCAGTGGGGATGTGGGCATGGGCAGTGGGGCGATGGAACCATCAAGAACATCAGCACAGCATACCCGATGTCATACCAGATACGCAACGTGCCGCCGCCATACGCCCTGACGCCATCAGCGATCCCTCCAGCAGGTTACGTTCGATGCAACGAACAGCCGTCGTCCGGCCCTACGCCGACCAATAGAAGCACGATCAAGCCTCCCAATGGCATGGCAAACGAGCAGAGCGAGTCGCCAACGTCGATCTCACGGCCCGGTGCGCGTAGGAAAGAGCGGACGGGCAGCGTTCAGCTAGCGAGCAACAGCAGCACGCTTCGAGATATCGTCAACCGCTCGGCTCGCTAGGTGCGGAATTGCGCGTGGGAAAGTCCGCTGCGTGTTTTGAGATCGACAAGTGCTTTTGGTTCGTTTTGGCGCTGACAAAATGAACGTCTGGTTGAACGAGGTCGCAGGCGTGTTCACCAGCGCAGCGTTTTCGCAATCTCAAGCGGGGGAGATCCCTCGGCTACGGCCTGCGGCCTCTGCTCGGGATGACAACAGCTGGCAACACGCTCAGAGAAGTGAACGCCAAACGCCCCATCTCCAAGCGGAAACGAGGCGACTGGCTTAAGGAATCGGATGCTGGCGGCGCGTCAGCGACTAGCGCAGGAGAGAGAGTAGGCTAGGACGGGGGATCACACCGTCATGCAGGTGGCGCACGCCAAGCATCCAATGCGGGAAGGCTAGCGGATGGCCGTGTTACCCGTATGCCGTTCGTTCTTCTGGAACATCGGCCAGCCGTCGCGGGACAGCCCGTTGCCCTCCGTCTCGACCGCGTAGAGCAGCCGGTCCGTGGCGGCGAAGATCAGTTGGCCCCGACGGTTGATGGTCAGCGGACCGTCAGCGAAGGCGCCGATGAGCAGCTCGAAGTTAGGCGTGCCGTTCGGGTTGACCGAACGCAGCGTCTGCTCGGTCATGAAGTAGATGTTGTCCTCCGAGTCGATGACCGGGCTGCCCACATCCTCGGCGGGGAAGATGAAGCGCAGGCCGCCGTTCTCGTTGACGGCCATCAGCCCCGTGCTCGTGCCCACGTACACCGTGCCGTCGGAGCCGACGATGGTGCCGGAGCGCAGCGGGCCCGCCACGCGCTGCTGCCAGCGGATGGAGCCGTCGTCGCCGGCGATGGCGTAGAGGAAGTTCTGATCGGTGACGGCGTAGAGCACGGTCGTTTCCACCGTACGCGTGGTGCCGTTGGGTAGCGTCAGCGTGGTCTCGATTTCGCTCAGCGCCATGCCCGTGCGGATGCTGCCGATGTTGGTGTCGGTGCGCCACAGCAGCGTGCCCGTGATGTCATAGGCGTAGACGAAGCCGTCGGTGGAGCCTACGTAGATCGTGCGGTCGTCGTCGATGACGGCGGACGCTACGATGGGGGCGTTGGAGACGCGGACGGGGGCATCCCACACGCTGAACCCGTTGAAGGAGTTCACCGCGTGGAGCCGCCCGTTCGTATCGCCGACGTACAGCGTACCGTCGATGCCGAGCGCCGGGGTGGCACGGAACTGGGCATTGGTCGTGTACGACGGCCAAATCTGGCGGCCCGAGGCGTTGAGCGCGTACAGGCGCCCGTCCTCAGACGTGACAAAAATGTCTTCGTTGTTGGCAATCACAGGCGA
>JBCDJT010000061.1:0-27548 GCA_038747545.1 Bacteroidota bacterium
GGTTGCCCGCCGCGGATCACTAATTTATCCATAGGTTCGCGCTTCACGCGCGCTGTATCGAAAACGCCAGCACGTGCCAATGCGCTCTTTTCGAACACGTTCCTCCGCCACCGAGATGATGGACGACGTCTCCATCGTCGACGAGCGGCTGATTGGCGCGCTCGACAACATCAAGGCGTCCAACCGCTGGCTCGGCGCGTGCCAGAGCGTCACCCGGCCCCTGGCGCGCTGGCACCGCAAGACGAGGCGGGACAGCGTCTCCGTGCTTGACATCGGTACTGGGCGGGCGGACCTGCCCGCGCACCTCGTGCGGTGGGGCCAGCAGCATGGGCTGAAGGTCGAGGTCACCGCCATCGACAATAACGACGCGACCATCGACTACGCCGCCGAGCAGCTGGATAAAGAGTTGCCCGCCGCGATGCGGTCCCACATCCATCTCGCCGTCGCGGATGCACGCCACCTGCCCTATGACGATGGTGCGTTCGACATCGTGCTGGCCGCGCAGTTCTTGCACCACTTCGAGGACGACACCATCGTTGACCTGCTGGCCGACATGCAGCGGATCGCCGCCGAGGGGATCTTGGTGAGCGATCTACATCGGCATGTGCTGGCCTACGCGGGCATCTGGACGATCGGCCACGTGCTGCCCGTGTCGCCCATGTTCAGGATGGATGGGCCGATCTCCGTCCGCAAAGGCTTCACCCGCCCCGATCTGGAGCAGTATGCCGAGGCCGCGCAACTGCCGAACCCGACCATCCGCTGGCAGTGGGCGTTTCGCTGGATGCTGACCACGTTAGCCGTTTGACCGCCATGCGCCTCGCCTACCGACGCAACCCGCTGCCCGCCGAGCAGCAGTTCGACGCCATCGTGATTGGCGCCGGGCTGGCGGGCACCGCTACAGCGCTGCAACTGCTCGACGCGGGGTTCAGGGTGGCCGTTTTCGAGCGCGGGCGCCTGCCGCGCCACAAGCTGTGCGGCGAGTTTCTATCGACGGAAGTCCAAGCCACCTTCGAGCGCTTGGGCGTGCTCGATGCCGTCATGGCCGCTGGCGCCGTCCCCATCCGCCGCACCAAGCTCACCGCCGCCGACGGCACCGCGTTGACCGCGCCGCTACCCGGCACGGCGCTCGGCCTGAGCCGTTACCGCCTCGACGAACTGCTCGTGCATGCTGTAGAGCAACGCGGCGGGGTCGTACGGCAAGAGACGCCCATCGTCAAGGTGAGCGGATCGATGGAGGAGGGCTTCAAGGTGTTCTCGCGCAATGCCACCTATGAAGCGCGCCTCGTGGTGGGCGCCTACGGGCGCCGCGACACGCTCGACCGCAAGCTGGGCCGCGCCTTCATCGAGGACCGCACGCCGCTGATGGGCTTCAAAGCACACTTTGTCATTGAGGCTGGCGAATCGGACCTCGACGACTGGATCGAACTGCATGCCTTTGAGGGCGGCTACTGCGGCATGTCGCACGCCGAGAACCACCTTGTCAACGTCTGCTGGATCACGCACCGCGACACGTTCCACGCGGCGGGCAGCACGCCCGATGGCATGATCGACTCGACCTTTACCACCAACCCGCACCTCCGCGACCGCTTCGCGCAGTTCCGTCGCGTCTCCAAGGGGTATGAGGCCGTCAGTCAGATCACGTTCGTCAACAAGCCGCTGGTGGAGCAGGGCGTCTTCATGGTGGGCGACGCTGCAGGAATGATCGCCCCGCTGTGTGGCGACGGCATGGGCATGGCGTTGACGGGCGCTGAGGTACTGGCCGAAGCGCTGATCCCGTACCTGCAGGAGAACACCTCGGCACGGTCGGCGCAGCGGCGCTACGAGCGGGCCTGGCGGCGCACCTACGCAACGCGCATGCAGCTGAGCCGGTGGATGCACCGCTTGTATGTGCGGCCCGCCATGGCGTCGCTGGCGCTGCGGCTGGGGCAGCGCATCCCGTCGGCCGCGCACACGCTCATCCGGGCCACACGCGGATGAGCAGAGCTTACGCCTCGGTTTGGGTAGCGGTGGTGCTGATGGTGCCACTCGCTCATGCGCAGCAGGTAGCCGACCCGTTCCGATTCCTGCGGTGGCCCGTGGAGGATACCCAGGCGGCTCTCGAAGGCGTCCTCTCGCCTCGCGCGCTGTTCTTGGCAGCCGGAGTGGGGGGGACGCTGCTGTTCGTTCCGCTAGACGAGCGCGTGGGCCGCGAGATCGGAGAGGCACCGCGACGGATTGGGCTACGGAGCATCGAGGAGATCGGTAACCCCAAGGTGATCCGCCCGCTGGGTACCGCCTTGTTTGTCGGCGCGCTGATGAGCGGCAACGAGCGCTTCCAAGACGCCTCGTTCACCGCCCTGGAGTCGGTGGTGATGGCCAACGTCATCACCAACGGCCTCAAGCTCGTGTTTGGCCGCAGCCGCCCTACTGACGACGAGGGGCCGTACCGGTTCATCCCCATTGCAGGGGGGACGTCGTTTCCGTCGGGGCATACGACCACCGCGTTTGCATTTGTGACGCCGTGGGTGCTCTACTATCCGAGTGTCGCCTCGCCGATGCTATGGGGGCTGGCCGCGGGCACCGCCACCACGCGCATGCTGACGCGTCGGCACTGGCTGTCGGATGTGCTGGCCGGGGCGTTCATCGGCACCGCCACGGCCACGCTGCTCACGCGCCGGCATCAAGGGCGCGCACCTAATTTCTCGTGGGCGCTCCGTCCAGTACCGGGCGGCGGTAGCGCACAGCTCGCGTTCTCATGGTGACCCCGGGTTCTCCACGCCAGGCGTTTGTCGAAAACTGAGGCGGCCTGGGTGAGACTGGCACGCTTGTGGAGATGGGCCGCACTGCTCGCCAGCCCATCACAGAAACTTCTTTGTCACCCAGGTTTGCCATGAATAGTCCCACGGTACGGTACCACGATCAACAGGGGCACACGGTCCAGCCCCTCTCATTTTGGCATCACAGGCCGTCTGTGGGCGATCGGATATGTGCGAGGGGATCGCACCGAATGTACGAGGTGGTATCGGTGGCCTGGATGTCCTCGCGCGAGGTACACATCACCCTGCGATCGTTGCAGGAGCGCCTGAGGCCAGCCGCATAGCGTAACGCGTCGCCGAACGCTTTACATCCTCCGCGGGATGTTGTACTCTGGACAGCCCTCATGACCATTTTGGCTGTTCACATGAAATCACCGTTTGCCGTGCTGGTGCTGGCGCTAGTCGTAGGCCTAGGAGGCTGCAGCGCGCCCCAAGAACAAGAAGCTGCTGCTGCAACAGAGGCAGCGACCGAATTTGCCACAGAGACAGGCGTAGGTATGGCGCCACCTGCAGGTGCCACCATGCTCTTCGATGGCACACGCGCCATGCTCGACGCCAACTGGGAATATTGGGAGGGCCCGCGGTTTGCCGCCGAGATGCCCATCAAGTGGGAAATCGTGGATGACCCGGTCGTGGATGGCGCCACCGTGATGAGCAGCTTCGATCCCGCTGCCGAAGGCGGGCTCTACGGCGCCGCGGACATCGTGACGAAAGAGAAGTTCACGGACTTTCGGCTCCACGTCGAGTTCAACATCACGCAAGAAGGCGGCAACAGTGGCGTGTACCTCCAGAATCGCTATGAAATCCAGATCCTGGACGGCGACTCTACCACGCACGGGCTGGCTACGCTGATCAACGAGACCGAGTCGCCCTACTACGCCTACAACGGCACCGGGCAATGGAACGCCTACGATGTGCTTTTCCGTGCGGCCCGCTTTGAAGACGGCGCACTGGTGGAGAAGCCACGAGCTACAGTCTACTTCAACGGGCAGAAGGTCCACACCGACCACGAGATCCAGCAAGTTTACGGCGGGCCGAACTCCGGCCTTGATGGCGGCAACGACAACGGACGCGGCATCACCGATACGCCCGGCGGCATCAAGCTGCAGGCCGAAGGACACGACGTGCGGTACCGCAACGTCTGGATTCAGCCCCTTGAGCTTGAGGCCGCAAGCACCGATTTCTAGCGGCTGAGCAGCGGAATGCTACCGCAAGGCACGGCGTTATTCAGGACAGGTATCACAAAGAAGTAGCTAAGGCCTTGGTTGAACCACCCAATCTCGTAGGGGCGCGTGCTGCGGGGCGTCCCTTACCGCGTTCTCGAAGTGCAAAAGCGAAGGGATGGTGCCGCTGCAGCATGCTCGTCCTGCTCGCGATGGGGCTGGTGATGCCCTTAACCGCTTGGGCACAGTCGGGCACCATTCGCGGCGTAGTCACCGATGCGTCGGACGGGCAGGCCATGCAAGGCGTCAACGTGCTGGTGCTCGATGGCGAGACGCTTGTGACGGGCGTGGCCTCGAACCGCGATGGGTTCTACACCATCCCGAGCGTCCCGGTGGGGACGTACACGCTGCGCGCTACCTTCATCGGCTACCAGCCCTTCGAGGCAACTGTCACCGTCTCCGTGGGCGATGTGGTGACCCAGGCCATTGCCCTCAGCCCCGACGAGGCCCTGCTCGACGAGGTCGTGGTAGAGGCCCAGCAGTCGGGGGCGACGCGCGTCACAGCAGGGCAACAAACCATCAGCCCTGCCGACATCCAGGCACTACCGGCGCCCGACGTCACGGGCGACCTCGTCAACTACCTGACCACCCTGCCCGGCGTCGTCTCCACGGGGGACCGAGGCGGGCAGCTTTTCATCCGTGGCGGCGAGCCCACGCAGAACCTGGTGCTGCTCGATGGCATGGTGGTCTACCAACCCTTCCATGTGGTTGGTTTCTACTCCGCCTTCCCCAGCGACATCCTCAACCGCGCCGACATCTACGCGGGCGGCTTCGGCAGCCGGTATGGGGGGCGTATGTCGTCGGTGCTGGACGTGGCTACGCGGACCGGCAACAAGCAGAAGTTCACGGGGGCGGTGGCCGCTGCGCCCTTTGTGAGCACCTTGCGCGTAGAAGGTCCCATCGTCGAGGATCGCATTTCCGTCCTGACGTCGGTGCGCCAATCGCTCATCGAGCAGACAGCCGACCCGCTCGTAGGCCGCGACCTGCCGTTCAACTTCTTCGACACGTTCGGGAAGGTACACGCCTCGCTTAACGAGACCAGCCAGCTGGCGCTCACGGGGCTGTTCACCACCGACCGCGGTACACTTGTACAGGAAGGCGGTGGTACGCCTGCTGAGGAAGTCCGGTGGGAGAACCAGGCGATCGGCGGGCGCTACGTAGTCCTTCCGAAGGCGTACCCGATCCTGGCCGAGGCGATGGTGTCGTACTCGCGCCTGCGCACCGAGCTGGGCCCCTCGGAGACGCCCAACCGCTCCTCCGAGATCTCCAACTTCAACGTGGAGGCACACGCCACCTACTACGGCAGCCTGGCTGACATCAACATGGGCTTTCGGATGACGTCGGTGAGTTTGCAGAACCGGCTGGGCGGCGCCTACCAGATCAACATCAACGAGGACGAGTTTGCGCCCGAGATCGGGTTCTACGCCGAGCCCGAGTGGCGCCTGGGCAACGGCTTGCGCGTACGCACGGGCCTTGTCCTCCAGCATTACAAGCAGAAGCCGTTCCCCGTCTTCGAGCCCCGGCTGCGGCTTGTGTGGGAAGGACGGGGGCAGCAGATCAGCGCGGCCTTCGGGCGCTACCACCAGGAGCTAGTAGGCCTCAACGACAAACGCGACGCTGCCAGCGTCTTCACCGCCTGGACGCTGGCCCCAGCCGACCGTGTGCCCGAGTCGTGGCAAGGCATCCTCGGCTATCGCTTCTCGCTGTTCGACGGCCTCGACCTATCCGTGGAGGGCTTCTACAAAGAACTCTACAACCTCTCCATCCCCGAGTGGTCGGCCTTTCCGGCACTCACGACGCGCATCCAGTCCGCGGATGGCACCGCTTACGGCGCCGACGTGCGCTTGGAGATCAATCAGAACAAGTTCTACGGCTACGTCAACTACGGCCTCTCTAACGTCACCTACCGCTCGGATCAGGAAAACTTCCAGCTGTGGTTTGACCTCGACGAACTGGAATTCCGCCCGCCCCACGACCGCCGCCATCAGGTGACGATGGTGGGGACCTATGCGTTTGGACCGTTTGACGCGAGCGTGCGCTGGCAGTTTGGCGCAGGGCTGCCCTTCAATCAAGCGCTGGGCTTTGACGGCCTTGTGTTGCTCGATGGGCCCGTGGATGTGAACACGGATCCTGGCTTCCGGCGTGTGATCTACGAGCGGCCGTACAACGGCGTGCTGCCTACCTACCATCGCCTAGATATGTCGGTGGAGCGTTCGTTTGAGTTTGAGTACACCACGGTGAAGGCGCAGGCTGGACTCATCAATGCCTATGACCGCGCTAACCTGTTCTATCTTGACGTGTTCACCCTAGACCGTGCCGATCAGCTCCCGCTGGTGCCCACGTTTGGTCTGGAGATTGCGCTGAAATGATGCGATTCCGCTTTTTAACGCTGGCGCTGCTGTGTGCCCTCATCGGTACCGCTGTGCTGACCGGGTGCGAAGAGTCTGTAGACCCCATCCTAGAGACCGACGTGCCGTTCACCCTGTTCGGCTACCTCGATCCCAAATCCGATGTTCAATCCATCCGCGTTTTCCCCATCGAGTCAGAGTTCGACACCCGCGTTGAGCGTCCGATAGATGCGGTGTTCACCTCAACCGACCTGACGGGAGGGGGGAGCGTGACGTGGACCGGAGAAAACGTTTTTTTTCCAGAAAACGGCACCTTCGGACAGGTCTTCAGCGCGCCGTTCACCGCCGAATATGGGCACACCTACGAGCTGGAAGTCCGCCGCCCAGATGGACTCACCTCGAGTGTCGTGGTCACGGTGCCGCCTGCCGTCTCCTCCGTGTTTGCTCAGCCGCCTGACCGTGTGATCAATACGGCGCTGCCGCGTCCTGGTGTGGTGCAAGACGTTCGGTTTGTATCTCCGTTCGACACGTTCCTGGATGCCACGCTCACCTACTACACCCGCGTGAAGCGCACGGGCGCTGGAGGCGTGTCGTTCTTCACGCGCGACACGCTCGCCATCGCCTACGAAGAGCGCATGGCCCAAGCCGGCGACGGCTGGAACTTCAGCGTGGCGCTCTCGGAAGACCGCTTTACGCTCGCCGAGATGCTGGTCAACCGCCAGGCCATCGACGACAAAGATGACTGCATCATCGTGGAGCGCATGGTGGCGACCATCTTTGTGACCAACGATGAGTGGGTGCCGCCTAACGGGCGCTTTGACATCAACGAGATCATTCAGCCCGGCACGTTTTCCAACGTAGAGAACGGGTTTGGCTTTGTGGGCGCTGGCTACACCGAAAGCTACCGCTGGCGCACGCCTGAGCCCGAGATGCAGCTGGCTAGTATGCTATACGACGACATCCCGAACGGCACCTTGCAATGGTCGGCGCAGTGCAACCCGTGAGGTGATGTGCGGCTAGGGTAAAAATACTGCCACGCACAGGCGGTAGGAACTGGGCTCGGCAGCCTCGCATTTCAGGTAGGCGTTTTTACTTGAGCCACCGTCCATGCAGATGTTGTACCGCTCCATCCTCCTCATCGCCCTCTTTTGGCTCACGCCGACGGTAGCGGCCTGGGCCCAATCCACTAGCGACACGGCCTCGCTCACGGAGGGGATGCTGGCGTTCCGCGAAGAGCGCTATGCCGATGCTGCCGCCTTCTTCGAGCGCATCACGGCCGATGATCCTGATAACGCCGAGGCGCACTACCTCCTCGCGCGGCTGTACTTCGAGACCCCGCTCCGCGACGAGAAAAAAGCAGGACGTGCCCTCAACAAAGCCCTTGAGCTGGAGCCCGAAAACCTCCAGTACATGGTGGCGAAGCTGGTGCAACTCCGCGCAGACTCGTGGAGCTTCATCACCGACCGGTTGCGTGAACAGCAGCGCCGCGACCTCGCGCGCAAGATCCTGGACCTCGACTCGCTAAACGCCTTCGCACACGAGGAGCTAGGGGTGTCAGCTATTGAGGACTTCTGGAAGTACCGCAATGCCATCATGTTTCCCACGCTGAAATATGGCAACTTCCTTCAGAATCAGTCCAGAAGGCTCAATGTAGATGTTATTGGCGAGTACGAATCGCTGCTTCCAGACGATAACATCAACCCCGGCCCGTTGGCAGGCCCACGGCAGAGCTTCCTGACGGACAACATGGTGGACCTGAATGAAGTCTTCATCGCCGACAAGTTCGACGTCGAGACGTTGCAGCAGCAGGGCATCCCAGTGCAGGACCTCAGCCGTCGCGCAGAACGCGCTTACGATCGCGCCATCGGCCACCTGGACATCGCGCTGAGTCAGAATCCACGGCAAGCCCTGATCTACAACCACCTCATGCGCATCTACGCGCTGAAGGGGGAGTACGAGGACGCGCTGGATATGCTGCGCGACATGTACACCTACTTCCCCGAGGACCACACGTTTTGGCAATATCTCGGGTTTGCGCACCACCGAGCCGGCAATGTTGAGGCGGCGGCAAAGAGCTTTGAAGAGGCGCAGAAGTTTATGACGCCTGAAGAGCAGGAGGCCTTCAGTGATCTTGAGCTGATCCTTCCCGAGAAGGAGCGAAGGGTCTACCGCGCCGACCCCGAGACCTATGCTGCCAAGTTCTGGGCCAGCCAAGACCCGCGGTTCCTGACCACGTCCAACGAGCGCAAGCTGGAGCATTATGCGCGGCTGGTCTATGCCGACCTGCTGTACAGCGCGCCGCAGCTTGGGCTACGCGGGTGGGAGACGCAGCGGGGGCAGATCCACATCCGATACGGCCTGCCGCAAGCGGACGTGACCGTAATGGCCAACAGCAATTCGCGCCGGATCAGCCGCTCTGCTGGAGAAGAAGAACTGCTGAGCCCTGATTTCGATGACGCCAACCCGAGCGGCAACTCGAACACTACCGTCAGCGACTTTGGGAGCCAGGCTAGCCGGACTGGGCGCGAGATTGGCGATTGGAATGTCTTCGAGGAAGGCAATAGCTACAACATTTGGCAGTACGACGGCTTTCGGTTCGTGTTCGAAGATCCGTTCCGCAACAACGAATACCGCCTGTACACGCCATCGGCCCGCGACCTGAGCGAGGGCGAGTTGCCGTGGGAGAATGACTACGTCATCATCGCTAAAGAAACCATTAGCCGGCGGCCGGAAGAATACACCTACGAAGCGCCGGGCCGTCAGATAGACCTGCCCTACCTGGTGTCATCGTTCAAAGGGGAAGAGGGCAAGACCGATGTCTACGTACACTACGCGGTGCCCATCACAAGCTATGACGCTGACCAGGACGTGATCGATGTCACGGCCAACGTGGGCACGTTCCTCGTGGCAGAAGACCGCGACATTCTGGTGGAGCAGCGGCGTACCGTGTATGGCTTGAACACGCAGCAGGTGGTGTCTTTCGAAGAGACCAGCTTGTGGGTCGATACCAAAAAGATGGAGGCGCCGCCGGGCACGCACGAGCTCTCCGTCGAGTTCGAAACTGTGAGTGGTGAAACCGTAGCTGTGCAGCAGCGCGACATCACGGTGCCAGACTATGCCGACGGCTCCTTCGCCATCAGTGACATGGTCTTAGCCTACCGCATCGATGAAGTGTTTGATGCCACTGGCGATGTTGAAGGTGCTGATCTCATCCGCGATGGCCTCCAGATCACCCCTGCGCCCTGGAGCGTGTTTTCGCCAGAGACGCCGATTTACCTCTACTTCGAGATGTACAACCTCGGGTTCAACGATGCTGGGCAAACGAACTACGCTGTGGAGGCCATCCTGCAGCCGCGCGACGACTCCAGGGGCGTCCGTCGCCTCCTCAAGCGCGCCTTCGGCCGGAAGAAGGGCGGCACGGCCGTGAACCTGCCGCCAGGCATCGGCACGACCCCCGACGAGTCGCAGTACTTGATTCTGGATGTGGAGGACGAGAAGACGGGCCTCTACACGCTCACGCTGCGCGTTAGGGACAATGTGAGTGGCGAGACACGCGAGACAACGCAAGAGCTGTTCCTGGAGTGAGCTTCACTAAGCCTCGGCGAAGACCAGCGGGTGGGGGATACGCAGGCGACGCGACGCGTTAGGGGGCGGCTTCTTTCACCGAACCCTCTGCCAGCGTGAGCGATCAGAGCATCATCTTCTCGATGGTGGGCGTGGGCAAAGTCTACCGCTCCACCAACAAACAAGTCCTGCGCGACATCTACCTGTCGTTTTTCTACGGCGCCAAGATCGGCGTCCTAGGCCTCAACGGCTCCGGGAAAAGCTCGCTGTTGCGGATCATTGCCGGCTTGGACAGCGACTACCTCGGCACCATCAATATGCAGAAGGGCGTCACCTTTGGCCTGTTGGAGCAGGAGCCTGAGCTGGACCCCAGCAAAACAGTACGCGAGATCGTAGAGGAAGGCGCTAGCGAGGCTGTGAAGTTGCTGCGCGACTACGAGGCGGTCAGCGAGAAATTTGCCCACCCCGATGCCGACTACGAGGCGCTGATGGACGAGCAAGCCAAGCTGCAAGAGCGCATCGACCACCTCAACGCGTGGGACATCGACAGCCAGCTGGAGATGGCGATGGGCGCGCTCCGCTGCCCGCCGGGGGACACGTCGGTAGCCGTGCTCTCGGGCGGAGAGCGGCGGCGCGTGGCGCTGGTACGGCTGCTGCTGCAAGCGCCGGATGTGCTGCTGCTCGACGAGCCCACGAACCACCTCGACGCGGAGAGTGTGGCGTGGTTGGAGCAGCACTTGGCGCGCTACGAGGGCACCGTAATCGCTGTCACGCACGATCGCTACTTCCTCGACAACGTAGCCGGGTGGATCTTGGAACTGGACCGAGGTCACGGCATCCCGTTTGAGGGCAACTACACGAGTTGGCTCGAGCAGAAGCAGGCACGCCTCGCGGTAGAAGAGAAGCAAGCGTCGAAGCGTCAGCGGGCGCTGCAACGCGAGCTGGAGTGGGTGCGCACCAACCCCAAAGGCCGCCGCGCCAAGAACAAGGCGCGCATCACCGCCTACGAAGAGATGCTGGCGAATCAGCAGGAGGCCCGGAATGAGGACGTCGAAATCCCCATTCCGCCAGGACCACGCCTCGGCAACGTCGTGATTCAGGCGAACGAGGTCGCGAAGGCCTACGGCGAGAAGCTGCTGTACGACAACATGAGCTTCTCGCTGCCGCCGGGTGGCATCGTGGGCATCATTGGGCCCAACGGCGCGGGCAAAACGACGCTCTTCCGCATGATCACCGACCAGGAAGAGCCCGATGCGGGCACGTTCCGCGTGGGCGACACCGTGCAGATTGGCTACGTCGATCAGAACCGCCCGCTGGACGACAGCAAGTCCGTGTGGGAAGTGATCTCGGGCGGCGCGGATACCATCAAGGTCGGCAGCCGCGACATGAACTCGCGCGCCTATGTGGGGCGCTTCAACTTTGGAGGGAGCGACCAGCAGAAGAAGGTATCCGAGCTATCGGGAGGGGAGCGCAACCGCGTCCACCTCGCCAAGACGCTACGCGAGGGCGCCAACGTGCTGCTGCTGGATGAGCCGACGAACGACCTGGATGTGAACACACTGCGGGCGTTGGAAGAAGCCCTGCTCAACTTCGCGGGCTGCGCCGTCGTGATCTCGCACGACCGCTGGTTCCTCGACCGCATCGCCACGCACATCCTCGCCTTCGAAGGCAACAGCGAGGTCTACTGGTTCGACGGCAACTATTCCGACTACGAAGAGAACCGCAAGCAACGACTCGGCATCGACGCCAGCCAGCCGGAGCGCATCAAGTACAAGAAGCTCACGCGGGATTAGGAGACGTGAGCGTCTGAGTCGCAGGTCTGAAGGTCCGAGGTCACAGGTCTGCTTTACCTAGGCACCGCTCATCTGACCTGAGGCCTGCGGACCTGAGACCTGCCGACCTAGACATATGCTCATCGACACGCACGCGCACCTCTACCTCGACCGTTTCGATGCCGACCGCGATGCCATGATCGAGCGGGCGAAGGCAGCGGGCGTCACGCGCATCGTGCTGCCCGCCATCGACGTGCCGTCGATCCACAAGGCGATTGCGCTGAGCGAGCAGCACGAGGGCGTCTGGGCGATGGCGGCGATCCACCCGTCGGACGTCAAAGACGCTACCGATGCGGACTTTGAGGCCGTCCGCGCACTGTGCGCGCATCCCAAGGTGATCGCCGTGGGCGAGAGTGGGCTGGATTACTATTGGGACCGAACGTTCGACGCCAAGCAGCACGACTTCCTTCGGCGCCACATCCACCTCGCGTTGGATACGGACTTGCCGCTTATCATCCACAGCCGCGACAAGGCGAAAGGTGAAGTGGTCTTCCCCGATCTGATCAGCATCATTGACGACGCTCGCAGTTCACGGCCGGATGGCGAGACGCTGCGTGGCATCTTCCATTGCTTCGGCGGACCCGCATGGGTGGCGGATGAGGCCAAGCGACTCGGTTTCTTGCTCGGCATCGGCGGCACGCTGACGTTCAAGAACAGCGGCGTGGCGGACGTGGTGGCCCCCATCCCGCTGGAACGGCTGGTGCTGGAGACGGATGCGCCGTTTCTATCGCCCACGCCGCATCGCGGGAAGCGCAACGAGTCGGCGTACACGCGCTTGGTGGCGGAGAAGCTAGCCGAGGTGAAGGGAATCTCGCTGGAGGAAGTGGCGGCTGTGACGACGGCGAACGCGGAGCATTTGTTTGGCCTCGCTCAGCCTTGAGGCTAAGTGCTCCGGGAGCGTTTTGTTGGCATACCGGGCATCCACCAAGCCATGCTCAGTGTGAAAAAGACCGCGATGAAGATGACCTGAAACGCCAGCCATCCTGGAGAGAGGCTGAGAAAGTGATCGAGGCTCCAGGTCGTCAGGAAATTCGTTTCGACCACGATGGGCGTGCCGATCCCGGCAAAGATACCGTAGGGTAATTGCTCACGTACGCGATCAAGGTAGGTCATGGCGATGCGTGTACTGTTGCGGTGTGCTTCGCGCTCTCGGCTTCGCCCGGCATGACAAAGGTGGACGTCGTGCTACACTGGATATGCAGTCGCTTTTGCTTTGTCGTTGCAGGCTTCAAGATAAAAAGTGATTGCTGAATGAGCAAATGACAACGGTTTGCGCGGAGAGCGAAGAGGGCTTGAATTGACGGCTGCACTCCAAACCGCATCTCTGAGTAAAAGTAAAAGCGCTTCCAACATTAAACTTCATCCTTCCTCCTATGTCCGACGTCTACATCGTCAGTGCCAAGCGCACGCCCATCGGCCGCTTCGGCGGTGCCTTGTCCTCCTACAGCGCCGTCGATCTGATGGCGCATGCCATGACGGCCGCGTTGGAAGCCGGCAACGTCTCGGGCGATGCGCTCGACTTCTACATCTTCGGCAACGTGCTGCGGGCGGGGCAGGGGCAGTTGCTTCCGCGTCAGGCGGCGTTCAAAGCAGGCATCCCCGACACTGTAGACGGCATGGCCATCGACATGGTTTGCTCATCGGGCATGATGAGCGTGATGCAGGCAGCGACGCTCATCCGCGCAGGCGAGGCCGATCTGATGCTGGCGGGCGGCGGCGAGTCAATGTCAACCGCTGGGTTTTACCTCTCGGGCCGGGCACGCTGGGGCTACAAGTACCTCGCGGGCGCACCCGAGCAGCTCAAGGACATCCTGCAGCACGACGGTCTCACTGACCCGTTCTCGGGCGAGGCGATGGGGCTGCAAACTGAGAAGCTGATCGCCGAGGAAGGCGTGACGCGCGATGAACTTGACGCCATCGCGGCGATGTCGCACGAGCGTGCGCAGGCGGCCACCGAGTCGGGCGCATTCCAGGCCGAGATCGCGCCGATGACGTACCGCGTCAAGCGCGAGACCCGCATGCTCAGTGCCGACGAAGGCATCCGGCCCGGCACCACGACGGCATCGCTCGCCAAGCTCCGCACCGCGTTCACGCCCGACGGTGCGCTGACGGCCGGCAACAGCAGCCAGATCAGCGATGGTGCAGCCGCGCTGCTGCTGGCGAGCGAAGCCGCCGTCAAGGCGCACGGCCTCACGCCCATCGCCAAGGTGCTGGGGGGCAGCTGGGCGGCTGGTGCGCCGTATCGCTTCCCCGAGGCGCCCATCCCCGCCGCCAAACGCCTGATGGAGAGGCGCAACCTCAGCATCGGCGACTTCGCGTTGTTTGAGAACAACGAGGCCTTCGCCGTCAACAGCGTCCTCTTCAACCGCATGCTCAGCGTCGATCTCGACGTGCTCAACGTGCATGGCGGCGCCATCGCGCTGGGGCACCCCATCGGCTGCTCGGGCGCGCGGATCATGGTGACGCTGCTGCATGCCATGCGCCAGCGGGATGAGACGATGGGCCTCGCCACGATCTGTCACGGCACAGGCGGCGGCACCGCCATCGCCATCGAAGCCGTGTAGCAAGGTTTGACGCCGCTGCCCGCTTCGTTTTTCGCACACTCGCCGCTGACCGTGGCGCCCGCACTGCTCGGCAAACTGCTCGTGCATGAACACGGCGGCCAGCGGCTGCGCGGGCGCATTGTAGAAACGGAGGCCTACACGCAGGACGACGAGGCCTTCATCGGCTGGGGCATCTACGATGCAGCAACGGGGCGCATCAAGCCGGAGGGGCGTGGGCGTAATCTCTTCGGTCCGCCAGGACGGGCGTATGTCTACAAGGTCTACCGCGTCCATTGGCTGCTGAACGTCGTCACCGAAGCCGAGGGTCGAGGCAGTGCCGTGCTGATCCGTGCGCTGGAGCCTGTGACCGGACTGGAGGCGATGTACGGCCGTCGCATAGCTGCCAAGCGCGACCGCGACCTGTGCAACGGCCCCGGCAAGTTGACGCAGGCGCTTGCGATCGACGGAGCGCTGCACGCCCATCCGATGGACCGGCCGCCACTGTGGATTGCGGACGACGGCTTTGTGCCGGAGCGCATCGTTACGACCACGCGAATCGGCTTGTCACACGGCATCGAGGCGCCGTGGCGCTACGTCATCGATGGCCATCCGCACGTCTCACCGGGCGTGCCGAGCGACCTCGCGCAGGCCCGCCGCAGGCAGCGAAAAAACGCCAAAAAGCGGTAAGGGCCTGATGCTGGGATTGGAGTCGCTGATGCCGTGGCGTAGCTTGGCGCCCTTCGCATCGAAACACGCACATCTACACCATCGGTCATGAAGACCTCTACGCAGATCCGCCAGGAGTTCCTGGACTTTTTCCGCGAAAAGCAGCACGAAGTCGTGGCCAGCGCACCCCTCGTGCCGCAGGGCGACAGCACGCTGCTGTTCACCAACGCGGGCATGAACCAATTCAAAGATGTGTTCCTCGGCGAAGGCACGCGCGCCTACAACCGCGCCGCCGACACCCAGAAGTGCCTGCGCGTTTCCGGGAAGCACAACGACCTCGAAGAGGTGGGCGTGGACACGTACCACCACACGCTCTTCGAAATGCTCGGCAACTGGTCGTTTGGCGACTACTTCAAGCGCGAGGCGATCCGCTGGGCGTGGGAGCTGCTGGTGGACCGCTGGGGCCTGGAGCCCGACCGCCTGTATGCTACCGTCCACGAAGGGGACGCCAAGCTGGGCCTTGCTCCCGACGATGAAGCCGCGACGTTCTGGCGTGAGGAGACGACGATCAACCCCGATCATATCCTGCTGGGGTCGTCGAAGGACAATTTCTGGATGATGGGCGACACGGGGCCGTGCGGGCCATGCTCTGAGCTGCACGTAGACCTCCGCACCGACGCTGAGCGCGCCGAGGTAGACGGTGCCAGTCTCGTCAACATGGACGACCCGCGCGTGATGGAGATCTGGAACCTCGTCTTCATCCAGTACAACGCCCAGAAAGACGGCACCCTCCAGCCGCTCGCGGCGCAGCACGTCGACACCGGGATGGGCTTCGAGCGCATCGTGGCCGTGCTGCAAGGCAAGCACAGCAACTACGACACCGACCTGTTCACACCCATCCTGGCGAAGATTGCCGAGCTGTCGCCGCGCGACGACATCCACAGCTACACTGACATTGGTGGTAGCGAAGCTGAGCAAGAGCGCACCCGCATCGCCATGCGCGTCATCGCCGATCACATCCGCGCCATCGCCTTTGCCATCGCCGACGGGGCGGCGCCGAGCAACGTGGGGCGGGGCTACGTCATCCGCCGCATCCTGCGCCGCGCCGTGCGGTTCGGCTACCAGAGCCTCGGGTTAAGCGAACCGTTCCTCTTCAAGCTCTTCGACACGCTCAAAGCCAAGATGGGCGCGTTCTTTCCCGAGCTTGTGGAGCAGAGTGACTACATCGAACGCGTGATCCGCGCCGAGGAGGAGAGCTTCTTGGAGACGTTGGGCACCGGGATCGGCTTCTTCGAGCCCGTCGCAGCCTACACTACCGCCGTGCAAAACGGGCAGGCAACCGAGGTCTCGGGCGAACTGCTCAGCCTGCTGCGCCGCGCCTACCCGAATGATCTCGCCGACGCCGAGATTAAGAGCCGCGTCCAAGCCGCCGCTGTCGATGGGCAGGTGCCGGGCGAAGTTGCCTTCCTGCTGCACGACACGTACGGCTTCCCCATCGACCTGACCATGCTGATGGCGCGCGAAGAGGGCATCGGCGTGGACATGAAGCAGTATCAGGTGCTCATGGCCGAGCAGAAGGCCCGCGCCCGCGCCGCCGCCAACTTCTCCGTCGATCAGAGCCAGACCCACGCATGGACTGAACTGGGCGCCGGTGACGCCGCAACAACCTTCGTCGGCTACGATGTGCTTCGTGTTGATGACGCCGAAGTGATTGCACACCGCACCATCGAAGCCGAAGGGCAAGATCCACGCTGCGAAGTCATTCTGGACAAGACGCCGTTCTATGCCGAGAGTGGTGGGCAGGTCGGCGATACGGGCACACTCACGTTTGGCGCCGACGTCATCGCCGTGCTTGACACGCAGAAGCGCGATGGCCGCTACATCCACATCGTAGATCGCCTGCCCGCGGACTTGAGCAGCGCGGTCACAGCACAGGTCGATGCTGACCGCCGCGCCCGCATCGTGAAGCACCACACGGCAACGCACCTGCTGCACGCCGCACTGCGCGAGGTGCTGGGCACGCATGTGGCGCAGAAGGGCTCGCTCGTGGCACCGGATCGGCTGCGGTTCGACTTCAGCCACTTCGAGCGCGTCTCGGTGGAGCAGCAGCAGCAGGTCGAAGCGATCGTCAACGCACGGATCCAGCAGAACATCGCCAAGCAGGAGGAGCGGGCCATGCCGTTCGGCGAAGCCGTGCAGCGCGGCGCCACGGCCCTCTTCGGCGAGAAGTACGGCGATACCGTCCGCGTCATCACCTTCGACCCCGACTACTCGATGGAACTCTGCGGCGGCACGCACGCGACGGCCACGGGCGAGATCGGGCTGCTGCGGATTGTGTCGGAAGGCTCCGTGGCTGCCGGGGTGCGCCGCATCGAAGCGGTGGTCGGGATGGAAGCTCTCGCCTACGTGGATGAGGCCTTCGAGACGCTGGCCGCCGTGAAGCGCCAGTTCAAGTCGCAGCAACCCGTCGACCAAGAGGTGGAGGCGCTCGTCCAGCGCGTGAAGGCACTGGAGCGCGAGGTGGGCCAACTCAAGCAAGAAGCTTCCATGGCGCAAGTCGATGCGCTCGTCAACACTGCTGTTGCTGTAGGTGAGGTGCGCGTCATCCAGGGAGAAGTCGCGCCGACGGACATGAAGACGCTCACTGCTCTCGGACAAGCGCTACTCGACAAGCTGGGCGACAACGCCGTTGCTGTGCTGGGGACGACCGACCCGGCAGGGGGCAAGGTCTACCTCGTCGCCGTGGTGACGCCCGATGTAGTCAAGGCTGGTGTCAAGGCCGGGCAACTCGTCGGCGCGATGGCCAAGGAGTTGGGCGGCGGCGGCGGCGGGCGGCCCACGCTGGCGAGCGCAGGCGGGCGCAAGCCTGAATTGCTAGCCCAGGTCCTCAGCACCCTGCCCGAGCGCGTACGTTCTCTGTTAGGGTAGAGAAGCTAATGAAGTCATCGAGGCTAACCGTCCGTTTAGCGTTGCAGTTGTGACGAACATATCGCATCTTGCCACATGTAACCGGCGGGCTGCTCGCACCTCAGTGATAAAGATAGAATGCGACGAGTGGCCACGGACACGTTTGATGAAGTGAATGGAAGCTGTGACGACTTTTGAACAATTACAACGGGCACGCCATAAGGCGGGCGCGGGGTTCATCGTCCTCATCGATCCCGATAAGACGCCGCAAACACGCCTGCCGCATGTCATCGACCAGTGCGCGCATGCCGGAGTCGATGCAATATTTGTCGGCGGTAGCCTGCTCAACAGCGCCGCGTTTGCCGCATACGTGGCAACGCTAAAGGCCCTCTCGCCGTTGCCCATCATCGGGTTTCCTGGGTCGATCAACCAAATTGCTCCTGCCCTCGACGCCATCCTGTACCTGTCCATCATCAGCGGGCGTAACCCCGATTACCTCTTTGGACGGCACATCCAGGCTGCGCCGATTATCAAGGCGATGGGTGTGGAGCCGATCTCAACAGGCTACATGCTGGTGGAGTCGGGCCACATCACGACGGCCCTGTACATGAGCAATACCATGCCGTTGCCACGCCGTAAGCCCGATGTGGCCGCGGCCACCGCATTGGCCGCCGAGATGATGGGGATGCGGATGCTGTTCACCGATGGCGGGTCGGGCGCCGACCATCCGGTGCCTGCCGAAATCGTATCCGCTATCACCGAAACCTGCACCGTACCTCTCATTGTAGGCGGAGGCTTACGAACACCCAGTGCTGTCGAAGACCGCGTGCAGGCTGGTGCAGGCTTCATTGTGGTTGGGACGGCATTCGAAGAGCAGCCGGACACGGCCTACCTGGCCGAGATGGTGGCGGCAACGCGAAGCTGTGTGGCAATACCCAGCGGTGCTTTCTCGTCATCTTAGCAGAGTCGTGCTTGTCGAAGGCGGGCAAGCGCTGTAACTTCTGCGCCCTCAAACGAGAGACCCCATTACGACCTGGAGAGGTGCCGGAGTGGTCGAACGGGGCGGTCTCGAAAACCGTTGTACCCTTGCGGGTACCGAGGGTTCGAATCCCTCCCTCTCCGCCCAGAAGCGCTTGGAAGACCTTCCAGGCGCTTTCTTTTACATTTGGTGTGGCAAAAATTTAGCAGAGTCTGTTGACGGTCAGTCGGAAGTCGGTTATGTTGGAGGTGTTAAAAATTTCGCACATGCCGTAACCCTGACGCAGAGCCGTCGTACGGCTTCCCATCTTGCACCTCTGTCGCCACACGTTCTGTCGATGCCTGACTCCAATACGATAACCTTGAGCCGCCGCGAGCGGCAGATCATGGATGTGCTCTACAAGCAGGGCCGCGCCACGGCCGCCGCCGTGCTCGACGCCATCCCAGACCCGCCCAGTTACTCGGCGGTGCGCGCTCTGCTGCGCATCTTGGAAGAGAAAGGACACATCTACCACGAGCAGGAAGGGCCTCGGTACGTGTATCTGCCCACCGTTTCCCGGGAGCGCGCGAAAAAGTCGGCCATGCGCCGTGTGCTCGACACCTTTTTTGAAGGCTCGACGACGCAGGCCGTGGCAGCACTGCTTGACATGGACGAGGACGTCTCATCCGACGAGCTCACGCGCCTTGAGAAGATGATCAACGACGCCAAGCGCGAAGGGCGCTAGGCACCGCACACGCGCATCCCTGCTACTTCTCCACACTCGGATTACGACATACCAATGGCTACCGAAACCGATAGTTTGCTCTGGCTCATGGGCGAGTGGGCCATCAAAGGCACCTTTCTGATCGCCTTTGTGGGCGTATTGACGATGCTGCTCAAGAACGCCTCAGCTGCCTTGCGCCACGGGGTGTGGGCACTCGGGATGGTCATGCTGCTCTGCTTGCCGCTGTTGCAAGTGGTGACCCCAGCGATGCCTGTGGGATGGCTACCCGCGCCACCAGTGGAGGCGGCGGAGCCTGCGGCAGCTGCGCTGGAAGAATGGATGCCAATGGCTGAGTCGCCAGTGCCGATGAGCGCGAGCGCGCCTGAGCCGGCGACGGAAGCTGACGTGACGCACGCCCTCGCGATGGAGTCGGCCACGTTCGGGGAGCGGGCTAGGGCCGCTTGGCAGCAGACGGTGGGGTGGGCATCGTCGCTTTCGGCAACGCACTGGATTGTGCTGATCTGGAGCCTCGGCGTGGCGCTGGTCTTGATCAACATGCTGTCGGGGGCGATGAGCGTTTGGTGGCTAACACGCCAGGCGCGTCCTGTGCGTGACCCCGAGTGGTGCGACCTTGTGGATGAATTGAGCGACCGCCTCGCGTTGACCCGCCCCATCCAGCTGCTCAAGAGCCCGCGCGCCACCACGCCGCTCACGTGGGGCGCCACGCGGCCCGTCGTCATGCTGCCCATCGAAGCCGACACGTGGAGCCAAGAGCGGCGGCGCTGTGTGCTGCTGCACGAACTGGCTCACGTTAAGCGCTACGATTGCGTCTCGCAGACCTTCGCGCAGATGGCCTGCGCGTTCAACTGGTACAACCCGCTTGTATGGCTGGCCGCCCGTCATATGCGCATCGAGCGTGAGAAAGCGTGTGACGACTTCGTCATCCGGGGCGGGGTGGCGCCATCGGCCTACGCCACCCACCTGCTCGACATTGCCAAGCAGGTCAAGCGCACCTTCGTCTCGCCGATGGGCGCCGTCGCCATGGCGAAGAAGTCGCAGCTGGAAGGCCGAGTCATGAATGTCCTCGATCCTAAAAAACGCCGCAATCGCATGAATAAGGTCCTCGTCGGGTTGAGTGTCCTCGCTTCCTGTATCATCGTCCTTCCGTTGGCCGCCATCGAGCCCCTAACGAACCACTTTTCTGAAGACGCGATCGCGCTTGCCCACGTCGAGGAGGTGGCTGCAGCCGAGAAGGCCCACATGGAAGAGGTGAGGCAACGCGAACGGCCTGCCCGCGAGCAGCGCCCAATGAGTCGGCGGGCGGCTGCGTTCGTGGCCCTCTTAGGCGATGAAGACCCCACACTCCGCCAACAGGCCGCGCACAGCCTGGGCGATATAGAGAGCGACGAAGTTGTAGATGCACTCCTTGACGCACTGCGCAAGGAGCAGAATGCCGAAGTTCGGCAAACCATCGTCTGGGCGTTGGGGCAGATTGAGTCAACTGCTGCCGTAGAAGCGCTGATGGTCCATGCCGAGCGGGAGCAAGACGCCGAGGTGTTGAACAGCTTGGTCCACGCCGTGGGCCAGATTGAAGACGAGCGCGCGGTGAGCGGCCTGCTGCAGATGTGGGACCGCATGGACAACTCGTCGATTCGCGCGCAGATTGCGTGGGCGCTGGGGCAGATCGAGTCGGAGGATGCGACGCAGGGCCTGGCGAAAATGATGCAGCTTGAGCCAGAGGCCGAGGTGCGCACGCAGATTGCCTGGGCGTTGGGGCAAATTGAAGACGAGCGTGCCGTGGGGCGGTTGGTGCGCGCCTTAGAGCGGGAGGAAGCTGCCGAGGTGCGCGCGCAGATAGCATGGGCGCTCGGCCAAATTGAAGATGACCGTGCGGTAGATGGGCTGTCTGAGGCACTGCGCAACGAACGCAATGCGGAGGTGCGCCAGCAAATGGTGTGGGCGCTGGGGCAGATCGAGAATGAGCGTGCCGTGGACGCGTTGGTCACGGTCATCAACCGCGATCGTGACCGTGAGGTACGCGAGAACGCGGCCTGGGCGTTGGGGCAGATCGAAAGCGAGCGGGCGGTGGATAGCCTCGTCGGGTTGCTCAATGACAGCGATGAAGGGCTCCGCAACAAAGCCATCTGGGCCTTGGCGCAAATCGAAAGCGAACAGGCGACCGAGGCACTGGCGCAGGTGTTGCTCAACGACCGTGACCGCGAGAACCGGGCGATGGCGGCCCATGCGCTGGGGCAGATCGAGGACGCCCGCGCCATCGACGCGCTCGTAGAAGCCCTCAAGGATGACGATGCCGAAGTGCGCCGTAATGCAGCCTGGGCCCTCAGCCAGATCGACGACGACGATTGGGAGCGCTACGACAACGACAGCGACTGGAGCAGTGCCAGCGACTGCGGCCAGTGCGATCGCGCGCAGGCTAGCGGCCGGCACTACCACTATCACTACGACGGCGTAGACTTTGAGATCGATGAGGAGAAGCTGCGCGAGTACGAGCGTCGCGCTGAGGAATTGGGGCTGCAGTTCGCCGAGTCCGGCCTCGAGATCGGCGAGGGCGTGCTGAGGCTGCTCGAAGACGTCTTTGAGGACGAGGACATCCGCCGCGAAGTAAAGCGGGCTACCGAGAGCGCCATGCGTGAGGTAGATGCCGAGGTCACCGTGGCCTTCCGCGAGGCCATGCGCGAGCTGAAAGAGGCCCAGCGCGAGGTGCGCCGTGAGCGCGCGCGCCGCGACGGCAACTGATCGTGCCCTGCTCTTCCGTGGAACTCTAGCCTAGCTGGGTAGAGTAGGAGTGGCGACTTGTCGCACTACAACTACGGGCGTGCTGTTGAACAACTTCGCGTTAACAGGCCTGGCGGGCTACATCGCGCCGCGCCACCTTCAAGCCATCCGAGACACGGGCCATACGCTCGTGGCGGCTATAGATCCGCATGACTCGGTGGGCATTGTAGACAGCTACTTTCCGCAAGCTGCTTTCTTCACCGAGTATGAGCGGTTTGATCGGCACCTGGAGAAGCTGTACCGGGGTAAGGAGGTAGGCCGCGTCCACTACCTCAGCGTGTGCTCGCCCAACCACCTGCACGACGCCCACATCCGCACCGCACTGCGCATCGGCGCGCATGCCATCTGCGAGAAGCCGCTGGTGCTGCACCCGCGCAACCTGGACCTCCTCGAGGAGCTGGAGGCCGAGAGCGAAGGGACCATCAACACGGTCCTGCAACTCAGAGTACATCCTAGAGTGCTTGCCCTTCGCGAGCAGCTTCGGGAGAGCACACAGCGCCACAAAGTCCAGCTGACCTACGTCACGAGCCGCGGCCAGTGGTATCAGTATTCGTGGAAAGGCGACCATGCCAAGTCGGGCGGTGTAGCCACCAACATCGGCGTTCACTTCTTCGATATGCTGCTCTGGCTGTTTGGGGCGCCAGAGCAGAATGAACTCCACCTGCGTCAGCCAGCTAAGATGGCGGGTGCGATGCGCCTAGCGCGTGCCGACGTACAGTGGTACCTCTCGTTAGACCACACCGACCTGCCCGCATCCGTCCGGGGTAAGCAGCCAACGTACCGGTCGATCACGGTTGACGGTGCCGAGATTGAGTTCAGCGGCGGTTTTCGCGATTTGCACACCGAGGTATACCGGAAGACTATGCGCGGCGAGGGCTTCCGCATCCCCGATGCGCGGCCTGCAATTGAACTGGTGCATCGGCTGCGGAGCGATGCGGTGGTGAAGCCCCACCTCGACCCCCATCCCATGCTCAATGCGTAGCACTGTTCGACTGCGCGCACATTCAGAAGGTGAGTTCTGCTCATTTTTGGCAAGCATACTTCCCATTTGAGCGCTTGGTAGGCTATACTCGGTGCGACGCAACCACGGCGCTGCTTGTGCTCAAGCCGCATGCGTGATGGCGTCCAACCCTTGAGCATCAGTTGCCCGCCCGTCCATGCCCCAATTTGAACTCCATCCCCTTGATCTAGCCATGGTCGTGGGGTACGTGATCTTCGTGATCGCCCTCGGCTTCTACTTCGCCAAGCGCACCAAGTCTGAGGCCGACTACTTCTTGGCGGGACGATCGTTGACCTGGTGGCTGATTGGGTTTTCGCTGTTGGCGTCCAACCTGTCATCGAGTAGCCTGCTGGGGATGGCGTCTGAGGCGTATCGCCGCGGGATAGCGGTGTACAACTACGAGTGGATGGCGGCACTCATCCTGGTCGTTTTTGCCGTCTTCTTTCTGCCGTTCTACCTGAAGACGCGCATCTTTACGATGCCTGAGTTCCTGGAGCGCCGCTTCGATGCACGCTCCCGGTATTGGTTTTCGGGCATCACGATCTTGGGCAACATCATCATTGACACGGCGGCGGCGCTGTATGCCGGGGCCATCGTGGTGCAGATTCTGTATCCCGACATCCCGATGTGGCAAATCATTGCGGTGCTGGCCATTTTGGCAGGACTCTACACGGCAGCAGGTGGGCTAGCAGCGGTAGTCTACACCGACGCCGTGCAGGCGGTCCTGCTGCTGCTGGGCGCGTGCATCGTGGCTTTTACCGCCTTCAACCAAGTCGGCTCGTGGAGTGCCGTTACAGCCGTGGCGCCGCCGGAGTCGCGGAAGCTCGTCCTGCCCGCCGACAGTGAGATCATGCCGTGGCCTGGCTTGCTCACAGGCGTCTTCCTGCTCGGCTTTTACTTCTGGACAAACAACCAATTCATGGCGCAGCGCGTCCTCGGGGCCAAAGACCTCAACAACGGGCGTTGGGGCGCCATCTTCGCTGGCTTCCTCAAGCTCCCCATCCTGTTCATTATGGTGATGCCGGGCATGTTCGCGCGCGTCTTGTACCCCGCTGCCGACTACCCCGAGCTCGTAGCCAACGCCGACCTCATCTTCCCGACGATGATGTTTGATCTGCTGCCCATTGGCCTGCGCGGCCTCATCATCACGGCGTTGGTGGCAGCCATCATGTCGAGCGTGGACTCAACGCTCAACTCGGCCTCGACGCTGGTCACGATGGACTTCGTCAAGAAGCTCAAGCCCAAGGCATCGCGGAAGACCCTCTTGTGGGTGGGGCGCACCACTACGCTCGTGTTCATGATCTTTGCCGCGCTGTGGGCGCCCTTCATCGTGGGCAAGGGCATCTGGCAGTACTTGCAGGAGGTGCTGTCATACATCGCCCCGCCCGTGGTGGCCTGTTTTGTGCTCGGCGTGTTCTGGCGGCGGGCGACGGCAACTGGCGCCTTTGCCGGGCTGCTGGGCGGCCATGCGTTTGCGTTCGGGCTGTTTTGGATGCGGTCGATTGTAGGGGTAGAGGTGTTCCAGTTCCACTTCCTCTACATCAGCGTGTGGATCTTCTTGGCGGCGCTCGTCATCATTGTAGCCGTGAGTATGGCCACGCCGCCGCCAGATGCAGCTAAGGTCGAGACGCTGACGTGGTCGCGGCGCCTCTTCCGCCAAGAGACCGAGGAACTGCGCGGGGTGCCGTGGTACCAGAACTACCGAGTGCTCTCCGTCATCCTGTTGGCCTGCACGGCCGTGATTGTTGCCGCCTTTTGGTGAGCGGCACTAGATGCCGAAGCTGAAAGACAGCGTTGTGTAGCTGCGAACGGCCTTGGCGCCTTGCCGAGCGGGCCGGAAGCCGAGCTGCCGAGCGGCATCAAGGGCGGATTCTTCCAGCCCGTAGCCTAGCTCAGCCACGGGCTCTTTGTCGTCTTCGTCCCGGCCAAGCAGGTAGCGCTCTACGATCTTGGTTTCCTCCACGCGGCCCCGCTCGTTTACCAAGACCTCTACGACCACTTCGGCCCGTACGCGCCTGCGCCGCGCCGCGTCGGTGTAGTTGGGCTCTACGAAGCGGAAGAGCTTGGGCGCAGTCATCGGTGCTGGCGGTCCGCTGTCCTGGTCGCTGTCGCCTTCCTGAAGGTCAGCATCGGTGCCGGGGTTGTCGATGGGTAGCGCGGAGTCTGAAATCTCAATGACAGGCTCCTCCAACTCGATGTCGTCGGGGACGACGATCGGGGGGAGGGGGGCTGGCGGAGGCGGCGCGCGGCGCTGTGTCTGCCGGGTGGGCGTGATCTCCTCCATCGCGATGACATCCTGGGCCCGTGCGTCAAACGTCACATCAGCCACATCGGTAGAGGGCGGCGGCCAGAAGCGGAATAGCCCGATGATGAGCGCAAGGCTGCCCACCATGCACCCCAGGACGCGCACGTGGTAGCGCGAGCGGTGCGGGCGGCTGGGGCGGTAGGGCACAGGCATGGACGGAGGGCGCGAGACGGGCACGTTACTCCAACGAAGGTGACGCAGGCCTGTTCGGAGGCCTCAGGGCAAAAGCACGAGGACGCGAGCCCCCACAGCGCAGAAGCCCTTCCGATGGAAGGTCTGTGAATGCAGGGAATCATCTTTGCGAAATCGCGCGGGCTTCGTATGTTAAGGTACGATAACCAACCACCGACCCGCCTGCTACGTCCATGACGTTGGCCTACTGGCACTCCGGCTACGGCCTCGCGCCTGACTTCGATACCCCCGCCTCACTCGGTGGCTGACCTTCTCGTTTTCGGGGAGGTTTTTTTTTACCCTGACCATACTGCCTGACCCCGCGATTTTACCGACCCCTCGCCATGCGCCATCCACTCTATCCGAACGCTGATCCCTGCAAGCTTGCCCTCGAAGATGGCACCGTTGTCACCGGTGTGGCCATCGGCGCGCGCGGCGAGACCGGCGGGGAGTTGTGCTTTAACACCAGCATGACCGGGTACCAAGAGATCTTCACCGACCCGTCGTACTACGGGCAGATGATGATGATGACGTATCCGCACATCGGCAACTACGGCACGATGGAGATCGATATGGAGGCGCGGCGGCCCATGGTGGCTGGCGTGGTGGTGCGCTCGTTCACGCAGCGCTACTCCAACGCCCTCGCCGACGACTCGTTGGAGGGCTTCCTGAGCGAGTACGGCGTGGTGGGCATCAGCGGGGTCGATACCCGCTCGCTCGTGCGCCACATCCGCGACAAAGGCGTCATGAATGCGATCATCTCCTCGGTAGATCTGGACGACGACAGCCTCGTAGCCAAAGCAAAAGGCTGGCCGTCGATGGCCGGACTCGAACTCGCCTCCCGCGTCACGGTCGATGCGCCGTATCTCTACTGCGAGGGCGATGGGCCGCGCATCGCGGTGTACGACTTTGGCGTCAAGCTCAACATCTTGCGCTCCTTCCAGGCACGCGGCTGCCAGGTGCAGGTCTTCCCGGCGAGCGCGCCGCTCAGCCAAGTGCTGGCGTGGAGCCCCGACGGGATCTTCCTCTCCAACGGCCCCGGCGACCCGCGCGTGATGCATGACGCCATCGCGATGACCAAAGAGGCGATGACGACGGGCCTGCCCATGTTCGGGATCTGCCTGGGCCACCAGCTGATGGCGCTCGCGGCGGGGCTCGACGTGTACAAGATGTACGTGGGCCATCGCGGTGCCAACCACCCGGTGCAGAACCTCGACACGCGCACGGTGGAGGTCACCACGCAGAACCACGGCTTCTCCGTCCAGGAAGACACTATCACGGATGACATAGCCGTGGTGACGCACCGCAACCTCAACGACCGAACGCTGGAGGGGCTGCGCTTCAAGCAGTTCACCGGCTTCTCCGTGCAATACCACCCCGAAGCCTCGCCCGGCCCGCACGACAGCCGCTACCTCTTCGACGCCTTCATGCGCGACATCGCCAAGGTGCGCGGCATCGCCGTCCAAACCCTCGTCACCGCCGACCGCTAGGGCTTGCCTCTGCCACTTGACGTTCACCAACCGCTCTCCATCGAGGAAAGAGCGGCGATGGCGGGTGGCAGCTCAAACCTCGAACCCCGAACCCCCAACCCCGACATTCCATGCCCAAGCGCACGGACATCCAGAAGATCCTCCTCATCGGCAGCGGCCCCATCGTGATTGGGCAGGCGTGCGAGTTCGACTACTCCGGCAGCCAGGCGTGCCGCGCCCTGCGCAA
>JBCDJT010000062.1:0-27040 GCA_038747545.1 Bacteroidota bacterium
CGCGAATCGGCAGCAAGGTGCTCAACGGTATGCTGGCGTTGGGCCGCCCGGAGAGCTATGCACTCTCGGCAGGGTGAGCAGAATGGGGTGAGGGGGCAATGTGCCTACCTCTTGCCTCCGTGCAACAGAGCCACTGCGCGGGCTAAAGTTAGGCCCGGCTGCGCCGATAAATGCTATGAGGCTCTGATGCTTTCTGCGCTTGGTCCCACCTGGGGGCCGCTAGGCCGCGTGAGGGTAGCAGCAATAACCCTTGCCTCTTTGCCCAAGCCCTGGGTGGCGTAACCGTATGTAGTTTCCCGAAAGGTAAGGTGCGGTTTCTCCTCGACATGCCTGCCACCTCGATGGCAGCGCGCCTTCCGACTGAATCTCCACGCGGTACTCCCCTTGCGGTGGGCAACCACCCAACATCACTGCGCAGGAAACCGTCATGTGGAACACGTTCATCGGAAAAACCATCGGCCGCCGCATTGGCGCTGGCTACGCCCTCATTCTCGTTCTCACGCTGGCCATCGGGACCATCGCGTTCGCGAGCCTGCAGTCGTTGCAAGAGACGTCACATTGGGTGACCCATACCCACAAGGTGCTGGGTCAGATTAACAATATCGAGTCTGGTCTGGATGCTGCTGAGACCACGCAACGCGGCTACCTACTCACAGGCGACCAAGCTTCCGTTACTCAATACGAAGCCGCGCTGGCCAGTGTGGACGAGGCGTTGGCTGAAACGCGGCAGCTTACGTCGAACATTCCCGCACAGCAGGAGCGGATGGACCGTCTTGAGCCTCTGATTCAAGAGCGTGCCGCTGAGTTGCAGACGGCATTAACCGTGCGGAGAGATCAGGGTTTGGATGCTGCCATCGCGCAGATCCTGAACCATGAGGACGTCGTCATCCACGAGATCAACCGGATTCTGGTTGATATGGTGGAGACAGAAAACACATTGTTGGCGGAGCGTAGCCAGTCGGCAGCTGGAGCCACCCAGGCGGCCATCTTCTCCATCGCTGCCGTCATTCTGGCCACCGTGCTGCTGGTCCTCACCATCTGGTGGTTCACGAGACGCAGCATCGTGCGGCCCGTGCGTAAGCTGCTGCACGCCTCAACACATATTGCCGATGGCGACCTCTCGGCCAAGGCCACGCTCCAGACCGAGGATGAGATTGGGCAGTTGGGGCACGCGTTCAACAGGATGGCGGACGCCATCCGTTCCGCCTTTGCCGTTGTGGAGCGAGAGAAAGCAGGCATCCAGACCAAGGTGGACGAGGCCGTGCGCGAGAGCGAAGCCCAACAGCACTACCTGTCGGCCAGTGTTGCGGCCATGCTGGACGCCATGCAGCGCTTTTCGGATGGCGACCTGACCGTGAAGCTCGATCCGCCGCGCCAAGACGATGCTATCAGCCAGCTCTATGCCGGCTTCAACCAGGCAACGGACAACATCCACAGCCTCGTGCATCAGATTGGCGATGTGGTGCAGCGCACGGCCAGTGCCAGTTTGCAAATCTCCAGCGCGGCCGAAGAACTGGCCTCGGGCACGCAGGAGCAGTCCAACCAGAGCACTGAAGTATCCAGAGCTGTCGAGGATATGGCGGGCTCCATTGCCGAGAACGCCGCCTATGCCGACAAGACGGCCACCGTTGTCATCGAGAGTGGCGAAATTGCTCGCGCAGGTAGCCACGTCGTCAAGCAAACGGTTGACAAGATGCAACTGATCGCCGAAGTCGTGGGGCGTTCGGCTGAGACGGTCAATGCGCTGAATACGTCCAGCGAGCAGATCGGCCAGATTGTGTCGGTGATTGATGACATTGCTGATCAGACCAACCTGTTAGCACTGAACGCGGCCATTGAAGCCGCGCGTGCAGGCGAGCAAGGCCGTGGCTTTGCCGTGGTGGCCGACGAGGTACGCAAGCTGGCCGAGCGCACCACCAAGGCGACGGAAGAAATCGCGCAGATGATCAACGCTATGCAGGCGAAGGCGGGCGACGCCGTGCATGCCATTGAGGCGGGTACCGCCGAGGTGGAAGCGGGCATGACGCTCGCCGACCAAGCCGGCGCCTCGCTCTCGCAGATCGTGAAGGAGGTGGGTGGCACCGTAGACCTGATCAGCCAGATCGCCGAGGCAAGCAAGGCCCAGTCGGCGGCCAGTGAGCAGATTGCGCATAACGTGGAATCGATCTCTGTGGTGACCGACCAAACGGCTCGGAGCGTCGCGGAGATCGCCCGTTCCTCGGAGGACTTGTCGGGCTTGATGCAGGATGTGGGCACGTTGGTCGCCCGCTTCACGGTGCGCCGCGAGGCTTCGCGGCCTGCAACTGCGCCAGCAGCCCACGGCCCCAGGCTGTATGCCCTCGCAAGCTAACCAGCAGCTCCAGAGCGCTTGCAGCTAGCTGCCGTCCTCGACGAGGCCATTGCGCCACATCCAAGCCACGGCTTGGGCGCGGGTGCTCACGCCAATCTTCTCGTAGATGTTGTTGACGTGCTTCTTGACGGTGCTCTCTGAGATGAACAGCGCCTCCCCGATCTGCGCGTTGGTGAGCCCGTGCGAGAGTTCGGCGAGGACTTCGCGCTCGCGGTCGCTGAGCGGGGCCAGGAGGTGATCGCTGCGTTGGGTATGGCGGCGGGCCCCCACAAACAGCGCCGCAATGCGTTGGCTGAGCCAGCCGGCTTCGCCTCGCCCCACGCCGCGCACGGCTTCCACGATAGACGACAGCGATTCTTGCTTCGTGAGGTACCCCGAGGCGCCACAGTCGAGTACGCCGAAGATGTAATCCTCATCGGCATACGCACTGAGGATGAGGATTTGGATCTCTGGGGCACGCTGACGTAGATCCTTCGTCACGTCGAGGCCAGAGAGGCCGGGCATGTCCAGGTCGAGCACCATCACGTCGGGGTGGAGGGCGTAGGCCATGCGCAGGGCCTGGTGCCCGTCCTCAGCCTCCCCCAGCACCTCGAAGTCTGCGTCCTGCTCTAGAAACGAGCGCAAGCCCGAGCGGAACGTCGGGTGGTCGTCGGCGATGATGACGCGGATGGGACTCATGGACGGGTGGTGATGTGTACACGGCCAATATACGGCTCCCTAAGGCTGGAGCGACGGCGGCGGGGGCGAAGCCAAGGGGGACCACCGCCGCGCTCCGGTATGGGGTTGGCAGGCTTCAGCGATAGCCAGTCTCCACAGGGCCGCGCCCGGCACGTGCAGCTTGACGACCTCGCCTGTGTACAGGTGCAGCGTTAAGTTGAGGCGCTGCGGCCACAAGCCTACCTCAACCAACTCATCCAGCCAGATGACACGGGTCGTGCGGCCACGCCACGACCACGAACGGAGTACCAGGCGGTGAGAGAACAGGGTAAGCGTGTGTACGCTCCATCGGTGATCGACGGGGCGGCACCATGTGGAGCGCAGTAGGGACACAAGCAGTGGTGGTGTGGGACTCTCAAGGACTGAAGCAAGCTGGAGACCTCCCGTCTCCACACAAGATGAAGCCGTAGCATTGCGGAGTATTGGAGGGAGGCAGGAGGTCTCCAGCAGATAGATCGCAGCGTGTGCGACGGAACGCGTCGCAGTAGCCAATTTGGGGAGTTCGCAGCATAGAGACGTACCCTTGGCGTACCGTTCTGCTAGAACTAAAGTAGTACGCGGTGTGCAGCCCTCGGGCGTAAGGCAGACGAGGCCTGTGTCTCACCGCGCGCGGACACAGGCCTCGTATTTGCCCTGCCGTCCATCTCCCAAGGACGGCGTGAGCCAAGAAAGCAACATGCCGCCGCAGCCATGTAGGCCCAAAGTTCTAATCCACTACTCCATGAGGTCACTCTTCAAGCGCTGCAGACGGCAGCGTCACGCGCAGCGTGGTGCCCTGGCCCGGCGCAGAGGCCACGCCCAGCCGCCCCCCCATCAGCGCGACCCGCTCGGCAGCGCCAGCCAGGCCAAAGTGCTGCGCACGCGCCCACTCCAACAGCGTGTCGGGTTTGAGGAAGCCGCGCCCGTCATCGCGGATGAGCAGCACAATCTCACCGGCCTGCTGCTTGACTTGTACATGCAAGCGCCGGGCCTGAGCGTGCTTGCTCACGTTGTTGAGCGCTTCTTGAGTGACGCGGTAGAGCATGTGCTGCACATCGAGCGGCCAGGCAGCAGCATCGGCGTCAAAGCGATAGTCGATGTGGAGGTCAGGATGGTGACGACGCAGGCGACGGATGAGCGACCGGAGGGCCGCGTTAAGCCCCAGGTGTTCGATGAGCGGCGGCCGGAGGGCGCTGAGCACCTCACGCAACTCGGTGGCGACGGTGTTGACTTGGTGCCGTACATCTAAGATGGGCGCGGCCCTGCCGTTGGCTTGCATGGCCAGCTTGTCGAGGTCGTGCCCCATACGGTAGAGGCGTTGCATCGGCCCGTCGTGCAGCTCCCGGCCGATGTGCTGGCGCTCGCGCTCGCGGCTCTCCGCCAAGCGCCGCTGCATCTCCATCTGCTCAGCGCGCGTCCGCTCTAGGGTACGTACCCGGCGTTGGTAGATAAAGCCCGTGGTAAAGATGAGAAACAAGCCGCTCAGCACGCCCGCGCTCCAGAGGAACCAGCCCTCTTGCCAGAGTGCAGGGACCACGGTGATGTGCAACCGGCTCGGCTCGGCCGTAAACACGCCATCGTGGTTCGAGCCGTACACTTCGAACACGTAACTGCCCGGCTCCACGTTGGTGTAGCTGGCTTCTGGCTGCCGCCCATCGGTGGTGCGCCAGGTGGCACTGTGCCCGGCCAGCCGGTACCGGTACTGGTTCTTGATAGGGTTCACGTAGTCGAGCGCTGCAAAGCCGACGGTGAACACATCGTCGTGGCGGGTGAGCTGCACGGTGTCTGCCGCCGCGAGGAAGCCCCGCTGGCGTTGGTCGAGCACGTCGAAGTGGGTAAATACCACCGGAGGGATGTCGGTGCTGACGCTGAGGCTGTCCGGGTGGAAGCGGTTGAAGCCGTTCTTGCCGCCGAAGTACATCCAGCCCTCTCCATCGCGATGGTATGACATCAGGTCGAACTCGTTGCTTTGCAGGCCATCATCGGCCGTGAACGTGCGCACCGTGTGCGTGCGCGCATGGAAGCGAACGAGGCCGGCGTTGGTGCTCAGCCACAAGTGGCCCCGGTCGTCAGGGAGTACGCCGTACACTACGTTGCTCTGTAGACCGTCCTGCACGGTGAAGCACCGAAACAGGTCGGTGTCTATGACGTGGGCACACAGGCCACCGCCGATGGTCCCTACCCAGAGTAGCCCCGGTGTGGTGGGCTCTGTGGTCATCGTCCAGATGATGTCCGATGTCAGGGTGGTGCGCACCTCTAGGTCTTGCTGGAAGCAGGTGAAGGCCTCCGTATCGCGATCCATGCGGCACAGGCCATTATCCGTGCCTATCCACAGGCGTCCGGCCGCGTCCTCATACGTGACGTTCGTGGTGGTTGTGATAGGCGTTCTGTACGCGGTGAAGTCTTGGGCGCCGGGTGGCTTATAAGCCAGCCCAAGTCGTGTGCTGATCCACAACCCGCCATCCGCTGTGGCATTCACATGCCGCACCCCGATGCCATGGTTTGCTGCCGCCGCGCTTTGTCCAAACGAGTCGTATTGGCTGAAGACATCGGAGTCAAACGGCTCGTGGAGCACAAACGCTCCACGCTGCACATCGAACGTGAACAGCCCGTGCCGTTTGGCGCCAAGCCACAGCGTACCCTGTGCGTCCTCCGTCAGCCACCAGAAGGCGTTGGGAAAGCGACTTCGGATGCCTGCACGCCGGTAGAACACGTCAAAGGTGTTTGCCTTGGGGCCTAAACGGTTCAAGCCATTGTTGGTCGCTACCCAGAGGCTGCCGTCGCGGGTGACCATCATGCCGTTGACGGTGTTGCTACTCAGGGCACGGGAATCCCCAGACTCGCGCTTGAAGTGATCGAAGCGTTGGAACTGCGGGTTCCAGCGGCTGAGGCCGTTCTGAGTACCCACCCAAACCGTGCCTTGGCGGTCTTGATACAACACCTGCACCATGTTTGAGCGTAGCGCTGTGCTTCGTGCAGGGTCCGACTGGATAAAGCGAGAGGTGCCCGTGCGCACATTCACTTCCAGCACCCCTTGTGACTCGGTGGGCATCCACACACGGTCGGGAGCGGCGAAGACGGCCGTATAGTTGTAGTTCGCATCCGGCAAGCTGATGGTGCGCACCTCACGCCCGGCCTCTACCTGGACAAGCCGGGGTGGGCGCCCCTGGAGCACGCCGTAGTCCAGGGTCCACAGTTCACCTTGGGGCCCGTAGGCAAAGGCGCGTGGCGTGACCTCTACCGGGAAGGCATCAGTGTCACAATGGGTTGACCCCGGCCGGATGTGGCAGCCATGCCCCGAACTGATGACCGCCCAGAGGCCTCCGTCGGCCCCCTGCTCAATCAGGTAAATGCGCTCGGAGGCAATCGCATGGGGGTGCGCCCGTTCAAAGCGCCCCGACTCTGGCGTGTACACGCACAGCCCACCGGTGAACGACCCCGACCATACGTTGCCATAGTCGTCGCTACCCAGCCCGCTGATGATGCTGCCGCAGACGCCGTCGGGCGTACCCATCCCGCCCGGTACACGGTGAAAGGTCTCCCGCAACGGGTCAAAGCGTTGCAAGCCATTGTGGCTCCCCACCCATAAGTGACCCTGTCTGTCCTGCGTGAGCGCCGTCACGCGGCTGCTGGAGAGCGAGAGCGAGTCGCCGGGGACGTGGCGGTAGGTGTGAAAGCGAACGCCGTCGAAGCGGTTGAGGCCGTCATCGGTACCAAACCACATGAAGCCCGCGCGGTCCTGGAAGATGACGTTGACGGTGCTCTCAGAGATACCATCCTCTACACCCAAGTGCTCAAAGCGATAGGTAGGCTGGGCGAGCGCCGCCTGTGAGGCGAGGCAAAGCCAGAGCGTCAGCAACGGAACGACACGCATACGGATGGGGAGTCAAGCGCACGGCGAGGTTGACGTGGTGGGCATGCCTCGGTGGCCGCTCAATATACATGCACCGCGCGTAGTCCGTTGGTTCTATTGCAACCCATCAACCAGCTGTACTCTTCACGTCAACTGCGCATTCCGGGACCACAAATCACCAGTACGTGAAGGCCTTTTGAAGGGCGCGAAATTTCGCTGGTTCATTCATTCAGTTTTCACCCCCCCTCGCCCTGGGCTTCGACTCTTTCGGCGTAGCTTTGCGTTCGACAACGGCTTTTACGCAACAAGAGCCCGTTTTTTGAAGGATTTGGAGAGCAACGAGCGATGGGACTGAGTGTGACACTGGGCGCCGCCATTGGCATCGGCTACGG
This sequence comes from Bacteroidota bacterium, assembly GCA_038747545.1. GTDB lineage: Bacteria > Bacteroidota > Rhodothermia > Rhodothermales > JBCCMF01 > JBCCMF01. The sequence continues at coordinate 7,292 of JBCDJT010000062.1, forward strand.
GCTGATGGCCTACGGCATGCAGCGGCTCGTCGCACCCACCTCGCCGCTGTTCATGGGGATGATGCTCATCGGCATGCTGGCCCGTATGGTGCTGCTGCTGGGCACGGTGGCGCTCGTGGCCATCTTCGCCCCCATCGAAAAGACGCCCTTCGTCTTGGCGCTGGTTCCGGCCCTGCTGGTCAGCCTCACGGCAGAGGCGTGGCTCTCTTACAAACGCCTGACCCGCCCTGCGGCTCCGGCGCCTGAAACGACTATCTGACACCTTAGGCTAGCGACTGCCGCTATGACCCTTCGCTCGTTCACTGCTACGCTCTTCGGCCTGCTGGTCCTGGTCACCTTCAGTGGTCCGGCGTTCGCGGCCGACAGCGACGACGGCGACCCCGATGCCCTCGGCCACTCCGCCGACGGTAACTACTGGGACTGGCGCCCCATCGGCAAGCTGGAGCTGCCCCGCCTGTTCGTGACGCGCAGCGCCGAAGGCGCCCTCGGCTTCGATGCCTTCCTGACGACGAAGTCCGCGCTCAACTCGGGCGGCTACACCGTGCGCAACAACACCGGCGAGCGGGTCGCTGAGGCGCGGTTCGCCGAGATCATGGAGGCGGGCGACCACCTGTACTACCCCGTGGCCCCGCGCGACGGCGAGATCGTTGTCGACTTATCCATCACGCGACAGCTGCTGTTCGTCTTCATCGTGGCGCTGCTGGTCTACCTCATCATCAGCAACCTCGCCAGCCGCTACGCCAAAGGCATCGGGCGCGACGTGGCGCCCAAGGGCGTGTGGCACAACATGATGGAGACGCTTATCGTCTTCGTCCGCGACGAGATTGCCCGCCCGGCCATCGGCGAGGCCAAGTACACCAAGTACCTGCCTTACCTGCTGACGGTCTTTATCTTTGTGATGCTGGGCAACCTGCTCGGGCTGGTGCCCTGGATCGGGGTGACCGCCACCTCGCACATCATGGTGACGGGTACGCTGGCCGTGTTCACGTTCGTCATCACGCAGTTCGCGGGCACCAAGGATTACTGGGCGCACGTCTTCAATCCACCGGGCGTGCCAGGCTTCGTGAAGCCGATCCTGATCCCCATTGAGATCATTGGCCTGTTCACCAAGCCGCTCTCGCTGGCCTTCCGCCTCTTCGGGAATATGGCGTCGGGCCACTTGGTCATCGTGAGCCTGATTGGCATCGCGTTCATCCTCAAGGCCGCCTTCGGCGCCGTGGTAGGCTCCATCTCGCTGGTGCTCGTGAGCATCCCACTGACGGTGTTCATCTACATCCTCAAGCTGGCGGTGAGCCTGATCCAAGCCTACATCTTCACGATGCTCTCCGCAGTGTTCATTGGCATCGCGGCCGAGGAGCATCACCATCACGATCATGACGGTCACCACGACGAACTGCATGCGCCTACCGAGCAGCTTGCGGCGGCGGCCTGACCTTTCTACTTCGTCTCTACCAACACACGCTTAAACCCAACGCAATAGAACAATGGAACCATCTGGATTCGCTTACCTCGCTGCCGGTCTCGGTCTTCTCGGCGCTACCCTGGGCGCTGGCCTGGGCATCGGCCGCCTGACGGCCTCGGCCGTTGAAGCCATCGCACGTCAGCCGGAAGCTGCCAACGACATCCGTGGCGCGGCGATCCTGCTGGCCGCCTTCATCGAAGGTGTGGCCATCATCGCTGAAGTGTTTGCGCTGCTCTTCATCCTGCTGAAGTAAGCATCGCCACCGTATACGGGGTCCGCGCTCAGCCAACGTTGGGCGCGGACCCTGCGTCTGTTCGCCATCCGCGCTCCCTGAGAGACCTATGACTACCGCACTCCTTCTGGTGGCCTTCGCCGCCGACGATGCGCCGACACCCGACCTGCTCTCCCCCAACTGGGGCCTAGCCGTGTGGACGGTCGTGGCCTTTGGTATTGTCTTCCTCTTGCTCAAAAGCAAGGCGTGGCCGATCATCACGGCGGCGCTGGCCGAGCGCGAAGAGAAGATCCAATCCTCGCTGGACGAAGCTAAGCATGCTCTGGCCGAGGCCAAGAAGCTGCAGAGCGACAACGCGGCCGCCCGTCGGGAAGCCGAGCAGCAGGCCCAGCGCATCCTGCGCGACGCCCGCGAAGCTGCCGAACGTCTCAAGGCCGAGCAGGTCACCGAGACGCGGGCACAGATCCAGCAGATGCAGGAGCAGGCGCGTCAGGACATCGAAAACGAGAAGCAGAGCGCCATCCAGGAGCTGCGCGCCGAAGTCGCCGACTTGGCGATCCAGGCCGCAAGCAAAATCCTGGACGAGAACCTGGATGCCAGCCGCCAACGCACGCTGGTGGACAAGTTCATCGACTCGCTTCCCACCAACTAAGCAGCTGCACGCGCGATGAGCAATCTAATCGTAGCCGAACGGTATGCGCGGGCCCTCTACGCCGAGGCCGAGCACGCGGGCATGATCGCCGCCGCCGACAGCGACGTGGCGCTCATCCGCGACAGCCTGGACGCCTCGCCCGAGCTGGTGCGGTTCTTCGAAAGCCCAGTCATCTCGCGCGAGAAGAAAGAGACGGTGGTGGATGCGCTCTTCGCCGAGCGCCTGCAACCGCTGACGCTCCGTTTCCTCAAGCTCCTCATCGAGAAGCGCCGCGAAGACGCCTTCCCCGCTGTGGTGCGCGCCTACCGCGCCCTCCGCGACACGCAGGAAGGCATCGTCGAGATCAAAGCCCGCAGCGCCAAGCCACTCACCGACAGCGAAGAGGCCGAGCTGAAAGCAGCCCTCGCCAAGCTGACGGGCCAGACGGTACGCCTCAACACGACCATCGACGCCAGCTTGATTGGCGGCGTGGTAGTGCGCGTGGGCGACACGGTATACGACGGCAGCGTGCGGCACCAGCTGGAAGGCCTCCGCGAGAAGCTGGGGCAGCAGGCATCGGTGTCGCTCAACTAACTTTACTGATTGACCCGCTCGGGCTGATCCGGGCGGCCACATAGAACACGACAGACTATGGCAACGGCAATCCGACCGGATGAAGTAACCTCCGTCCTCAAGCGCGAACTCGGCGGCTTCGAGGCCGGCACGGACGTCTACGAGGTAGGCACCGTCCTCCAGGTGGGCGACGGGATCGCCCGCATCTACGGCCTCTCGAACGTGCAGGCCGGCGAGCTCGTCAGCTTCCCCGCCACGGGCGTGACGGGCATGGTGCTCAACCTGGAAGAAGACAACGTGGGCGCAGTCCTCTTCGACAACGCCGACGCTGTCAAAGAAGGCCACGAGGTGCGCCGCACCAAGCGCATCGCCTCCATCCAGGTGGGCGAAGGCGTGCTCGGCCGCGTGATCGACCCGCTGGGCAACCCGATGGACGGCAAAGGCCCCATCCAGGGCACGATGTACGAGATGCCACTGGAGCGCAAGGCACCGGGCGTGATCTACCGCGAGCCCGTGACGGAGCCGCTGCAGACGGGCATCAAGGCCATCGACTCGATGATCCCTGTGGGCCGTGGCCAGCGCGAGCTCGTGATCGGCGACAGGCAGGTAGGCAAGACCGCCGTGCTGATCGACACGATGCTCAACCAGAAGTCGACCCACAGCACCGACAAGCCGGTCTTCTGCATCTACGTCGCCATCGGCCAGAAAAACTCGACGGTGGCTCAGGTACAGCGCGCGCTCGAAGAAGCGGGCGCCATGGAATACTCCGTCATCGTGAACGCTTCAGCCGGTGCGCCCGCACCGCTGCAGTTCATCGCGCCGTTCGCCGGAGCTTGCGTGGGCGAGTTCTTCCGCGACACAGGCCGCCACGCGCTGGTGATCTACGACGACCTCTCGAAGCAGGCCGTAGCCTACCGCCAGGTGTCGCTGCTGCTGCGCCGCCCGCCGGGCCGCGAAGCGTACCCCGGTGACGTGTTTTACCTCCACAGCCGCCTGCTGGAGCGTGCCGCCAAGATCAACAGCAACGACGAGGTAGCGGTCAACATGAACAACGTGCCCGAGTCGCTGAAGGGCATGGTCAAAGGCGGCGGCTCGCTGACGGCCCTGCCTGTGATCGAGACGCAGGCTGGCGACGTATCCGCGTACATCCCCACCAACGTGATCTCGATCACCGACGGTCAGATCTACCTCGAGTCGAACCTCTTCAACGCGGGTGTGCGCCCGGCTATTAACGTGGGGATCTCGGTCTCGCGTGTGGGCGGTAACGCGCAGATCAAGGCGATGAAGAAGGTCTCCGGTACGCTCCGCCTCGACCTGGCGCAGTACCGCGAGCTGGAAGCCTTCGCCAAGTTCGGCTCCGACCTCGACCCCGCCACGCAGCGCCAGCTCAACCGCGGCGCCCGCCTCGTGGAAGTGCTCAAGCAGGGCCAGTACAAGCCCGTCGCTGTCGAAGAGCAGGTCGCCATCATCTTCGCCGCCACCAAAGGCCACCTCGACACGGTGCCCACGAGCCGCATCCAGGAGTTCGAGAAGGAATACATCGACCGCCTGCGCCTGAGCCACGCCGATGCTCTCCACAGCATCGTGGATACGGGCAAGGTGAGCGACGACGTGGCCAAGCTCTTGGCTGACGAAGCAACCGATCTCGCGCAACTCTACAACGCGTAATTGTTGCCGCGCTGCGGGGCTGAGGCGTTGCCCTCCGCCCCGCAGTAGCGCACCCTCTATCCTATGGCAAGTCTCCGCGACATTCGCAACCGCATCGGCGGTGTCAAGAACACCCAGCAGGTGACGCGCGCCATGAAGATGGTGGCGGCGGCCAAGCTGCGGCGGGCGCAGGAAAACATCTTCCAGACGCGCCCCTACGCGTACAAGCTGAACGAAATCACCACCCACCTGCGCCAGCACCTCGACCCCACCGCGCATCCGCTGTTTCAGGCGCGCGACGAAGTCGACAACGTGCTGCTCATCATCGTCACCGCCGACCGCGGCCTGGCCGGGGCGTTCAACACGAACGTCATCAAGACCGCCGAGCAGACGATCAAGGCGCAGTACGCCGACAAAGCAGAAAACGGCAACCTCTACTTGGTCTGCGTAGGTAAGAAGGGCCACGAGTACTTCGAGCGGCGCGGCTACCAGCTGGTGGGCGACTTCCGAGGCGCGTTCGACAAGGTCTCCGTCAGCACCGTCCAGAAGATTGGCGATGTGGCGGTGGATGGTTTCATGGAGGGCCGCTGGGACAAGGTGGACGTGGTCTACAACGAGTTCAAGAACACGATCTCGCAGAACCGCATCGTAGAGCCGCTGCTGCCCATCACCGACGAGCTGTTCCTGACGCCGCTCATGGAAGGCACGATGGACGAAGAGGACGCGGCCAGCGCCAGCAACGTCGATTACATCTTCGAGCCCGACCCGGAAGGCATTCTGGAGATCCTGGTGCCGCGCTTCCTCAACTACGAGCTGTGGCGCATCCTGCTGGAGTCGAACGCCGCCGAGCAAGGCGCCCGCATGGTGGCGATGGACAACGCCACGACGAACGCCCAGGAGCTGCTGCGCGACCTGAAGCTGCAGTACAACCGCGCCCGCCAGGACGCGATCACGAAGGAGCTCATCGAGATCACCAGCGGTGCCGACGCGCTCTCGTAAGGCGAGCAGCAATTTCGCCGAAGGTGCATCCGTGGACCGTTGCACGCCCGCACAAAGCACGCTATATTTGGCGCCCCATTCTCCCGGAGAGGTGGGTGAGTGGCTGAAACCACCGGTTTGCTAAACCGGCGTACGTTGTAAAGGCGTACCGCGGGTTCGAATCCCGCCCTCTCCGCATGACAGAAGCTCCAGACTGCACTACGTGGCCTGGGGCTTTTCATGTTAGATGGATACTACTCCGTCGGGAAACGGCCATTAGTATTCCAAGTACGGTCGTTGCTCTTTGGAGTGCGCTTCGTTCAGAACTGGAGTGACAAGGAATAGTAAACGCTAACCAGTAGAGCAGTTGGCACTCTCTCATTACTTCCTTATCTGTCACAGACCATATGGATGCATTTCCAACTTGATGACCTGCCATATAGCGCTCACTTTGTCCCCGCTCTAGATCGGCGCCGCAAGCAGTACAAACGCGTCGGGTCGGTATACGCCATGCGTAACAGGGGCCTACCCAAGAGCCATCTGAAAATCGGGATGACCTCGCGTTATCCGTGGGTGCGTCAGCAAGAGTTGTCGCGCTCTACGGCTATTCCTACACCGTTCGAGCTAGTGTACTATATTTCTGTAGCCGAACGCCGCGCAGCCGAAGCTTACGCCCACCAATTGCTTCAACGCTACCGAGTGGCGCCCAACAAGGAGTTCTTCACCTCGCCTATCAAGGAAATGCTCGATGCGTTTCAATCTGTGGCTGATCGGTTTCCCATTTACGTGGTCAATAAGCGTGGCTTACATCAAGGCGTCTATCCACAAGACCTCAGCCCAGTAACTCTTCCTTGTGCGTCATGCGGTCAGCTAAACCGCGTCCAACGGCTACTCATCCCTACTCGTCAGCGCTGCCATGACTGCAAAACACCTATCGATGTCAAGGCTCTCCTGCCACGTGTGCTGCGGTGGTGACGCCATTTAACCAATAATCACCCTCTCCGCAGAAGCCGAAGCACTGGACCTAAGTGCTCCGGCTTTTTGCATTTAGCAGCTTTCGTTAGGAAGAAGCGGCGCAGGGCATTCCCCCAAAGCAGGCTGGGCCCTGAAACATTCGGGTGCTGCATGGCCTTCTGGCAGCCCCATGCGACGGTAAGCGCTATGCAAATGCCCCTCTCCCTCCTCGTAGTCGAAGACACGGAGGCCGATGCGCGCCTGATGGAGATCACCCTGCAAGAGAGCCCCGTGCCGTGTTCCATCACGCACTGCGCGACGATGGAGGCGGCCATTGCCCAGCTCCGGCAAGCTGGGCAGGTAGACCTCGTGGTGCTCGACCTTGGCTTGCCCGACAGCACCGGACTCGACACGTTCGTCACGCTCAAGACGCACGCCCCCGATGTACCCGTGATGGTGATGATCGGACACTGTGACAACGCCGCCGCGCTGGAAGCCGTGCGGATGGGTGCCGAGGACTACTTGGTGAAGGGCGAGAGCACTGAGCAGCTTGTGGCACGCATCGGGAACCACACCATAGAGAAGGCGCGCCTGAGGCAACAGCAACAGCAGTACCTCAACAGCCTGCACTCCGACTTCGACGCCCTGCAATCGCTCATCGTCGCTCATCCGTTGCCGCACCTGCTGCTGGACCGTCGTGGGCAGGTACTGACCGTCAACCTAGCTGCGGAAGCCCTCCTTCAGGACGACCATCGCTTCCACGTAGGCCAGCAACTGCCCGTCGGGGCGGGGGACGCGATGATACTCATGGAGGACCCTATACATGAGGCTCGGCTACGCCTCCAGCTCATCCGCGCCCCCCACCATCGCAGCCTCGTTTTGGCGCTGGTAAGGCGCGAGCGCATCCACGCGCTCAATCAGGCGTGACCCAGCGGGTTCTATTCCATCGACGCGGCGTGTATCTTCCGGGCGACAGCTCAACGCGTGAGATAGGCGATGCGAAAATGGGGCACCTCTTCGGCCGTTGTGGCCGCCTTTGTGGGACCCGGCACGGTGCTCACCTGCGCAACCACGGGGCTCACCTTTGGCTACGACCTCGGGTGGGTGCTGCTCTTTGCCACAGGCGCCGCCTTCGTGCTGCAGTCGCTTACGGCAGGCACGGGCATCCTGGCGCAGCAAGGCCTGGGCGAGGCGCTGGCCGCCACAGTACGGCATCCCATTGCCCGCGCCCTGTCCTACACGCTAGTCGTGCTGGGCCTCTGGGTAGGATGTGCAGCGTTTGAGCTAGGCAACCTGATGGGCGCTGCACTGGGCCTGCAGACGCTCCTCGGCGATTCGGTTTCGCCGCAGTGGTTCGTGGCCGGACTGGGTCTGGCGGCCGCCGTGTTGCTACTGCTCGATGTGCGGGTGCTGCTCAAGGTACTCGCAGGTCTCGTGGCGCTCATGGGGCTACTCTTCCTCGCCACGGCGCTTGTAGCGCCCATTGACTGGGGAGGGGCGTTCCGGGGCGCCGTGCAGCCCACGATTCCCGAGGGCGGGCTCGTCAACGTGGTGGCGCTCATTGGCACGACCATCGTCACGTACAACCTCTTCCTCCACCCTGCCTTGGCCAAGGCCTACTGGCGGGAAGAGGCGGACCGCCAGCAGGCATGGCGCCGCGAGTTGTTCGGGATGGCCCTCTTCTTACCGCTGGGCGGGGTGATCTCGTGGGCCATCATGCTGTCGGCAGCGACGCTGGCAGGCGCCAACGCGGAGGTGCCTTCCGTAGGCGCCGTCGCTGACCTGTTAGCGCCTGTCGCCGGGCCGGCGGGTCGGTTGCTGTTTGGCCTTGGGCTGCTGGCTGCTGGGCTGACCTCGGCCGTGACAGCGCCGCTGGCCGCAGCCGCAGGCATCCGCGAACTCTTCGGCTGGCCCGATGACGAGACCGATGCGCGGTACCGCATGGTGTGGGCCTCTGTGGTGTTGGCAGGCGTCGCCTTCGGGCTGTTGGACGTCTCGCCGCTACGGGCCATCGTGGTGGCGCAGGCCGCCAACGGCGTGCTGCTGCCGCTGCTGGCGGGGTTTGTGCTCTATCTCACCGTGCGCCAGACCCAACAGCGCCTGTCGCCGTGGTACATTGGTCTCGGGCTCCTCGTCACGGCGGTTTGTGCGCTCCTCGGCGGGCGCACGCTGCTGTGGGTAGCCAGTCAACTCTGAGAACACGCACGTCTATGCCCTTCGCCTCGCCAGATCCCGTCACCCTCGCACTCTACCGCCACCGTTTCGAGGGCATCGCCGATGAGATGGGCGCCACGTTGCGGCGGGCCAGCTACTCGCCCAATATCAAGGAACGGCTCGACTTCTCGTGTGCGCTGTTCGATGCCGAGGGGGCGATGGTAGCCCAGGCCGCCCACATCCCCGTCCACCTCGGCGCGATGCCCGCCAGCATGGACGCCGCGCTAGCCGCCTTTGAGGTATGGCACCCAGGCGATGTGGTCCTGCTGAACGACCCTTACGCCGGCGGCACGCACCTGCCAGACATCACCATGATCTCGCCCGTGTTCTTCGCGGACGAAACGCCTGCGTTCTTCGTGGCTAGCCGCGCCCACCACGCCGATGTGGGCGGCATGACGCCCGGCTCGCTGCCGCTCTCGACCGAGATCTATCAGGAAGGCCTCATCATCCCGCCTATCAAGCTATACGACAGTGGGCGGTGCAACGAGGCCGTGCTGGCGCTCTTGCTCCGCAACGTACGCACGCCCGGCGAGCGTCTTGGCGATCTCGATGCCCAACGTGCTGCCCATGCCGTGGGCACCCAGCGGCTGCTGGCCCTCCGCCACACGCATGGCGACGACGAGGTGGCGGCTTACGCCGCCCACGTGCAAGCCTACAGCGAGCGGCGCGTCCGAGTCGAGATCGCCTCCTGGCCCAACGGACGCTTCGCCTTCGAGGACACCCTCGTGCTGGACCACCTCGATCCGCACCACGTGGCCACCATTCGGGTGGAGACAACCGTCGAGGACGAACACGTGACGTTCGACTTCGCTGGCAGCTCAGGTGTCGTGCCTGGCTCGCTCAACGCCGTGCGTAGCATCACGCAGGCGGCCTGCTACTACGTGGTGCGCGGCCTCTGCGACGACGACATCCCCGTCAACGCTGGATGCTTTGCGCCCGTACGCGTCGTGACGCCCGAGAATAGCGTTGTGGATGCCCGGCCACCTGCGGCCGTGGCAGGTGGCAACGTGGAGACCTCGCAGCGCATCGTGGACGTGGTGCTGGGCGCGTTGGCGCAGACCCTACCGGAGCGCGTCCCCGCGGCCTCGCAAGGCACCATGAACAACCTGACGATGGGCGGGCTCACCCCCGAAGGCCAGCCGTTCGCGTACTACGAAACCATCGCGGGCGGCATGGGCGCGCATGCCGACGGCCCAGGGCTCAGCGCCACGCAGGTACACATGACCAACACGCTCAACACGCCCGTCGAGGCCCTGGAACGTGCGTTTCCCATGCGCATCCGGCAGTACAGCATTCGGAAACGCAGCGGCGGCGCAGGCGCGCATCGCGGCGGCGACGGGCTCATTCGCGCGTACGAAGTACTGGTGCCCACAACCATCACCCTCCTCGCCACCCGTCGTCAGCACGGGCCGTATGGCATTGCAGGCGGCAAGGCAGGCCGCACCGGACGTAACGTAGAGATTCAGCCAGACGGCACAGCAGTGACTCGGCCAGGGCTTCATTCAGGTACCCTGAACGCAAACACCCGCCTCCGCATCGAAACGCCGGGCGGAGGCGGGTGGGGTACTGAAGCGTAGCAGACGTACTTCGGCAGCTAGCCCATGAACTTGTAGCCGATGCCGTAGACCGTCTCGATGAACTCGGGGTTGGCCGCGTCTTTCTCGATCTTCTTACGGAGCGAGGCCACGTGGCGGTCGATGGTGCGCGTGGTGATGTCGCCGCTGATGCCCCAGACGTCGCGAAGCAGCTGCTTCCGGCTCACGGTACGGCCGCGGTGCTGGATGAAGTACTGCAGGATGTCGAATTCCAGCGCCGTGAACTGGATCTCTTCGCCATCCATCGTGGCCGTGTGGTTGCTGAAGTTGACCGTGATCGTGCCGAAGGTGTAGACCTCCATGGGCGCCTCCGCGGTCGACTGGCTGCGCTTGAGCACGGCCTTGACGCGCGCGCCCAGTTCGTCGACGTTGAAGGGCTTGGTCACGTAGTCATCAGCGCCGAGGCCGAAGCCGTGCAGCTTGTCGTCTTGGCTGCCTTTGGCGGTCAGCATCAACACGGGCGAGTCTACGCCGGAGCGACGGGCTTCGCGGAGGATATCGAAGCCGCTCTTGTCGGGCAGCATCACATCGAGCAGGACGATGTCGTAGCCGGGCAGCGTCGTCATTTCCTGCAGCGCGTCGTCGCCGTTGCCGGTGCGTTTGGTGCTGTAGCCTTTCAGGTCGAAGTAGTCTTCGAGGCCGATACCCAGCTCGGGGTCGTCCTCTACGATGAGCATGCGAACGGAGGTCTGTTCCATAATTGCGGTACCGCTTGAGGAGGAAAGAAGAGGAGGTAGTGTTACTGTGTGGCCGTTACACTTGAAACGAAGGCGATAAATCCCCGCAACGATCCAGTGTTACAAGACTTATGCTTTTGGACGGGCTGAATCGCACTTCTGCTTCTATCGTATGCGTAAAATCAAGCGTCCTGATCGTTTTTTGCCTTCTCCTCGCCCTGCCTCGGTCTCCCGGATGGATCTCTACACTGTTGTCATCATCGTCTCCTTCGTGGGATTCTGCGCCCTGGCGGCCATCCTGCTCGTGCCGATCTATCGGTTCTTGAAGCGCGAGGAGCGCGCCAGCGAGACGTGGTCCACCGATGACCTGCTGCGGATTGCCCAAGAACGGGACGCCAAAGAGAACGCCGCGGATTGAGCGTACGCCGCCACCGGGTCAGTTGGTACTCTGACGGGTGCTGCGGAGCGTGAAGAAGAGGTACGTGCCGAGCGCCGCCGAGCCAATGACGACTGCAGGCTCTAGGTAGCGGCGGAACCACCCTTGCGGCACCGTTCCCTGGGTTTCAGGATACGCTGTCGTCTCCACCTCCTCTCGGTCCCCACGGGCAATGCGGTCCGTGAACGTATCGGCACAGCGCGTGTCGGCCAAGAGGCGACCATCGGCGGCGGTGTGCGTGTAGGCCAGCGCCAGCGTCAACGTACGGTCGAGGTTTTGGCGCCCGGCGCGGGCGTAGTCCACCGCCACCTGCTCAATGCGATACGCGAATGCTGGGAGCGCTTGGCTGGCCGAGTCGGCGTTGAGGTAGACGCTGTAGTTCTGCCGCTGCCAGTGCTCGACCAGTGCTTGACGGAGGTACGGCATCTGCCCAGGCGGCTTCAGCACGAACGCTGGCGTTGCGGCTGGCACCTCAGCCAAGCAGTTGAGCGCGATTTGCTGGAAAGCCTCTAGGTTCGTCGGCTGTGCCTGCGTGGTCACAGGCCCTATCCAGAACGCGAGTAGCACCAGCGCCAAGCGGCATGAGCTTCGGTGCAAGGCGGGCATGAGCGTGCTGGAGCAACCGGGTGGAGAGATGCGGGCGGGCGGCGGTAATCTACACATCCAACTTCGCCATACAAAGCACAAGCGGCAGCCCCACACTCGCGAGGCTGCCGCTCTGTCTTTGCGGCGAGAAGCATGAACGGCTACGCGTAGATGCCGCGCAGGCGCAGCGCCGTCGCCACCTTGTCGATCGATAGCACGTAGGCGCCGATGCGGAGCGAGACGTCGTGCTGCTGGGCCGTGTCGTACACGTTGTCGAACGCTTGCCGCATCACACGGTCGAGGCGGCGGTTCACGCGGTCGAGGCTCCAGAAGTAGCCCTGGCGGTTCTGCACCCACTCGAAGTAGGACACCGTGACGCCCCCCGCGTTGGCCAGGATGTCGGGGATGACCAGGACGCCGTTCTCTTTGAGGATGGCGTCAGCCTCAGGGGTGGTGGGGCCGTTGGCGCCTTCCGAGACAATCTTGGCTTTGACCTGCCCGGCGTTGTGCTTCGTCAGCTGGTCCTCGCGGGCGGCTGGGACGAGCACGTCTACGTCCAGCGTCAGCAGTTCATCGTTTGAGATCACCTCAGCCTCGGGGTAGCCTTCGAGCGACTTGCCGTGCTGCGCGCTGTACTCAATCATTGCTAGCACGTCGAGGCCGTTCGGGTTGTAATACCCGCCTGAGACGTCGCTGACAGCGACGACTTTGCAGCCTTGCTCCGCTAGCAGCCGCGCGCCGATAGAGCCGACGTTGCCGAAGCCCTGCACGGCCACCGTCGACTGCGAGGGGCGCATGCCGAGGCGATCCATGGCAGCGAGCGTGGTGGTCATCACCCCGCGCCCGGTAGCTTCCTTGCGGCCTTGAGAGCCACCCAGGATGAGGGGCTTGCCCGTGACCACGGCGTTAGAGGTTTGGCGGGCGTGCATGGAGTACGTATCCACGATCCACGCCATGATCTGGTCGTTCGTGTTCATGTCAGGCGCGGGAATGTCGCGCTCGGGACCGAAGACGTTGATCATGTTGGCTGTGTAGCGGCGCGTGAGTCGCTCCAGTTCGCCCGGCGTCATCTCGCGCGGGTTACACACTACGCCCCCCTTGGCCCCGCCAAACGGGACGTTTACGACAGCACACTTCCACGTCATCCACGCCGCCAGCGCCTTCACCTCGTCCAGGTTGACATCGGGCGCATAGCGAATGCCACCTTTGCTGGGGCCGAGGATTTCGTTGTGGATCACGCGGTAGCCCTGGTACACCTTCAGCCGCCCGTCGTCCATCTGCACAGGAATCGAGGTGATGTGGACACGGGTGGGCTGGCAGAGGTACTCGTAGAGGCCGGGGTCGAGTTCGAGGATTTGAGCGGCCACGTCGAACCGATCCATCATCGATTGGAACGGGTTGTCGTGGTCGAGGATGGGCGCCGGTTCTTTGTAGAAGGCGCGCTCGTATACGTTGCGTTTAAACGGCATCGGGAACGGAAATAGAAGTCAGAGGAGTGGAGGGGCGGTGCCCATAGCACATGGCATGACGGCGCTGGGCACCGGGTGGCAGAAACGCGGCGAAGGCCGAAAGAAAGCGCTTTTTCGCATGATGGCGCGTGCAACTGCGCCTCAGGTAGCAAGATCCGTCACAGTGCTTCACCCGACCGTCACCTTGCTAGATTCGACGAGGTTTCGCTGTGCAACGCGATCTGGCACGGGAGACTTGCAGCACGGCCTGGCGTTAGGGGCGTGTATGCTCACTGTTCCGCACCCGCCGTGACCCAGCGCCGCCTTAAAGAGATCGCCGCCCTCGCACAAAAAAAGTACCGCGAGCGGTCGGGGCAGTTTGTGGTTGAAGGCGCCCGAGCGGTAGAGGCCGCAGTTGCTGCTCAGGCGCCCATCGTCGAGGTCGCCGTGACGGAGGCAGCGGTGCAGTCCGAGCGGGTTGCCACGATGCTGTCGCGTGTTGATGTACCCATGCATCAGCTACGCACGCTCGACTTCGCCAAGCTCTCCGACGTACAGACGGCGCAGGGCGTGCTGGCCGTCGTCGAGATGCGGGATGCAACGGTAGGAGACCTGCGCGAGGTGCCACGGGTGCTGGCGCTAGACGGCGTGCAAGACCCCGGCAACGTAGGTACGCTCATCCGCACGGCGGCATGGTTCGGCGTGGGCGCCATCCTCGCTGGCCCTGGCACCGCCGACGTCTACAACCCCAAAGTCGTTCGCTCGGCGATGGGCAGCTTGTGGGACGTGCGTCTCGCGCGCACCCGTGACCTCACCGCAGCCTTACACACGCTAGACCGTCCCAGCTACGGCGCCGACCTCGTCGGTACACCCGCCGCATCATGGGCGCCAATCTCGCCATCCGTGCTGGTGATGGGCAGCGAGGCGCACGGCATACGTGCCACCGTCCACGCAGCGCTCTCTGAGACTATCGTCATTCCGGGCGCCGCCACCCGCCAAGGCACAGAGTCGCTCAACGTGGCTGTCGCGGGCGGCATCCTGATGCAGGCGTGGACTGCGCCATAAACCGCTACGGACGCAGCACGAACACGATCTTGGGCTCAATGCGCAAGCGTTTGGCTTGGCCCACGAACACGGCGTTGCGCACGGCAGGCTCGAAGCTCTGCTTCACCGTGAGGCCCAGCATCAGGTACTCCCAGAACTGGTAGGCACCCTCGGCGCGCAGCAGGCTCGTCCCGCCGCCGAGCTCACTGCTCAGGTAGCCCACGTTGCGCTTGGCGTAGGCGAGGCGCAGCACGAAGGGCCACTCCGGCGACTGCAGCCGCAGGTCGGCGTGCAGCCAGCCGCTGTTCCTGCGGTTCCACAGCCGCTCGTAGCTCAGGTCGAACCGCACCTTCTCTTGGTAGCGGTAGTTGACCGACGTGCGCGAGCCCAAGCGGAACGACTCCTCGGCAATGAGTAGGTTGCGCTTGGACGTCACGGCCTCCAAGGTCTCGCCTGAATCTAGGTCGAGTTCGAGGACGCGCAGGCGGTCGGCTTCGTACAGCGCCCCGAAGTAGCTGGGCAGGTACTGACTGCCGAGGAGCAGCAGTTCGCCTTGCATACGCAGCCGCCCGAAGCGCTGGGTAGGCCGGGTGCCTTGCAGGCCCACGCTGCCTCCCACCCCGTAGCCGGGCATCATGTTGAGGCTAGCAAAGCCGATGCTCTGGACGATGCGGTCTAGCTTGAACGGCACGCCCACGTCCATGCCGACCACCCACAGCGCGCCGTCATCTGTCCCGAGAATAGGCTGCAGGTCGCCTGTATCGATGGGCGGCCTGTCGATGAAGAAGGGCTGGCCGGGGTTCTCGGCGTTGATGAAGCCGCTCTCGTCGCGCTGGTCCGTCGCGGCGCTGAATCCGATCACCAGCTTGTCGAAGGCGATGCGCGGGGTGGCGTAGGCGCGGTCGAGCGGCTGGTAGGCGAAGCGGACGGCCATCACGCTGGGCGCAAGAATCTGGGCGTTCAGCGTCTCCACACTCAGCCAACGGCGGCGGTAGTCGATGACGGTGCCGGTTTGCGGGTCGTCGAGGCTGGCCATGTTGGTATAGGCATCCACCTGTTGCCCGTAGCCCAACTCCACTTCATCGAGCGCACCGAGCCGCGCGTGCCACCCCGCATCGTCTTTCTGACGGTACTGTACGAAGCGCAGCCATGAGAGGTAGTCGCGGGCTTGGTCAAAGTCCTGATCGCGAAGCGTGAAGCGGCGCAGCCGCAGGTTGATCTGCAGCCCTCCCGACCAATCGCCGTAGCGCACAGTGGGCATGAGCGCTACCAGCTGGTACCGGGTGCGCTGCCCGTTTGGGCCTTCGATGGAGCTACCGCCAGCGCCTACATCAAAGCCGTACGTGAGCACAGCCTGCGTGCTGTCGGCGCTGAGTTGGGCGCCTGCAGTGTGGGTCCAACTGATGGCCAGGAGTGCTATCGCAGCGAGCCGCTTCACGCGTCATCCGGGCGGTCGCCGTTGAGGGTGTGGGTGCGCAGCTTGTACGCCATCTCCAGCGCCCGCTTCACCCGCGTCTCGGCGCGCTTGGCGTTGTGGATGTACGTGACCAGCGAGCGCTGCCGACCAGGGGTGAACGTGGCAAAGCGGGCCGCCGCTTCGGGGTCGTCCTTGAGGGCAGCGGTAAACTCCTCGGGCACGTCCACAAAGTCCGGCTCAGGGTCGGCAGCGAGGGTGATGGGCACGAGGTCGCCCAGGGTGAGCTTCTGCTTCCGCACGAACGCCTTGCTCAGCATGACCATGCGCTCGGCATCGCGGCGCCCGTGCAGTGCCCGGCGAATCGGCTCACCATTCACCGTCCCGATGATGCGCCGCACCTTCGCCTCCGTAAACGCATCGCCAATGTCGATGGGGAGCGGCAGGTAGTACATCCGCATGTTGTGATCCTGCTTTAGCAGCGGGGCTACAAAGTCGAACGTCTCAGTCATGGAGGGCGCGAGGAAAGCATTGAGGTGTGGCAGAAGATCGCCGTTTGCGCGGTCACATCCAAGGCGCCACGGTGTTCAACCTTGGGGTCAACGTATCCTCTCAAAGCTGGCGACGAGGAGGTCGAGCACGGTCTGGGCTTCCTCCACCGTGCGTGAGGCAAAACCGAGGCGAAGCGCGTCTTGGGGCACGGGGCTGAATGCGTCGGAGGTGGGAAGCTGCAGGCCGTTGGTGGCGGCACTGGCGCGCAGGGCGGCGAGGGTGAACGGCGGCTTCAAGCGTGCCCACACGGCGAGGCCACCCTCGGGTACCGAGAACGCGAGCGCATGGCCGAGGTCAGCCTGCAGGCGTGCGCAGAAGGCGGCGCGGCGCGTGCGGTAGGTGGCGAGGGCTTTCTTGAGGTGCCGCCGCAGGTCGCCGCTGGCGAAGAGCATGGCGACGGCGCGCTCCATCGCCGTGTTGCCAAAGCTGTCGGTGTAGCGGCTGCGCAATGCCACCTGCTCGATCACCGCCTCGGGCGCCACCAGGAAGCCGAGGCGCAGGCTGGGCGCCAGCGTCTTGCTGAACGACCCGACGTACGCCACCGCGCCGTGCGGATCGGAGCTGGCCACGGGCAGGAGCGGGCTGCTGGCGTAGTGGAAGTCGTAATCGTAGTCATCCTCCACGATGGCGAAGCGGTGCTGTTCGGCCAAGTCCAGCAGGTGCATCCGCCGCGCCGCGCTCAGCGAGACCGTGGTCGGGTAATGATGGTGTGAGATGACGTATACCGCGCGGATGGATTGCTTGGTGCAGATCGATTCGATCACGTCGGTTTGAAGCCCCTCGTCGTCGACAGGCACGTAGACGAGCGTGCCGCCCGCGAGTTGGATGGTGCGGTGGCCCTCCACGAAGCCGGGCTGGCCCACGATCACCGCCTCGCCAGGACGCAGCAGGGTGCGGAAGAGCAGGTAGAACGCCATCAGGCTGCCGCGCGTGAGCATGATGTGCGCGGGCGTCACGCGGAGCCCGCGCGTCTCGGCAACGTACTCCACAAGCTCGCGCCGGAAGTCAAGGTCACCCAGGAACGCTTGGCGGTACGTCATCAGCGGCTTCGTCTGCGCGGTGCGCATCAGGAACCCGAGGTTTTTGCCCAGCGCCTCCAGCGGGGCCAGCCGCACGTCGGGGTAGCCGTCGTCGATAGCAAGGCCGCTAGGCGCTGGAGCGTCGGGCGGTAGCACCAGCGGCGGCGGGTGCAGCGCGAACGAGGGCGTGGCTTTGGCGGCCTGCGGTGCGCCCCCGTTTGGTAGCGAGCGGACGTTCAGCGTGGGCAGCTCGGCACTGACGAAGCAGCCCCGGTTGGGCCGGATCTCCACCCAGCCCTGGGCCGACAGCTCCTCGTACGCCGTCGCCACGGTACGACGGTTGACCTCAAGGCGTTGGGCCAGTGTCCGCGAGCCGGGCAGCTTCGTGCAAGGCTGCAGCACGCCCGCGCTGATCTGTTGGATGAAGCCGTTGGCCACCTGCAGGTACAGCGGCGTCCGGGCTTTACGATCAAGGGGAATTAGGCTTCGGTAGGGATCCATCATTGCGTTCAGCCGGTGCGCTCAATTAGATCAAAACTGGTGTATTGGGGGGGCCAGTGTGTGCGCTACCCTACGGCATCACCAAGCCCCTGGGTTGCATGCCACCATCTCAACAACACACTGCCACTTCTATCCGCGCTCTCGGCATCCTGCTGTTCGATGGGGTGGAGGTGCTCGACTTCGCCGGACCCTTCGAGGTGTTCTCGGTCGCAGGCGAGCTGCACCCGGGGTTGGTGCGCGTAGTCACCGTGGCGGAGACGACGCGACCGATCACTGCCGTCAATGGCTTATCGGTCAACCCCGCCGTGGCCTTCGATCAAGCGCCTCATTTTGATGTGCTGATCGTACCCGGCGGGTCGGGTACCCGGGCGCTGCTCACGTCTACTACCGTGCTGGGATGGGTTGCCCGGACACACGCCGGCGCCCAGCACACCCTCAGCATCTGCTCGGGTGCCCGCCTCTTCGCCACGCTCGGCTTGCTCGATGGCAAGCCGTACTGCACGCATCACGAGGTCTATCCGCACCTCGCCGAACTCGCGCCCACAGGCATCCCCAAACCCGAGCATCGCTTCGTGCAGACCGACGCCACGCTCTACACCTCGGGCGGCATCTCGGCAGGCATCGATCTCTCGTTCCACGTGCTGGCGACGATGGCGGGGCGCGAGGTGGCGCAGGCGACAGCGGATTACATGGAATACCGATGGCTGCCCGAGGGCGGCTGAGCGCATCACACCAGAACACGATTGAGGGAGGATTTGACGATGAAACAGTGGTTCGTGATTACGCTGATGCTGGCTGCGACAGGCCCTGCATGGGGGCAAGATGTCGTGCCGAAGCGCACCTACACGACGCAGTACGTCCTGCCCACCGAGGCGCCGCGCACCGACGGCCGCCTGGACGATGCCGCCTGGGAACGCGTGCCGTGGAGCGGCGACTACGTGGAGTGGAGTCCGGAGGAGAACACGCCGCCGGCCGAGCCCACGCAGATGAAGATTCTCTACGACGACAAGAACCTGTACGTCGCCTTCCGCTGCATGGACCGCGACCCCGAGGGCATCGTGCGGCGCCTCTCGCGGCGCGATGTGTTCGACGGCGACTGGGTGGAGATCAACATCGACAGCAACCGCGACCTGCGCACCGCCTTCTCGTTTACCATCACGGCGGCGGGCGTGCAGGGCGAGGAGTACATCACCAACAACGGCCAGCTCTGGGACCCGACCTGGAATCCGATCTGGTACGCCGCCACGCAGGTGGACGCCGACGGGTGGACGGCCGAGCTGCGCATCCCGCTGAGCCAGCTGCGCTTCGGCAACGACCCGGCGCAGGTGTGGGGCATCCAATCCACGCGGCGCTACTTCCGCGGCGAGGAGCGGTCGGTGTGGCAGCGCATCCCCCTCAACGCGCCCGGCTGGGTGAGCGAATTTGGCGAGCTGCGCGGCTTGCAGAACCTGAAGCCGTACCGCCACTGGGAGGTGCAGCCCTACGCCGTCTCGGCGCTGAAAACGTATGACGCCCAGGCGGGCAACCCCTTCCTCGATGGCAGCGACCCGCGCCTGGACGTGGGCCTCGACAGCAAGATCGGCCTCACCAATGACCTCACGCTCGACCTCACCCTCAACCCCGACTTCGGCCAGGTGGAAGCCGACCCCTCTGCCATCGCCCTCGACGGCTTCCAGATCTTCTTCCCCGAGCAGCGCCCGTTCTTCATCGAGAACAAGGACGTGTTCGACTACAAGTTTGCCACCTCGCGCTCGGGCACCACGTTCGGGTTCGACAACCTGTTCTAC
>JBCDJT010000063.1:0-27010 GCA_038747545.1 Bacteroidota bacterium
GGATTAAGCTGGCACATAGGTGTTGTGGACTCTATACTTGCACCTCGTCATTGGACTTATCATTGCTTTCTATGATTAATCCTTCGCAGCAGGCAGCCGTAGAGCAGACCGAGGGGCCGCTACTTATCATAGCAGGACCAGGGTCCGGTAAGACTTTCACGTTGGTTGAGCGTGTTGTGGCGCTTGTGCAAAGCGGGGTGCCTGCCGAGGCGATCATGGTCTCGACATTTACTGAGAAGGCTGCGGCAGAGTTGGTGACGCGTGTTTCTAGTCGTCTCACTTCGCTCGGGGTTTCTGTCAACCTCAACGAGATGTACATCGGGACGCTCCACTCGATCTGCCTGCGGATTCTGGACGACTACCGAGAGCGGACGCGGTTGCGCAGGAGCTATACTCTGTACGACCAGTTTGACCAGCAGTACATGCTGTATCGCTCGATGAAGCTGTATAGCCAGGTGGAGGAAGCCGAAGAATTGCTAGGTTCTCCGCAAACCTCGCGCTGGCGCCGGGCAATGGCCCTGGCGCGCTGGGTGAATACGGTGGCCGAGGAGCTGCTCGATGTTGAGCAGCTGAAAGCGAGTAACTCTGCAGAGGCGCGCGCTCTGGGGCGGCTGGCGGAGCTATACTGGACGGCGCTAGAAGCTGATAATGCATTGGACTTCTCAACGATTCAGCTTGAGACCTACCACTTGCTCGACCAGCACCCCGACGTGCAGCTGGCGCTGAGGGAGAAGATTCGGTACTTGATGGTCGATGAATACCAGGACACTAACACGGTTCAGGAAGCAATCGTGCTTATGCTGGCTGGGGCTCGTGACGGTCTTCCAGCTCCGAACGTCTGCGTAGTAGGAGACGATGACCAGGGTTTGTACCGGTTTCGAGGGGCCACCATACGCAATATTTTGGAGTACCCTACCAACTTCAAGGCTGGGGTATGTCGCAGTGTGAAGCTGGAGACAAACTACCGCTCACACCCTGACATCATTCGGTTCTTTGGGCGCTGGATGAGCACCTTGAATTGGACCGGGCAGAGCCCCGGACGAGCAACGACACGTGAGTTTCGGTTTGACAAGCGGATTGGGGCGCGAGGAGGAGAATTCCCGGAGGGGCCTGCCGTTGTTCGTCTATCTGGTGGCGCCTCGCAAACAGCTTGGCATGATGAGGTTGTATCCTTCCTGCATTTTCTGCGTGACGACGGGAAGTTGACAGATTGGAATCAGGTAGCTTTTCTTTTTCGCTCTGTCAAGAACGGGAAGGTTCTGGATCTAGCTGAGCATCTGGAAGCAAGTGGTATCCCGGTCTACTCGCCTCGGTCAAACCTCTTTTTTGATCGAGATGAGGTGCAGCTGATGCTAGGAGCTCTGTTGTTTCTATTTCCTCAGGCCAAGCAGGCGATGGAAGGCGGCTGGCCAGCACAGAAGCCACCCTCCATCTGGGCCTACTATGAACAGTGTACCCATGCTTTCGCCGAGGTGATTAAGAACCAGCCTGAGCGGCACGGTGACTTTTTGCGGTGGGCACGCCATCGCGCCTATGCACACCGTCATCTGACTGAGCCGACGGACTATGCTTTCTCGACGCTGTTCTACGAAGTGCTCCAATTTCCCATGTTTGCAGAATACCTGGGGGATGAAGCTCTTGGTGAGATTCAGGACAGTCGGCCTGCTCGCAACTTAGCGCTCATATCAAAGGTGCTCACTAAGTTTGAGTACGTGCATGGCATTGACGTGCTCACGCCAGAGTATTTGAGCCTTAACCTGGGACAGCTTTTCAATAGTTACTTGCGCTTTTTGAAAGATGGGGGCATTGATGAGTTTGAAGATGCGACCGAACCAGCGCCGCGTGGATGTGTCTCGTTTATGACCATTCATCAGGCGAAGGGGCTGGAGTTTCCAGTGGTAATGGTGGGCTCGCTCGAAGCTGTGCCTCGCCAGCAGCATACCTCGTTTGACGAGACCTTGCAGCAGAATTATTACCGTAAGCCTCCGTTTGAGCCGTTTGACCGGATCAAGATGTACGACTTCTGGCGGCTGTACTATACGGCGTTTTCTAGGGCCCAGAATCTGCTTGTCCTTTCAGGTCCTGATCGCCGAAGGGGCTACGGTCAGGTGCCCTCGAAGTACTTCAGGCCAGTGGTGGACGACCTGGCGGACTGGCGGACGGCAACAGCTACGTTGGAGGCCCTGCCGCTGGAAGAGATCGGCGACGTGGATATCAAGTCGCAGTACTCGTTTACGAGTCATATTTCGGTCTACGAGAACTGCCCACGCCAGTATAAATTCTTTAAGGCCCTAGACTTTGCGCCTGTGCGGCAAAGCGCAATCTTGTTCGGTACGCTGGTTCACCAGACGATAGAAGACATTCATCGGGCGGCGCTGGAAGGCAAGGCGCACCTGATTGGGGCAGAGCAGATTGAGCAGTGGTTCAGGCTGAACTACCACAACCTTTCCCGGAAGGAGCGACGCTACCTGGCCCCTGCTACACAGCGAGCGGCGCTACGTCATGTGACTCGGTATGTAGACCGCGTGACCCATACGAAACCCGACTGGTCGCACATTGAACATGCGGAGGTCGATGTATCGCTGGTGAAGGACGCATATATCTTGCAGGGGACGGTGGACTTGATTGAGGGGCAGGACGGGACCGTGGAGATTGTGGACTTCAAAAGTGAGAAGAAGCCGGACCTGCATTTGGAGCGGGAGCGAGTAGACCGGTACCGCCGCCAGTTGGAGGTGTATGGCCACATCATCCAGGAGCGAATGGGTGTGACTGTCTCTCGGTTGAACTTGTATTATACGGGTGAGACTAGTGGGAGCCCGTACGTGAGCTTTGACATGAACCGAGCCTCTGTGGACCGTACTGTGACCTCTTTTGATGAGGTAGTGGGGCTTATTGAGCAGGCTGATTTCGATGTAGCCGAGCGTCCAGCCAAGCTGTGCGAGACGTGCGACCTGTGTTCCTTCTGCGACCGCAATCATTAGAAGTGGCGCCGCCACCCTCTCTTTTATTCAGCCTAATACCCATATCTTAATCTATGCCTGAGCAAGGAGCCCTTTCACTTCCTACTGGTGAGTCTGCCGACGGGACGCGTGTAGAGGAGTACCAATTCAAGCCCCCTCGGCGACCGATCCGGGGGTACCCGGAGCTTTGGTGGGCCGGGAAACGACCATTTACCTCGACGCGGTACTACCCTGCACAGCTGAAGGAGACCTATGGCGAGGCCGTGGACGGCGGGCGGGCGGACGGGACCCCGATCCGGGGCTGGCGGAACAAGCTGTACTGGGGTGATAACCTCCAGGTGATGAGCCACCTGCTGAAGGAGTTCAGGGGGCAGGTGGACCTCGTCTACATCGACCCACCGTTCGACTCGAAGGCTGACTACAAGAAGACGGTTAAGCTGAAGGGGAAACAAGTCTCTAACGACCACTCAGCCTTCGAGGAGAAACAGTACTCAGACATTTGGACGAATGATGAGTATCTCCAGTTCATGTATGAGCGGCTGATCCTGCTTCGCGAGCTCCTCGCGGATACTGGATCTATCTGGCTTCACTGCGACCACAACGCATCTCACTACTTGCGGTCTCTCCTCGACGCAGTATTTGGTCAAGGCAACTTTCGGAATCAAGTAGTTTGGAAGCGTACATCAGCTCGAAGTGATGCAAGCACATTTTCTCAAATTCATGACACTCTTTACCTGTACAGCAAAGGCGAGTCATTTGCGTTCAACCCGATTTACATTCCATACTCCCAAAAATACATCGATTCAAAGTATGGCAATAGGGACGCAGATGGACGTCGCTATCAACTGGATAACATAACAAGCCCAAATCCCCGACCTAACATGACTTACGAGTGGATGGGTCACTCACCCCCAGTCAATGGTTGGCGTTACTCCAGGGAGAGAATGGAACAACTTCATCATGAGGGGCGAATTTGGTATCCCGATGACAAGTCAAAGCGTCCGCGCCTGAAGCGATATTTGGACGAGCAGCCAGGGCTGCCTCTTCAAAGCGTTTGGACGGATATTAACCCAGTTAATAGCCAAGCTGCGGAGCGGCTTGATTATCCCACCCAAAAGCCGGTAGCATTGCTACGGCGCATCCTAGAAGCCTCATCTAATCCAGGGGATCTCGTTTTCGACTGCTTTATGGGTTCTGGGACGACTCAATCTGCGGCTTTGAAGACGGGCCGCAGGTTTCTAGGGGCAGACATCAACCTGGGCGCGATCCAGACGACGACTAAGCGACTGATTCAGGTTGCGAAAGATCTCTCGGAGGCTCAGGGTACCCTCGACCCAGACCGCGAGGGTGACGTACCCGAAGCGCTATACGCCGGGTTCGAGGTCTACAACGTCAACCACTACGATGTTTTCCGCAACCCGGCGCAGGCAAAGGATCTGCTGCTGGAGGCGCTGGAGGTGCAGGCGCTGGAAGCAAGCGCCCTCTATGACGGCGAGAAGGATGGGCGGATGGTGAAAGTGATGCCCGTGAATCGACTGGCGACCAAGCAGGACCTCAACGAGCTCCTGACCGGGTTTGACCTACGGACATTCGACAAGCGGAAGCAGGCGCAACCAAATCGCCCAGTGGAGAAGCTGACGCTCGTGTGCATGGGGCATGACCCAGACCTACGACCTACGTTGGTGAGTCAGGTGCGGGAGATGGGCTATGCAATAGATGTGGAGGTGGTGGACATCTTGCGAGATCGGCAAGACCTACAATTCAAGCGAGAAGCTGAGGCCTTGGTGGAGGTTGAGGACGGGATGCTCGTGATTAAAGCGTTCTACCCGATGAACCTGCTCCAGAAGCTCTCCCTGATGCAGGAAAATGTGGACGATTGGCGGGAGTTGGTCGAGTCGGTGATGGTGGACTGGAACTATGACGGGGCTGTATTGACACCCCAGGTGGTAGACGTGCCTGGGAGCGACGAGTTGGTGAAGGGAGCGTATCTTGTACCCGACGATGCTGGGACGATTCGGGTGAAGATTACGGACCTACTGAGCGAGTCCCTGGAGGTAGAGGTCCAGACCTAGCCTCGCCCTTTCGCTCGCGTACTCTAGTCTTCCTTCTCTACGTTGCTCCGCCGATGCCCCGCGCCAAGAAGTCCTCGCCTGAAGTTCCTTTTTACCGCTATCTCTGGGATTACTACCAGGCAAATAAGGGGACTATACGCAGGAACTATCGTGACCTCACTAAGAAATTCCTAGACTACAACGAGCCAACTCGTACCCGGGCATGGCACCTGCGCAAGCCACAGTACGAGGCGCTGGAGATGTATGTATTCCTGAAGGAGTACTTGGGCAACGCCCCAGTGCATAGGGTTTTTGAGGATTGGTACAACAGAAAAGGGCGCTTCGAGAACAGGGCGGCCAATCTGGCCGGGGTAGATGAAGAGACCGACCAGGTCTCGATGTTTGAGACGCTCGATACGGCAACGTACGAGGCTGTCTTCAAGCAGATGAAGCGGAGTAAGCAGTCGTATGCCAACTACGTCTTCGCGCTCACGATGGGCACGGGGAAGACGCTGCTGATGGCCACTTGCATCTTCTACGATTTTCTGTTGGCCAACAAGTTTCCGAAGGACGAGCGGTATCTACACAACGCGCTGGTCTTTGCGCCCGACAAGACGGTGCTCCAGTCGCTGCAGGAGATTGATACCTTCAACCGGTCTAAGGTGGTACCCCCTGAGTATGTGAACGTGCTAAATGGTCTTCTGCGCATTCATGTCTTGGAGGACGCAGGAACGACGCTAAACACTCACGATGGATCGCGCTTCAACCTCATTATCTCGAACACGCAGAAGATCATTCTGAAGCGGCGTTCTACCGAGCCAACGCCGGTTGACACGCTGTTTAGCTCAGCAAAACCTGCCTATGAACCCGGCGAGAGCTACAGTGCCTTCGATGACTTGTATGATTTCGACAAGATCCTGGACGAGAAGGACTTGACGACGAACCAGCGGTTCGAGAAGCTGCTTCGGCTAGAGCAGCTTGGGGTCTTTATCGACGAGGCGCACCACGCCTTCGGTAAGAATCTAGCACGGGATGTAGGTGCAGAGAAAGACACGCGGGTGACCAGCCTGCGTCTCACCATTGACGAATTGGCTCAGGGGCTCAAGCGTGCGGGCACACGAGTGGTGGCCTGTTACAACTATACCGGGACGCCCTACGCACAAGGGAAGCTGTTCCCAGAGGTAGTATATGCATACGGTCTTCAGGCTGCCATTCGGGCTGGGTACCTGAAACGCGCCCGCGTGCATGCCTATGAGAACGTACAAGACAGGAGCTTCCTCAAAAGCGTCATCGAGCGATTCTGGCGGGATCACACCGAAGAGGATGGGCAGGGTCGCCGCATGCCTATTCGGCACGAGGGTATGCTGCCCAAGCTGGCCATCTTCGCCCCAACAGTTGACGAGCTGACAAAAGACGTGCGACCAGTCGTAGAAAGTGTGCTGGCCGACCTCGGCGTGCCGACCTCGAAGGTGCTAGTCAACGTCGGTGATACTTCCATTACGACCAATGACGATCTACGGGAGTTCAAGCTACTCGACACACCGTCATCAGATAAGCAATTCATTCTGCTGGTCAACAAGGGTAAAGAGGGCTGGAACGTCCGCTCGCTCTTCGGCGTGGCGCTCTACCGTAAGCCCAAGTCGAAGATTTTCGTGCTCCAGGCCACAATGCGGTGTCTGCGTGCTATTGGCGAAGGACAGCAGACAGGCCACATCTACCTCTCTGAGGAGAACAAAAGCATCTTGCAAGACGAGTTGCAGCAGAACTTCCGTCTTGACCTCAAAGCTTTTCAGCAGTCAGGTACGGGCAAGGAAACGTACCAGGTACGGGTGGTGCCTCCGCCTCGCACGGTGCGCATTGCACGGGTGCAGAAGCTCTACGATGTGAAAGAGCGTCGCACTGTGGAGCGTGCGGCATTTGGCCTGGCCAGCCTCGACCTCTCGAAGTATGAGGGACGCGTGACAATCAAAGGTGGGCTAAAAGATAGTGCTGCTGTCATTGGAAGCGAGGAGGTCGAAATGGAGGCACGTGCCTTTAGTCCGATGACGCTGGCCGCTGAGATTGCCCGGTACCTGAACCTGTCTCCAGTGCGTGTGGAGCGTATTCTACGAGAGTCGGATGACGGGATGGACGCGCTGGTAGATATGGCAAGTACATACAACCGCGTCGTGTACGAGGTTATCATTCCTCGACTGTTCGATACGCTCTACGAGGGGGTCGAGTATGAAAAGAAGGAGAGTGAAGACGTTCAGCTGGTGAAGCCACCGGAAGGCGGGTTTTACTCCGTGCAGGCCAAGCCCGACGATGTGGTATTGCTGTCGTCATTGTCGGCTGATTCAGCATATTCGCCCCAGACTCTGAGTTATAGCTTCCATCTCGATACGTATGCGTTCGACTCGAAGCCGGAGCAACGTTTCTTTCGAGAAATGTTGGGACACCAGCAGATCAAGAGCCTCTACTTTACAGGCATGCTTACGCACGGGCAGACTGACTTCTTCGTTCAATACATTGACCCAGAGAGCCGAGCAGTGCGGTCGTACTACCCGGACTTTCTAATAGAAACAGTAGACGGGAAGTGGCTCATCGTAGAGGTCAAGGGTGATAATAAGGTGGATGATCCTATTGTACAGGCAAAACAGGACTATGCGAGCCAGCTTGCTACTGCCAGTGCAATGGAGTATCGCATGATTCGTGGGAATGATGTCCTGGATGGGCTATCAGCGATTGTATTGAGGCCAGCTTAGTCGGCCATAGAAAATGTCAATTGGTTAGGGAGGAGTGGTTGGGCTGAGCGGTTTTCATTCCGAGCAAGTGAGGCCTCGACGGCTTGATAGTCCTGCTGGTCAGCATCCAGCTTCCCGCGTCTGTACTGTCAAACGTAGGGACTATCGGCGAGCTTGCCAATGGACGCATCGTCGGCGAGACGGAGATAGGTAAGGGCTACATCGGTAATGTCGCTACGTGTTAGGGACAGGATCTTTGATGAAGCGAGAGTGTCCGACCCACTAGATGGCAGCTGGGTGAGTTCAGGCTGTTGCATGGCTAGCCGCGGTTTGAGCGTTGGAAGGACGAGCGTGAAGCTGCTTGATGGCTGGAGCGATACGGGTCAGCACGATGTTCACCCCTTGCGTGCGCTGGGTGCGGCCGGTGATGGCAGTTACGTAAATGCGGACCGTAGGCACGAGCGGCATCAGCCAACTGGTATGCTTGCTCTGGATGCGGCCGACGCGTTCACCGTCTTCGGTGTAGCACTCCAGGCGGTGGGTCTCGTCATTGCGGTGGAGGTGTAGCTGCTGCATCCGTACCAGTCGGTGTACGACGCGCTGCGTCTGGCGCGTTCCTTCCAGTTTGGATGGGATGGCGAAGGACGAGCCCCCCGCGTTGAGCGTGAAGGTGATAGCCGTGGCGGCTTTGAGGTCAAGGTTGAAGCGCGCGCCGTGCTGGGCCGCGTGAGCGACCCAGGCACAGGCGGTGGCGAAGATGGTGGGCTTATGCACGGCCTACCTCTCTCCACTTCTGATCTAGCTTCTTCGCCAGGGCGTGAGCGTTGCGCTCGTTGCCACGAAACCACCGTACGCGGTTATGCTCTGGTGCGTACGGGATGTAGATGCGGTAGAGGCCGCGTGATAGGCGGATGACTTCAGGTTGCACGGCGTACCTCCTGGCTATGTGAGGAGGGGGGGACCCATGCCACAGGCCAGAGCGGCAGACCATGGGCAGCGCGAACGGCGGGGCGGTGCAAGAACAGTGACCAGTAGCGAGCCGAGAGACGCACAGCATAGAAGATGCTGCCGAACGTTTGGATGGTGACGGAGGGGCCAGGGTGAAGGGACTGGTCGCGGTCAAGCCCGACTTCCCACTGTTCAACGAGATTGCCGAAGCGGTCAATGCCGCACAGGTCTTCGAGGTAAGCGGCTTGGAAGGCGGGGCGCTCTGCGCTACGGCCATTGTAGGCCGGATGCAGCTTGCCCACGGATACGGGACGTGCCATGGTTCTGTGTGTTGGGTTGAGGAGTGTGGCGCTGAGACGGGCGCCTATTGAGACACTAGAATATACAAAATAAAGCTTAATAAAGCTTAAATATTTTGATTGATTACACCCCTGTTGCACACCTAATTGTGGCCAAAAGACAGCGCTAAAACAAAGAGACTTGAGGAGCAGCCGGGCGCCAGAACCAGCCGCCCCCCAAGGGAGAGAGCCCGAATGAGGATGCTGGGGTGAGGCCAGTGGGGAGGTAGACGAGCGCGGAGCAGCCGAGGCCGAGGGCTAACGCGAGCGATGCCCACGAGCCCGAGCCACGACCGGAAAAGCATGCCGACATGGAAGCCGAAGGCACGAGGCCAGCAGGGCGACTACTAAGCGGAAAAGAGAGCCACACGCCACGAGCAGCAGCGACGCGCTGCACGACCGTTGCCGACCGACGAGCGAATGCGCCGCGGCCACCACCGAACGAAGCCGCCGATATGACGCAGGCCGACGGCCAGAGCAGCCGAGCGCGGGCGTCTATGCCAGAAGCGCAGCCAGTGACAACTGCCCCTGCGACGAGCGGCGCGATTGATTGCAGCGCAGCCAACGAGGGTGCAGTAGGCCGACGAGAGCCGGAGACGCCCACCAGTGGTGCAGAGGCAAGGACGGAACGAATAGAGGCCATATTGACGGCAAGGAGTAGAGGATGGAGCACCCTGGACGGGTGAGCGCTGCGCGCCAGCGCGCTGATATAAGCACATCGGCCGCGCGCGCAGGGGACGTCCGATGTGTGTGGGGGAGCCGCAGGGAGGAAGGGAGGAGCACAGCGAAGCGCGCACCGGACCTGCACGACTGAGGCGGTGGGCAGCATAGGGCCGGTCATCGGCCCGGCGAGGCGAGGCGGGACCGAGCACGCGAACGACCTTGCAGGGTCAGCGCGCTACCTGGACGTGGATGACGTCAGGCGAGAGCAGCGGAGAGGTGTATGGGAGACCTGGGCGGCGGTACCCGGAGAGCGAAGGGTGGGTGGGCGCGCTGCAGGTGCGCCGTGAAGGGGGCGTGGTGCCAAGCCGATCAAGCGGTAGGGGCGTCCTCAGCGATGAGCCGGAGCGCGTGGCGTCGGGCAGCGATGAGGCGATGAGCGATCAGCATGGACTGGTTTGATTCGAGCGCAGCCCGGTAGATCAACCCATCATCCAGCAAGGCCAGCAGGATCGGGTCAACGTGAAGGTTAACAGCGTCCAAAAGTCGGTGTAATCGCTGATATTGGCGGCGGTCGTAATCGATGTCGCTCATGGAGCTATGCCAAAGAAAAGCGCCTGACCACACACAGTAGGATCAGGCGCTCGTCCCATCGCTGCTCGCGGGTGTCTAGTCCGGTCAACGCGTGCGATGGGGTCTCGTGAATGAAGATAGGCGAGGTGCTGGGGCTGGTCAACGGCATGGAAGTCATCGTTGGCGCAGAGATTCACACGGGATGCCGTCATGGTCGGCGTCGAGGCGGTGTGGGTCGTGCTCCGGGCCACCGGCTTCGAGGAATGCGGTGTTAGCAGCCCGCCAGGAACGGAAGTCGTGGCAGTCCAAGTCGGGTACCTTGCTGGGGGAGAGGCTGGCACAGCCGGCGAGTAGGAGAAGGACACCGACGGCCGAGGCGCGCGTCATAGGTTGCGTTCGCAGGTGCGAAAGACCGCGATAGCGTGATAGTCGCGATTGAAGACCTCGATGGGCAACGTGGAGTCCGACACTTCCGGGTTGTCCGAACTGATGCGAACGGTGTAGATCACCTCGCCGCTGTCGTTGACCTTCGCCTCAAAGAAGACCCGCTTGAACAGTAAGCCATGCGGCGAGCGCATGAGGTAGATCGACCCATCCAAGAGTGTTTCCCCCGGATCAAGCAGGATGATATAGACCCCCTCGCCAGGATACACCGTGGGCACCATGCTGATGCCAACGACCGTAATACGCCGTATGCGGTCGGGTGCGACGCCGAACCGTCGGCGGGCATAGTTGGCCGGTAGAATCGTTTCGCCCTCCTCCTCCTCGAAGACGACCTCGCTGCCGTCCCCCGCGCTGGCCTCGATGCTCATGTGCGGTATGCGAATGAGGCCGAGGCTTTTGAGGTCAACCACGCGTGCTGGAGAGGCCACCTCCGCATCATCCGACCGATAGACTGCATCGGGAGAGAAGCCGAGAAGGTCGGCGAGCTTAGCTAGGTTCTCCGAAGACGGCTGCTTGTCCGTGCGTCGCCACTCGTACACGGTTTGTGGAGAGACCTCCATCGCCTTGGCAAGCGAGACGCCGTTGTAGCCCATCGCCTTCATCTGCGTCTTCATCAGAGCAGCAAGGCGGTCGCGGTCTAGGGCTGAGAAAGAGGAGGACATGCAGTGAGGGGTAAAAGTTATCCACATTGGCTCGATCAAGCTTGTAAAGCTTAATTAAGCTTAATATACTGTCTCGCGACAGGAGTTCCAAAACATACGACACGTGTAGCGCGCGGGTGTAACATGCTATTGGAAAATGACTTGACGGAAGCGAGCGATGAGCGAGGCGGTGGAAGCGGCAGAACGCCCGGTGGTGGTGTATCCCCGGTGGTACGAGGTACGACGCCTGCGCGTGCGGCAAGCGGTGCGCGAACTCGTGGCAGGTGGAGAGCGGAACGCCGTAAGTCGATTAGCACAGGCTGTGGGCGTGGCGCGGCAGACGGCCTCAATGGTCATCCACGGCCAGCGATGGAGTCCTCGTGTGCTGGAGCTGATAGAGCGAGCGCTAGGGCGCACCGCCGCGGAGGCAGGCGATGAGCATCAGATGGATGACGAACGTCTTTGACGCGCCTGTACCGTTAGGCGCGGATCGGCTGATGCTGCTGGCGCTAGCCGACAATGCGAACGACCAGGGTGTGTGTTGGCCGAGCCTGCCCACGCTGGCCCGGAAATGTGCGGTGAGTCGCCGCGCTGCGATCAGCACCCTGCAGCGGCTCGAAAAGTCAGGCTTCGTGACGGTAGAGCGTACAGGTGGGAAAGTGAATCGCTACACGCTCGTGCGGGACGCCCTGACCCGTGAAGTCCACCGCACCCGTGACGCCGGCTGCACGGGTGAAGCCCGCAACACCTTCACGGGTGAAGCCCACGGCACCCCACCCGTGAAGCGAGCCGCACCCAAACCATCAAAGAACCCCCAATTGAACCAACAACAACAACGCGTGCCCGATGCACAGCCCTTGCAGTTGGTTGCCACGAAGCACCTCGAAGATGATGTTGATGTTGATTTGGCTGAGGGGATTTTTTTGGCTCAGCCCAAATCGGAGGTAGACGAAGCGACCGAGCAGCTGGTGCGTCGCGGTGTGTCGCTGATGGTCGCCGAACGCTTGGTGGCCAAGTGCGGACCGGAGCGCGTGCGCGAAGTCGCCGAACGGTTCGATGCCGAAGAGGGGAAGGGGGTGGGCTGGCTCGTGAAGGCGCTAGAGGAAGGATGGACGCTCAGCCGACGGAAGACAGATCGGAAGCCCGAGCCACCCCGCGTAGAGGGTCCGCAGACGGCAGAGGAAGCCGATGCGTGGCTAGACGGTCTGTTGGCAGGAGGTACAGAATGAACGAACTGAACAAGCCAGCAGGGTTCGCGGCCGTACGGGACGTGTGCGAGCGAGCCGTTCAGAACATCACCGGAAGCACGGTAGACGCGCTGGAGCGTAAGCAGGCAGCAGCACGGTCGGCACTGCTGAGCAACGCCGCCAGCTTGCGGGCGATGCACAACCAAGACTGGACGCGCCAGGCGATGCGCGCTTTTGGTGACCGCTTCGGCGTGGAAGACGATGATTTCGTGGCTGTGTGGGACAAGCCGTACGGTGCGCAAGGGCCAAAGTGCGTCTGCTGGCGGCTCAACCCCGCGAAGTTTCCCAAGCCCCAGCGCTCGGGCAAGGTGTACCGCCTGCGCGGCGTGACCGGATAGATCGGACCACATAAAAAGCCGTGGGAGGCGGAGAGCGATGAGAACACAGGTGATGGGCATCGACCCAGGCGACACGACAGGGTTGGCGCTGTACAGCCCCGAGGCCCATGTGCTGGTCGAGGTGACGAGCGGCACATTTTGGGCGATGGCAGAGCGTGTGAGAAGAGAATGGACGCAGGGTCGGCTGGCGTTGGTGGTCATCGAAGACACCCGCGCACTGCCGATCTACGAGCGCCACAACAACAAGAAGCTGGATCGACCAAGACGAGATCGGCTGTGCCGGAATGTAGGACGCATCGACCGCGACTGTGCGCTGTGGGCTGCGCTGTGCGAAGAGACAGGCATCCCATACAGATTGGTGAAGCCCATCAAAGGCGGGAAGTGGTCGGCGGATACGTTGCGAGGCGTGACGGGATTTTCGGGACGCACGAACCAGCATGGCCGCGACGCCGCACGATTAGTATGGGGCGTAAAGCCTCGCTTGGATGAGAAGCCGTTATTGAGTGAAGAGGCATAGTGAGATGACAGCACGACGAGCACAGACGATCTTGAACCGCAACGGGGAACGGCGGTACAGTGAACACGAGGCGGCACACCTCCTCAATGGGCTGAGCCTGCTGGTGAAAGCCGCGCTGGCTGTGCCAATGCCTGGAGGCGATGGTCTGTCGTCCGAACACACACAGCATGTAGCCAGCGGATGGCTGCGAGAGGTACCATGCAGAACGTGATCTTGTATACCCGCGTCAGCACCGACGAGCAGGCCGACCGCGGGTTCTCGCTACGTGACCAAGAGGCGCGGCTTCGGACGTACTGCGACCGCGCAGGGCTGCGTATCGTGGCCCACTACCAAGACGACCACTCGGCCAAGACGTTCGAGCGCCCTGCGTGGGCGAAGCTGATGCGGCATATTGAGCGCGACGCGTCGGTGGATACGCTGCTGGTGGTCAAGTGGGACCGCTTCAGCCGCGACGCAACCGGGGCGCTGTCGATGATCCGCCTGCTCGAAGATCGGCACGGCGTGCGCGTACAAGCCATCGAACAGCCGATTGATCGGATCGACGACGTGCCCGAGCAACTGCTAATGCTGGGGTTCTACGTGACGGCGCCCGAGGTGGAGAACCGCAGGCGAAGCATGGCGACCAAGCGTGGGATGCGGCGCGCGATGAAGGAGGGGCGGTACATGTACACCCCGCCAAAGGGCTACGCACGAGGGCGTGACGAGAAGGACCGCTACATGATTGTGCCGGGCCTGGATGCCCCGTTCGTGCGCCGCGCGTTCGAGATGTTGGCGGATACGACGATGAGCATGAACGCTGCCCGCGCACGTTTAGTAGCCGAGGGGTTCACATGCTCAAAGAACCAGTTCACCGTGATGGTGCGCAACCCGCTGTACCAGGGCGACATCGTCATCCCCGCATGGCGTGGCGAGCCTGAAGAAGTCGTGGACGGCATCCACGAGCCACTAGTGAGCCGAGAGATGTTTGCGAAGGTGCAAGCCCGGTTCGCCAAGAAGGCACGTCGGCACTATCGGAAGCTGGTGGAGGAGTTGCCGTTGAAAGGGCACTTGCTGGACCCGAGGACGATTCACACGTCGGCGCGCAAGCTGACGGGTAGCGCGAGCCGGAGCAAGCACGGCTACCGGGTGTGGTACTACCATGGCGTCGGCAAAGGCGCGTACCGGGTGTCAGCGAAGAAGGTACACGCCGCGTTCGACGAATTGCTGGACTCCGTTCGTCTGTCCAATGCCGTGGCCGCCCTGGCGCGCGAGATGGCCAAGGGCATGCTGTCTGGCGAGCAGGCTGCCCGCGTGCAGCGGGAGCGCCGCGCGCGCGAACGTCTGGAGCGAGCCGATGCGAAGCTGCTGGTCGTGGACGAGCGGTACTTGGACGGCGACCTCGAACGGGATAGCTACTACCGGCTCAAGACCAAATACAACGAGGATCGGCAGGCGGCGCGGCTGGAGATTGACGCTGTTAAACAGGGCACAGAGAGCCTTGCGCGGCGGCTGGACTTCGCGGTGGGGCTGTTGCACCGGTTGCCTGACGTCTGGGCGAATCAGCCTGTGGAGGTGCGCGATGCGCTGGTGGGTTCGATATGGCCCGCCGGATTGTACTTGGACGGCGCAAACATTCGAACCCCTTGCGAAAGTGCGCTATTAGCGCTTTTAGGAGGTGAAAACGCCGAAAACGAAGAACGCCAACCCCTGAAGAGAGGCTGGCGTCCTGTTGGGCGTGCCCGGGAGGATTCGAACCCCCGACCTTCTGATCCGTAGTCAGACGCTCTATCCAGCTGAGCTACGGGCACCCGTCTTTCGACATGGGCGGAAAAGATACCGTGCGGGCGGCGCGTTCTGCAAATGAAGCTGCCATTAACTCAGCGGTTGGCTTTCTGTAACGCCCTGAACCGCACTGGGCTGTTGCCGTACGACCCGCATGGATCGCACGCTCCTCTTCGGCCTAGCTACACTCGTCTTGTTTGCAGTGGACTACTACGTCTACCGCAACTGGCAGCGGTTCGCAGGCAAGGGCCGCCTACGCTGGACGATCTGGCCGTACCGCATGCTGCTCGTGCTGATGCCGTTTGCGCACCTGCTGTACTTCAGCCTCTCGAACTGGTGGACGGTAGAGCCCAAGCTGCTGCGCTCGGCGCTGATTGGCTTCTGGTTCGTGTACTACGTGCCCAAGTTTCTGCTGGTGCTAGCGCTGGCCGTGAAGGATTTTGCCCGGTTCGTCTATTGGCTCTTCAGCTGGTTCCAGCACGCGCTGGGGTCGCCGCAGGCCGAGCCGCCCGTGCCTAAGACCACGCCGCCGAACGCGGACACGCTAGACCTCACCGACATGAAGCGGCTCAAGCGGCGCGAGTTCATCGAGCAGATGGGCTGGTCAGCGGCGTCGGTGCCGTTTGTGATGGTCGGCTACGGCGTCTTCCGCACGCTCTACGACTTTGAGGTGCATCGCATCAGCGTACCCATCGCTGATCTGCCACGTCAGCTCGAC
Organism: Bacteroidota bacterium; assembly: GCA_038747545.1. Classification (GTDB taxonomy): domain Bacteria; phylum Bacteroidota; class Rhodothermia; order Rhodothermales; family JBCCMF01; genus JBCCMF01. The sequence continues at coordinate 15,920 of JBCDJT010000063.1, forward strand.
GGGCTCACGATTGCGCAGCTCTCTGATCTGCACGCCGGCTCGTTCTTCAGCGAACGCCCGATGCAGGAAGCCGCCGATCTCGTCAACAGCCTCCGCCCCGATGTCATCGCCCTCACGGGCGACTACGTGAACCGCGACGACGCTGAGATGCCTGTGATGATGGCCGGGCTGAACCAGCTGCGCGCTGAACTGGCGACGGTGGGCGTCTTGGGCAACCATGACCACTACGCCCGCGTCGAGCGCGTCACCGACCGCCTCCGCAGCCAGACGCCCATCGACCTGCTGGTGAACGAGCACCGCACGCTCCGCATCGACGGTGCGCACCTCCACCTCATCGGCACCGACAACACCGGCTTCCGGCAGCGTTACGCCGACCTCCCCGGTGCTCTCCGCAATCTAGACGCGCATCCGCAGGGCGACGAGGCGAAGGTTCTGCTCGCGCACGACCCGACGTTCTGGGACCAGCACGTGCGCAAGACACAGCCTGACATCGACCTGATGCTGGCAGGCCACACCCACGGCGGGCAGATCGGCCTGGAGGTGGGGCCGCTGCGGTGGGGGCTGGCGCGGGTGGCGTATGAGCGCTGGGCCGGGCTCTACACCGAGGCGCGCGCCGATGGCTCCGCCCACCACCTCTACGTAAACCGTGGGCTCGGTACCGTAGGCCCCCCGCTGCGTGTGGGTATCCGCCCCGAAGTGACGCTGCTCACCCTGCGCCGCGCTTAGCACGCCATGGTTCCAGCCGATACGGGATGGGAAGGTCCGCCGCCGCGCGGATGTAGTCTCACATTAGTCGCTTTTCCACCCCATGAGTCAGAGCCGTATCCTGCTCGAAGCAGGCACCAACGAACTTGAGATCATCGAATTTGCTATCCGCTTCAAGCAGCCCGATGGCAGCACCGTAGCCCAACCTCTCGGCATCAACGTGACGAAGGTGCGCGAGGTGATCCGCATGCAGCCGTTCACCACCTTGCCCGACATGATGCCGGGCGTCTGTGGGATGATCAGCCTGCGCGACCAACTGATCCCTGTCCTCGACCTCGGCTTCTACCTCTACGGCCCCGACACAGCGGGCGAGTACGAGCGGCTAGTCGTGACAGAGTTCAATAACTTCCGCCTCGCACTGATGGTCTCCGAGGTGAGCCGCATCCACCGCATCTCGTGGCAGGAGGTGGAGCCGCCAACCTCCATCCGCGACGTCGACCCGCACCATTCCACGGTGATTGGGCTGGTGACGATGGAGGAGAAGAACATCCTCATGATCGATGTGGAAAAGATTGTGGCCGATCTCGACCCGAAGCTGGCCATGAACTCGTCGGACGAGGTCGATACACTGCCCGATGACAGCAACTACACCGTGCTGATCGCAGAAGACTCTGAGGTCATCCGCAACATGGTGCATCAACAGCTGAAAGATGTGGGCTTCGATGTCATCGTCACGAAAGACGGGATGGAGGCATGGGAAGCGCTGGCTGAGCTTGCTGGACGAAATACAACGAAGGTCCCCGTTGATGTCATCGTCACTGACCTAGAGATGCCGCGCATGGATGGCTACACGCTGACGAAAAACATCAAAGCGCATCCGCGCCTCGCCGAGGTACCCGTGCTCATTTTCTCTTCGATGGTGGCAAGCGACAATAAGCACAAGGGCGAGTCGGTAGGCGCCGACTACCAGCTGACGAAGCCCGAACTGATCAACCTCGTCAATACCATCTACGGGCACCTCGGCATCCGTCAGGCGGCGTAGCAGAAGTGTAGGCCGCCGCCTATCTTCCCTGCATCATGCACGATGTTTGGGAATAGCTGATGCGACGTTACGGATGGCTCCTGCTGTGGGTGTGCTGGGGCAGCCCTGCCACCGCGCAAGATGTACTGGACGGCCTCGGAGCCTACGTGGAGCAGGCGCTGCCCGGCTGGCAGGCGCCCGGCCTAGCCATAGCCATCGTGAAGGACGATGCGGTGGTGTTCGCGGAGGGCTTCGGCTCGCGCCAAGCCACAGCCGACCTGCCCGTGGATGTCGAGACCGTCTTCCTCAACGCCTCGACCACTAAAGCCTTCACCACGACGGCGCTCGCCATGCTGGTAGACGAGGAGCAGCTAGCGTGGGACGACCGCGTCATCGACCACCTGCCAGCCTTCCGCCTCGCCGATCCGTACGTGACGCGCGAGATGCGTGTCCGCGACCTCGTGAGCCACCGCAGCGGCATGGCACGCTCAGACTACGTGTGGTATGCCTCGCCGATGACGCGCCAAGACGTGATGGAGCGCCTGCGGCTCATGGACACCGCGTTCGGCTTCCGCGCGGGCTACGGCTACAACAACAACATGTTCATCGCCGCTGGGGCCGTGGTCGAAGCCGTCTCCGGCATGACGTGGGACGCCTTCGTGAAGCAGCGCATCCTGCAGCCGCTGGGCATGGCGCGCACCTCGACGAGCATCGCCGATCTCCCTGCGGACAACCGTGCTACGCCGCATGGCCGCTCGCTTGGCAACGAGGTCTACCCGGTGAAGTGGCGCAACTACGACACGGTGGGGCCGGCGGGCTCGCTCAACTCCACCGTCACCGACATGGCGCAGTGGGTACGGCTCCACCTGAACGAAGGCGAGATCGACGGGCAGCGGCTGGTGAGCGCCGAGCAGGTGCGCGAGATGCACGCCGCCCAAACGACGATCCGCGTGAGTGAGAGCTACAAGCAGGACTACCCCGAGGTCAACTTCCGAGCATATGGCCTCGGCTGGTTCTTGAACGACTACCGCGGCCACAAGGTGGTGCAGCACTCCGGTTCGCTCGACGGCATGCGCGCCCGCGTAGGCATGATCCCAGAGCTGGATCTAGGCGTGGTGCTGTTCACCAACGTCAACGAGAGCACGCTGCTGGCCGGGTTGATGTACCACATCTTCGACCGTTACATCGGCTCGTCGGCGCGCGACTGGAACGCGCACCTGCTAGCCTCCCGCGAGCGCAGCCGGGCCCAGGCACGGCAGTACCGCGCCGAACAGGACAGCAGCCGCATCGCAGGCACCACGCCGTCCCGCCCCCTCGCCGACTTCGTGGGCCGCTACATCGATCCGGTCTTTGGTACCGCCAAGGTGAAGCTAGACGGCGAGACGCTGGTGCTCACTATCGGCCCCGAGTTCGTCGGGGACGTCACGCACTGGCACCACGACACCTTCCGCGCCACCTGGCGCGACCGCTACATGGGGCGCGACCTCCTCACGTTCCGCTTCGATAGCAGCGGCAAGGTGGAAGCGTTGGGGATCGATGGCTGGGCCACATTTGCGCGGGAGCAGCCGTAGTCGCTACTCGGTCACGGCCGCGAGCACGCGCTTGAGCACGTCCAGGGAGCGCTGCTGGCCATAGCGCGTGTTGTAGGCCGCGCTCTGTGTGATGACCACCAGCTCCTCCTGGGGAAAGACGTAGATCTTGTTGCCGCCGTTGCCGGAGGCGAAGAAGTAGTCGAAGGCGCGCTCGCCCACCGTGAGGGTGTGTGTATACCAGGAGTAGCCGTAGCCGTCATAGTTCGTCCACGGCACAGAGTGGTATGCCGTTATTGAAGCCGCCACCCACGCTTCGGGAAGAACCTGCTGGCCGTTCCAGCGCCCGCCGTCGAGGTAGAGTTGGCCGATCTTCGCCATGTCCCGCGCGCGCAGCGACAAGTTGCCCTGGCCCACGGTGCGCCCCATCGGCGTGGATTGCCAATCGTAGGCCGTGATGCCGAGCGGCCCGAAGAGGCGCTTCTCGGCAAAGGCAGCCAGGGATTCGCCGCGCACTTCTTCTACAACCGCTCCGGCAAGGAAGGAGTTGGCCGAGGCGTAGGTCCAAGCGGTACCGGGAGCACGTGCCATCGGGAGGTCGAGCACGAAGCGCACCCAGTCGTCGGTCTCCCACATCCGGTCCTCATAGCCCGGCGACGTGGCATCGTCTGCGTCGGCATCCAGGCCCGACGTCATGGTGATGAGGTGGCGCATGGTGATCGCCTGCTTTTCCGGGGTGTCGTGCGCAACGGGAGCATGGTCGGCCAGGAGTGGGAGCACGGGAGCATCGACGCTCGGAATGCTCCCATCAGCAATCGCGATGCCCACCAGCGCCGCCGTGATGCTCTTGCCCGCCGAGCGCATGTCGGTGAGTCCGTCGGGGCTGTAGCCGTTGAAGTAATGGTCGGCCACGAGCTTGCCATTCCGAGCGACGACGAGGCTGCGGAAGTCGTCGTGCTCCCCTTGATCGATGAACTCGACCGCCTCGGCAAGTGCGTCTGGGTCTAGGCCTTCCGCTTCGGGTTGCGCCGTCGCCCAGCCATCAGTGAGGTCAGCAGTTGGCTGCTGTGGCTGAGCACAGCCGTATGCCAAGAGGAGAACGATGAGGGCGATTCGCATGGGCAGAGAGGAGTGGTGAGCAGGGAAGATACGCTGCTCCCGTGCCAGGGCCTCAACCCAGGCGCCTACTCGCCGATGTGCTTGGCCAACGTCTCGGCTAGCGCTGTGCCACGCAGTTTGCCTCCGCGTTCGACGATGACGCCGTCTGGATCGACTAAGAACGTGGTGGGGTACCCGGTGACGCGGAACGCATCTAAGACAGCGCTGCGTGTGCTGTCGCCTGCTCGCTGTGGCACCTGCGTCCAGCGCAGGTCCTCGGTGGCCACGAAGGCGCGGAGCGAATCGATGTTGTCGTTGGCGACGGCGAGGATGTCAAACTGCTCCCGCGAGTAGTTGTCGTAGGATTCGCGGAGGTGCGGGATCTCGCCGATGCACGGTCCGCACCACGTCCCCCAGAAGTCGATCAGCACATGCCGCCCGCGATAGTCGGTGAGCCGGACCGTGGTCGTGCTGTCGAGCGCAAGCCCCTCGAAGTCAGGGGCAACAGAGCCGATGCGCAGCCCGGTAGCACTCCCCTCGGAGCGCTCCAGGAATAGCTCGTCGCCCGCTAGCGACACCCCTGTGAGCGTGAAGGACGCATTGCCCAGCGTGATCTCATCGCCGATCTCGTAGGGCTCTCGGAGCGAGGGATAGTACCCGTCGGGCAGCGGCCGCTTGGTTGTGTCAGTTGCTGCCTCAGCAATGCGCGCCTCTCGGAGCTGATCTTGCGCTATGGGGCGTTCGGGCACCGAGCGCTCATCCACCGGCTCGACCCAGACGCGTGGACCGCTCTCCTCTTTCTGAGCGATCCGATGTGCAGAAGCGTCGCCACCAACACGGTAAAGCACAAGATCCCCATAGCAGCTTGGCTCAACGTGACCATCCGAAATTGAAGCTCACCGGCTAGGATGCTGCGGAAAAACCCGAGGAGTCCGCGCTGCGGTAGGACCACGCCCAGCGTAGCCACCACGAGCAGACAAGCGCGTGCTGCAGATCCAAGGCGGGCGTGACTCGAAAACGCATTCAGGCCCAAGACGAGCCCCCCGAACACGGCGGGAATCAGCGCCGTGAGGCTCACCCGATCGGACAGTACGTAGCCGCCCGCGCCCACGGCCAACAGGAGGACTCCAAGCAGGAAGGTGAGCCGGGTATACACGGCGTCTGGGGGAAAGAGGCAGTAGGGGCGACGACGAGGGAAGATACGTCAACCGAAGCGTGCCATCGCCCGTGTATGCGCGCTGCGGGTTGATGAGCTTGAGGATTGATGCTCTCGCTTCTGACGTATCCGATGCGTAGGTTGCGCGTTGATTTCTCATCTACAGAATCGGTCCACGATGCATCGCCGCACTTTCCTGAAATCGACCGCTCTCGCCGGAACGGGCTACCTTGCCGGACCGCTCATCCGCACGCGCAGCCGCGTGAAAACGTACCGCACCGCGCTGATTGGTAGCGGGTGGTGGGGGATGAACATCTTGCGCACGGCCATCGCCGCGGGCGAGACGCAGGCGGTGGCGCTCTGCGATGCCGACGAGCGCGCCTTCACGGGCGCCGCCGACGAACTGGAGACCCTGACAGGCACGCGCCCCAACCTCTACCGCGACTTCCGCGAGCTGGTACAGCGCGAGCGGCCGGAGATTGTGATCGTGGCCACGCCGGACCACTGGCATGCGCTCAACACGATTGCAGCGCTGAACGCGGGCGCACACGTCTACATCGAGAAGCCGATCAGCCACACGTTGAATGAGGGTAAGGCGATCCTAAAAGCCGCCCGCGATGCCAACCGCGTGGTCCAGGTGGGCACGCACCGGCGCGTCTCGCCGCACAACATGTCGGCTATGGCGTTCTTGCGCTCAGGGCAGGTGGGCGACATCGGCATGGTGCGGACGTTTGTGCATTACGGCGGCGGGCCCGGCAGCCCCACACCGGACGAATCACCGCCGGAAGGGCTCGACTGGGACCTGTGGTGCGGCCCTGCGCCCATGCGCGCCTACAACCCCCGCATCCACCCGCGCGGCTTCCGGCAGTACCTCGACTACGCCAACGGCCAGCTCGGCGACTGGGGCATCCACTGGCTCGACCAGATCCTGTGGTGGACCGACGAGGCGTACCCCCGCCGCATCGCCTCCACCGGCGACCGCCACATCAAACGCGACGGCACCGACGCACCCGACACGCAGATCGCCACGTTCGAGTTCGAGTCGTTCACGGCCACGTGGGAGCACCGGCAGTACGCGGCCAACCGCGCCGAGAACCACAGCATCGGCTGCTACTTCTATGGCACGGGCGGTACGTTGCACCTCGGGTGGCGCGACGGGTGGACCTTCTACCCGTCGGATGGCAAGAAGGAGACGGTCCACGTCGCATCGCAGCTCAACGAGCCCGATCATCAGAACATCCACGAACTCTGGATGGACTTCATCAACGCCATCGAGACGGGAGCGAAGCCCGCGTGCGACATCGAGTCGGGCTATCGCGCTACGAACATGTGCCTGCTGGGCATGATCGCGCTCCAGACGGGCCGCACGCTCGCATGGGATGGTGACAAAGGCCAGGTCATGGGCGACCCGGCGGCCAACGCCATGCTCAGCCGCCCCTACCGCGGCGAGTGGGAATACCCGTGGTGATGAGGTTTGGCGTTGGGGCGCGCTTCGCGCTGTTTGGGATTCGGTTTTTGGTTGGACGCCACCCCCTGCCGTAGGCGGTGGGCGCAGACGTAACGGCAGTGGGGGCACGTCGGCAGAAAGATTTCACCGAACGCAGGCGTCAGGGCGCACGTTAACGGACGCATCTGAACGAACCAGCCCCCGATACGCCGTGGCTTACGACGTCACCGATTTCCAGCTTGAGGTCATCGAGGCAAGCCAGACCCGCCCGATCCTCGTCGACTTCTGGGCGCCGTGGTGCGGGCCGTGTCGCGTGCTCGGCCCCGTCCTCGAAAAGCTCGCCGACGAGCAGGCTGACACCTGGACGCTCGTCAAGGTGAACTCTGATCAGAACCCTGAGCTGTCGCAGCGCTACCACGTGCGCGGCATCCCGGCGGTGAAGCTGTTTCATCACTGCGAGATCATCGACGAGTTCACAGGTGCCTTGCCCGAGTACGCGATCCGCCAGTGGTTGGAGAAGGCGCTGCCCAGCGAGAATAAAGCGCGCCTCGCCCAGGCAAAGGCAGCAGTGGAGGCTGGCGATGTGGCTACAGCCGAGCCGCTGCTCCGCACCATCCTGGCCGACGAGCCTACCAACCCCGAGGCGGGCGTCCTGCTGGCGCAACTCCTCGCCTTCTCGCAGCCCGAGGAGGCGCTGACGCTCGTGGAGGCGGCTGCGTTCGCCGGGCCGCAGTACCTGCAGGTCCAAGAGGCCGTACGCACGCTCGCACACCTCCAGTCCGTCACTACCGCACCCGAGGCGCTGCCAGAGGACCCCGTCAAGCCCAGCTACCTGCAGGCCGCGCAAGCCGTGCTGGCCCGCGACTTCGACGGCGCCCTCGAAGGCTTCATCGACGTGATCCAGCGCAACCGCTACTACGACGACGACACCTCGCGGAAGGCGTGTATCGCGCTGTTCGTGCTCCTCGGCAACGAGCATCCATCGGTCCGCACCTACCGCCGTCGCTTCGACATGGCGCTCTACTGACCTCAACACATAACCCCACCGAATCATGTTTACTGGAATCATTGAAGCCGTCGGCAGCATCGCCGCTGTGAAAGACTTGGGCGGCGGGAAGCGGCTGACAGTCGCCGCCCCGTTTGCAGGCGAGTTGCGTGTGGACGAGAGCGTGGCGATCAACGGCGCGTGCCAGACGGTGGTGGCGCAGACAAACGACACGTTCGACGTGATCGCCATCGAGGAGACGCTGCGCAAGACGACGTTTGGGCAGCTGCGCACAGGGCAGCCCGTTAACCTGGAGCGGGCGATGCGGCCTACGGCGCGGCTGGACGGGCACATCGTGCAGGGCCACGTGGACGCCACGGGCACCGTCGTATCCGTACAGCAAGAGCAGACCAACTGGCTCTACACCGTCCGCTTCCCGGAGCGCTTCGCCGCGTACGTCATCCCCGTCGGCTCCATCGCGCTCGACGGCATCAGCCTGACCGTGGCGCGGCTGGACGGCCACACGGCCACCGTCGCCATCATCCCGCACACGTACGACCATACCGTCATCAACACGTGGAAGCCGGGCGATGCGATCAATGTCGAGTTCGACATGATCGGCAAGTACGTCGTAGGGTGGCTGGAGCGCACGAACGGGCAGGGCGGTGGTATGACCGAGGCGTGGCTGAAGGCACAGGGTTAAATTAGACAGGCGTTGAATCTGTCAGGCGATGTGCCGCATCTTGCCGCACGTTTCCGCTAACCTGCTCTGTGTGGCATGCGACGATGGGGGATTGCGCTCGCGCTGCTGTGGGCGAGTGCGTGGCCGATGTGGGCACAAGAGGCGCCGAAGGTTGGCGTGGTGCTGGGCGGCGGCGGTGCGCGCGGACTGGCACACGTCGGCGTGCTGCAGGTCTTGGAGGCCAACGATATCCCCGTTGACGTGCTGACGGGAACGAGCATGGGCAGCGTCGTCGGCTCCCTGTACGCGTTGGGATATTCGGCGAGTGAGTTGGAGGCGCTGGTGCTGGCGCAGGACTGGGCCGCGCTGTTTCCGCTCTCGTTGGATGCCGTACGCTACAGCACACCGTCCCCTGAGGCGCGCTCCCTGCTCTTCGCCTTGCCTATTCGGGGCACGCGGCTGGCCTTGCCCGAGGGGCTGATGGCGAACCAGCCGATCCTCACGCTCTTGTCGCGTCTCCACGCGTCGGCGCAGTTGGTGGATGACTTCACGACGCTGCCCATCCCGTTTGGCTGCGTAGCCGCCAACCTCCAGACGGGCGACAAACGCCTGTTCACGGGTGGCAACCTGCGCACGGCCGTCCTGGCCAGCATGAGCATCCCGGGACTGCTTCCGCCCATCGAGATTGACGGTGCCGCCTACATCGATGGCGGCGTGGTGCAGAACCTGCCCGTCAGCGAGGCACGCACGCTCGGTGCGACCGTCACCATCGCCGTCTTCACGGGCGTGCCACCCGCCGATGAGGCCATTGCCCCCAATGCTGGAGCTGTGCTTGGCGCCACGCTCGATATCTGGCGGCGCAAGAACGCCGAGGCGGAGTTCCCCAACGCCGACGTGCTCATTGCGCCGCGGCCCGTCGAGACGATGACGGCGTTCGATCAAGTCGCCGAGACCATCGAGGCTGGCCGCGTGGCCGCGCGAGCGGCGTTGCCCGAGATCCGCCAAGTGCTCCGCGACGCCAACATTCCCCTCCGTCCGCGCAATCCAGCCAATCGGTTGCTCAGCAGCGGCGTCATTCCGGTAGCCGAGGTGCGCGTGGAGGGCGTGACGCGCGGGCGTGCCCGGCGCCTCCTGAAGCGCATCGGGTTGCGCGAGGATCGCGCCATGCCACAGGCTCGCCTGGAACGCCGGATAGCGAGCGAGTACGACCGAGGCGGCTGGGCGACGCTGACCTATGGCCTGGAGCGCGCAGCGGATGACAAGGTTGACGTCATCTTGGAGGCGCGCCGGCAGTCGAATAACTGGGTTGGGCTGGGGTTACGGTACGACATCGAGGAAGACATCGCTGCCCAAGTGCAAATGCAGCATGCTGCGCTCGCCGGAGTCGTCCATGCCGAAGCTCACCTCGGTGCGTTTCTGCAGAGTCGCCTCCAGTACGCTGTGCCGTTTCCCGGCCCTATCCTCGGCGACCTCCGCATCGGTATCGAAGCTCAACATCGCCCAATTCCGTTCGGTGCGTCAGGCCGCCAAGTGCGCCGAGATCACACGCTGGTCCGCGCCAAGGTCGCGCTGGAGTGGCTGCGCTCACGGCATGTCGCCTTGGAGACCAATGGCCACGTCCGTTACAGCACGCTGCCCGCCTTGAATCAGCGGGTGCAGTCGGTTGCCCTCGGTATCCGGCTCCGCTACGTCAACAGCGACGCCTCGCATCAGCAGCATCGCACCACCCGGGGTACGCGGCTACACTTCGCGTATGATGCACACGTCGCGGCGCGGCTCGACCATCCGGTGGAGGTATACCAAGACGGGCTAGGTGTGGCGCGACTACATGCCGCGCATGCACAGCCTCTCACGCGTTGGCTTAGCGTCTTTGCCGAGGTCGATGCCATGCAGTACACCACCGTCGATTTTGACTATTTCAGCCCTGGCGCCGCTCTGGAACTCAGCGACTACGACTGGGGCGGGCAGTTCTTTCTGGGCGGGTTTGAGCCCGCACTCGCATTCGACACGCACCGCATCGTCGTGCCGGGTCTTGCGCCTTATGCTTGGGTAGCCTCAGAAGCACGGGTATTGCGCACGGGGACGCACATCGGGCGCGCTGAAGATGTCGCCATGTTCACGCTGGGCTACACGAACGCATCGGCGAGCGGACCAAACCGCGACTTCGCAAGCTACTACGGCCTGCTTTCCATCCGCACGCCGTTCGGTCCCGTTTCCGGGGGACTTTCGCTGGAAGACGGCGCCGAGTGGAGCTACTACGTCAGTGCTGGATATGTATTTTAACATATTGAGCACATGTAATTGTTTAAGCATATATTGCTTGTAATAGCGAATAATTGTACATAATTCGCGTGAATGGACTATATTTATATGTAAAAAATATGTTTAAATTATTATATAGCGGTGGTCACACTGGTTGATGCCTGAAACCGCAGTGCTCAAACCAGCCCTGCGCATCCGTAGCCACC
>JBCDJT010000064.1:0-26988 GCA_038747545.1 Bacteroidota bacterium
AACGAAGCGAAAGGGCTGCTCTCGATCTACAAGGATCGGCTGAACCGCGTGAAAGGGTTTTACCAGCACTTCGCGGGGTTCATTGCCACGCTGAGCGCCACCATCCCGATCTCGTTCTTCGCCGAAGGCCCCGTCTTCATGCTCCCGCTCATCTTCTGGGGACCGCTGATCGGCTATCATGCGAACCGCGTATTCGGCAACATGGGCAAGAAGTCGCGCCAGTGGGAAGAGGAGGTGCTGGCGGAGCTCATGGATGGCGACATCACCGAGCTGCCCGACCGCTTCCGCCGCCGCGCCATCGCCTCCGGCGCCGATGCCGAAGTCGCCCAGTTGGAAGCCGCGCGCCTGCGCAAGCGTCTCGAAACGCTAGAAGCCATTGTCACCAGCCGCGACTGGGATGCGCTGGAGAAAGAGACCGGCTCGGCCGAGGCAAAGCTGCTCACGGAGAAGATGCACCAGGACTAGTGCAAGTACTGAAGGATGATTATGCGTCCTATAGCTGTCATCCCGAGCGGAAGCCAAAGGCTGTAGCCGAGGGATCTCCCCCGCCTACAGATTGCACGACCTCAGAGTGATGACAAACCTAGGCGGTGTGCCGCACTCTAAGTTTTCAGCTCTGGCATAACCTGCTCTGCCGCTTGGGAACGGGAGGTCACAAGTCGCCCAACTGCGGGCGCAGGAGCAGTTCTTCGACCACGCTCCGGCCTGAGAGCCGGTATACATCGACGATGGCCTGCGCCACGTCTTCGGGCGGCATCAGGCGGTCGGTCGGGCCGTCGAAGCCGTCCCAGCTGGGTGTGAGGGTGGCGCCGGGGAAGACCGTGGTGATGCGCAGGCCGTCGGCCTTGGTCTCTTCGCGGAGCGTCCGCGCCAGCCCTAGCAGCCCGTGCTTCGCCGCCGCATACGCCGCCCCGCGCGGATAGCCCTGGAGGCTGGCTACAGAGCCCATGAAGAAGATGGTGCCGCGTTGCTGCTCGCGCATCGGTGCCAAGAACGCCTGCGTCACCATGAACGCGCTGACGAGGTTGACGTCGAGCTGCCAGCGGAAGTCGGCGAGGCGCGTCTCGTGGAACGGCGCGGCCAAGAAGACGCCCGCGTTGTTGATCAGCACATCGGGCACGCCGAAGGCGCCGAGCGTCACGCGGGCGAGGGCGGCCACTGCGTCTTCGTCGGTGACGTCGCAGGGCTGGACGAGCGTTTGGGCGCCGAGCGCTTGGCAGGCGGCTGCGACGCCGTTCAGCTTGGCTTCGTTGCGGGCGGCGAGCACGAGCCGGGCCTCGGGCAGCACCGCGAACGCTGTCGCGATGGCCGCGCCGAGGCCCTGGCTAGCGCCTGTGATGACGGTGGTAGGCATAGGCGCTTAGCTGAGCGGCGCGCCGTCGCCAGTGGAGGCGGCGGGCGGGGCGTCGTCGAGGGCGTTGATGAGCGTCTCGCCACCGGGCAGGCTGCGCAGCGTCGTCAGCAGCTCGTCGGCTTGGTTCTGCTCTTTCAGCGCCTTGAACACCTCCTTGATGACGGGCAGCACCATGCCCACCTGCATCACCGTGCCGATCAGCGACTGCCCGATGTTGTTCGAGCTGCCGTTGGTGCCGAGCGCGCCGTTGCCGAGCCCGTTCGCCTGATCCAGCCCGCTCACGTTGAGGATCTTGATGCTGTCGATCTGCTCGGCCGGAATCATCAGCTTTTCGACGAGCGTCGGCAGCTGCGGCACCAGCTCGTGCAGCGCTTGGCTCAGGATGACGCGCTCGTTGATGGTGTTCTCGGCGTCTAGGCGCAGGCGGAGCGCTTCGGCCTCGGCGCGGCCCACCTCTTCGATGGCGAGCGCCTGCTTCGCAGCGGCCTCGGCATCCAGCTGCGCCGACTCCAGCTTGGCCTTGGCCACGGTGCGCAGCTCGTACGCCTCTACATCGGCGGCCACCTTCTTCATCTCCTTCTCCACGGCGGCCTGCTGCTCGGCCTCGATCACCTCGATCGACTTCTGCCGGTTGGCGATCTCCAGCGCCCGCACCGTCTGCGCCTGCTCCTCGGCCTTGATCTTCTCGGCCTCTTGGAGCGCCGTCTCTTCGAGCATCCGCAGCTTGTCCTTCAAGGCTTCGGCCTCAGCGGCTTCGCGCTCGATGCGGGCAATCTCGATCTCCTTGATCTTCTGCTGCTCGGCCACACGGATGGTGCGCTCGCGCGTGATCTGTGCATTCTCGATCTCCTGCCGCTTCTGCTCCTCGGCCAACTCCACGGCGCGCTGCCGCAGGATCTCGGCGGCCAGCACCTCTTGATCCTTCTTCTCCTGCGCCAAACGGATCTGCCGCTCCTTCTCGATGCGCGCGGCCTCGGCCAGCTGCTCCTGTTCGGCCAGCGTCTTTTCGGTAGCGGCCTGCTCGCGAGCTTGCGCCTCCTGCACCTCGCGCTGCTGCGACGCCTCCTTCTCGGCGATGTCCTGCGAGATTTCGAGTTGCCGCACCCGCGCCTCGCGGTTCTGCTCGGCGATGGTCACCTCTTTCTGACGCAGGCGCTTGTTTGCGGCCTCCACCTCGGCCGAGGTGCGCTGCGCGATCTCCTTGCGGCCCCGCGAGTCGAGCACGTTGTCTTCGTTGTGCATCTCCAGCGGCAGCTGCTCCAGGTACTGGATGGCCACGTCGTCCAGCTTGTAGCCGTTGAGGACCACGTCCTGGTCGCCCTCTTGGCCGAGCGCCTTCAGCACTTCATCGCGAAACTCGCGGCGGTTCTGGTAGAGCTGGTCGAACTGCAACTTGGCACCTGCGGTCTTGAGTGCATCGGCGAACTTGGCTTCGAACAGCTCGCGCAGTGTTTCCAGGTTGGCCGCACGGCTGCACCCGATGGTGGTGGCTACGTGGCGGATGTCTTCTTCGAGCGGGTTGATCTTGATGTAGAAATCGACCTCCACCTCGGCGCGGATGCCGTCGGCGCAGGACAGGCTCTCGTGCTGGCGGCGGGCGATGCGGACGGTCTTCACGGTGAGGTCGAGGTTGTCCACGCGGCGCAGCAGCGGGATGACGAACGCGTTGCTGAGCGCAATCTTAGGGCGCTTCAACCCAACGCCTGTGATCACCAGCGCCTCGCTCGACGCCGCCTTGACCATGAACTTGTTGAACATCGAGGCCAGCACCATCAAAAACAGCAGCCCGCCACCGACGGCGATGAGCGTGAGCATCATAGGACTCAGGGATTCCATAGCGTTCTCCGAGGTAGGTTATGAGGAAAGGCGCGTGCGCGATGGGGCCTCCGGCAGGGCCGCGTCATCGTCCAGCGCACCGACGAAATAGAGGTTGGCGTCGGGGTTGTAGTCGAAGACCACCACCTGCTGCCCATAGGCCAGCGCAGGCTCGCCCGGCGCCGTGCGGGCGTTGATCTCGATGCGGTCGCCGTTGGGCAGCTTGAGCGTGGCCGCGCCGAACGAGGCATTGATGCTGTTGCTGCGTACCGTGGCCGTCCGGCCGATCAGGTCCTGGCTGCGGCTCGCTTCGCCCGATTCAAACGCCGGCGCCAGCAACCGCGCCGTGCCGACGGTGGCGATGCTGGCGCCAGCCACGGCGAGCCCGCCAATCAGCGGCTGCACCCAGCCTGTGACGTTGAGCAACAAGCCCAGCAGGCCAAACAGGAAGAGGAATACCGAGGCAGTGATGGAGAGGGGCACCGCGCCCAGGCCTAGCGTGCTCAGCCAGCCGCCCTCCAGCCCGTCGGCGGCGTCGAGATCCAGATCCAGGTCTACGTCGGCATCGACGTCGAACGCGCCGAGGAAGGTGAGGAGCCACAGGCCGACCGCCAGCAGCAGCGGTGCCGTGTAGACGACGAGCGGTAACGTGAACAGGGCATCCATCGGCATAGGGGGAGTGTGTGCAATGGTAGCCAAGGGGGCGCCGGGGCGCAACCCGTTTCGCATGACTCTCTTTGCGATAAAGTAGACATAGAGTTGCTGTGGGCTGACCGGATTCACCGAACGTCCACGGCGTGCCTTGCGTTGGTGCGCCATGATGCTACCCTCGTGTGTTCGATGCTGGAGCGTGTGCGCGCTCCTCCTCGTCGTAAGCCTTCCCGCCTACGCGCAGGTACGCGTGCCGCTGCCCGACGTGCGCATAGACCTCCGCTACGACATCATCGACGGCGGCGCCGAGCGACACCGCCTGCAGACGGCGCTACGCCTCCAGCAGCAGGTGCAGTTCACCGAGGCCGCGTCGGTCGTGGGCTTCGTGGCGACCGGGGGACGCTTCGCCTCGCGCTGGGTGACCTGGGCCGACCTCCGCGCAGGCGAGGATAGCGTAGACCCCTTCCGTCCCCAGCTGCGGCAGCTCTACGGGCAATACACGACCGACACGTACCGCTTTCAGGTTGGCAGCGTGCCCCCCGTGAAGGGCGTGATCTCCCCCACGGGCCTCGACCCGGCTGGGTGGATTGACGGGAGCCGCTTCGAGTGGTACTTCGCCGCAGCAAGCACACTCGAGCTGGTTGCGGGGCGCCTCGCCGACTTCCGCACGCCCAGCATTTTCAACCGCCCGCTGCTCTTCGGCGATCTGCAGCGTACGAACTACGCCGAGGCAGAGCTCAGCGCACAACTCGACGACCAGTGGCGGGGCGAGCTCAGCGTGGAGCACCTCCGCGTGCTCTACCTGCGCAGCGAACTGCGACGCACCATCGATCAGATCGAGTGGTTTGTGGAAGTACTCTACAACACGGACAGCCGCGCGGCGGGCTACGGTGCCACGTTGGTCCTCGACGACCTTCCCTTCGGCTTAGATGTGCAGGCTACCTACGCCTACAAGGACGAGGCCATTGGGCCGCGCGGCGAACTCGCCGATGACTTCTTCACCTTCGGCCACAGCCTTCGCCTCAACGTCAGGCGACGGGTCGCAGCGCGCTACGGCTTCCGCTGGTTCGCTGAACTGATCGTAGCCGAGCGCCCCGAGGCCGATGGCTTCCTCGACGACGTCTACACGCGCTTCAACACGGGCCTGAGCTGGCGGCGCCCGCGGCGGTGAGTGCGCGAACGCCTTTGCCGGGGCATTCCCGACAGGCTTTCCCCCGCATCAGATCTGCGCAGCGTGGCAACGACCGCACAGCATGTGCCCAGGTGTGTAGCGAAAATATTTAAAGGTGGGGCAAAATCGGACGATCATAGCGGAGCATGGGATAGTGCTGGTCGGTTTCTAAGAAGTCCCTACTGACGATGAACATTTTCTCTCTTTTCTCCTCGGCATCTGGAGAATCCACATCCGCGCGCATACAGAGCCAGCTTGACGCCATAGATCGATCGCAAGCCGTCATTGAGTTCACGCTCGATGGTACTATCGTGACGGCCAACGCCAACTTCCTGGGGGCGCTGGGCTATCGTTTGGATGAGATCCAGGGTCGTAAGCACCGCCAATTTGTCAAGCCCGCGTATGCGAGCAGCCCGGAGTACAAAGCCTTCTGGGATAAGCTCCGCAGCGGCGCCCACCACAGCGGACGCTATGAGCGCGTGAAGAAGAACGGCGAGCCGATCTGGATTCAGGCTACTTACAACCCGATCCTCGGCGCTGATGGTCGCCCTACGGGTGTCATTAAGTTTGCCACTGATGTCACCGCACAGGTGGAGCAAGAGGCACGCTTCCGGGGCAAGATTGAGGCCATCGATCGCTCGGAGGCGATGATCGAGTTCACGCTTGATGGCACCATCGTGACGGCCAACGCCAACTTCCTCGCCGCCACGGGCTACCGGCTCGACGAGATCCAAGGCCGCCACCACCGCCAGTTTGTAAAAACTGACTACGCCAAAAGCCGGGAGTACAAAGCCTTCTGGGACAAGCTGCGCAGCGGCGCCCACCACAGCGGACGCTATGAGCGCGTGAAGAAGAACGGCGGCAAGCTCTGGCTGCAGGCTACCTACAATCCGATCCTAGACGCCGAAGGCCAGCCCACAGGCGTTATCAAGTTCGCCACCGATATCACGGAGCAGGTGGAGCAGCAGCACAGGTTGGAAGCAGGAATTGAGCGCATGCTAGCAGCCATTGGCAATGCCGCCGAGCGCGCTACCGCCATCGCCAACACCAGCTCACAGATGGCTGTGGTGGCCGACGAGCAGCGCGGCCAGAGCGAAGAGGTAGCCGCAGCCGTGGAGCAGATGGTGCGGACCATCGTGGAGAACGCGACCAACACCGCGCAGGCTTCAGACAGCGCCTCGGGCAGCGAGCAAGCCGCCCAGGTGGGCAAGCAGGTGATGGCGCAGACGCGCGCCAAGCTTGAGCAGGTGACCGAGGTCGTCGGCTCGGCAGCCGAAAGCGTGCGCAAGCTCGGCGTCTCCAGCGCCCAGATCGGCGACATCGTGCAGGTCATTGAGGACATCGCCAACCAGACCAACCTGCTGGCGCTCAACGCTGCCATCGAGGCCGCGCGGGCGGGCGAGCAAGGCCGCGGCTTCGCGGTCGTCGCCGACGAGGTGCGCAAGCTGGCCGAGCGCACCACAGGCGCCACCAAACAGATCGCCGAGATGGTGGGCGCTATCCAAGCCGAGACCGATCAGGTCGTCACGGCCATCCGGTCGGGCGAGGCCGAGGTTGCCGCCGGGCTGACGCTGGCCGACGAGGCGCGGTCGTCATTGGAGCGCATTGTGGAAGCCACCACGCAGACGCTGGACGTGGTGACACAGATCGCCGCCGCCACCGAAGAACAATCGAGCACCAGCGAGCAGATTGGGCGCTCTATCGACACTATTTCGACGGGCGCCACACGGGCGGCCTCCGCGGTAGACGAGATGACAGTGGCCACGCAAGAGTTGAGTGAGGTGACCGAGGCCTTGCAGCAAGAGGTGCTGAACCTAAGGGGCGATGCACATGGCGTAGACGCGACTCCTTCCTACCGCATAGCCGCGTAGCTCGTCAGTGGTGTGTGCCCGTGCCGCTCAAGCTAGCATCTTGCGCTTGTTGAGGTAGGCCAGCAGCGCCGTGTCGAACGGCTCGGCGGTATCGAGTTCGAGGAAGTCGATGTTGTGCTCGCGGCATCGGCGGCGGAAGTCTTCGCTGAAGAGCTGCACCGCCTCGGCGTAGTTGGCGCGCAGTTGCGCGGGCTGCAGCGTGATCTCCTCGCCCGTCTCCATGTCGCGGAACACCATCGGCACATCAGGAAAGCGAAACTGCCGCTCCGTTGCCGATTCCAGCACATGGAACACCAGCACCTCGTGCCCACGATGCCGTAGGTGGCGCAATGCCTTCAGCAGCTGCTCGTGCTCGCCCACGTTCTCGAACAGGTCGGTGATGATCACCACCAGCGAGCGCCGCGAGATGCGCTCGGCGATTTCGTCGAGAACGGCGGCGGCGTTGGTGCGCTCCTTGCCCGGTGGCTTGTTGTGGATCTGCTCCAGCCGTACCAGCAGCTGCTGCACATAGCTGGGCTTGCTCTTGGGCGGCATCAGCGTATGCACACCGTCGGCGAAGGCGATGAGGCCTGTGGCGTCGCGCTGCTTGAGCATGAGGTAGTGCAGCGAGGCCGCAAGGTAGCTGCCATACGCCAGCTTGGTCACCTCGCCCGCGTGCTTGTACCGCATGGACGGCGACGTGTCGAGCACGATGTAGTGCCGCAGGTTGGTCTCCTCCTCGTACCGCTTTACATAGTAGCGGTCCGTCTTGCCATACACCTTCCAGTCTACATGCCGCAACTCGTCGCCAGGATTGTAGGGGCGGTGTTCGGCAAACTCGACCGAGAAGCCGTGATACGGACTCTTGTGCAAGCCCGTGACGAATCCTTCTACGATGAGCCGCGCGCGCATCTCCATGTTCTTGAGGCGGGAGATAACAACGGGGTCAAGAAAGCGGCGGGCGGTGTCAGTGGCGGGCAAAGCAGAGTACCTGTGATACGTGGAAACCGCCTAACGCACCACCCCCTGTTTTCGTGCCCATATACGGTGTAGGAGAAAGCCTTACAGCTGTTCTGAAGCCCCGCAGAGTGGTCTAAATTTGCATGTAACGGAGCTGCGAAGTAGACGTGACGAACATGCGAAACCGGAAAGCAACGCGCTACAGAACTGAAACTACCCACGATTTCCCCTCATTATGGCGCCTGTGAAACACACACTCCTCTCGTGTTTGACATCGCAAACGCATTATGAACCCGAGTGATTGCACCCCTAGTGTCTCTTCACGTTCTGCTTGTAGTATGATGCGCAACACGGCGGAAAACTCTTCTTCTTATTTCTTTTAAGTGAACGCTGTGCCAGCCCAAAGCACGCTGGTACGTGTGTTCGGAGAACCGCTATGAAAAAATTCCTCGCAGTGCCTGTCCTCGCCCTGTTTGCCTTCGGCATGCTCGCGTTCAGCAACGCTGGCTCTGACGTCGCTGAAGCCAGCCAGCTCGACGCTGTGCCCATCACCACGCAAGACGTAGCTGCCGCTCAGCAAGCCTGGGGCGACGGCATCGTTAAGATCGGCAACGCCTTCACCAACGGCGAAGACTACCGCGCTGTAGCCGCTGACCACGTGCGTGAGTTCTACCACTACGTAGACGGCGCTACGGTGCTCTTCAAGCCCACGCTGGCTGCTGAAGACCAGTTCCGTGGCGACTTTGACGAGGCACTGAGCTACTTCGTAGGTACGGAAGGTACGGAAGACAAAGGCTTCGCCATCGCACCGTACACGAACGTCCGCTGGGAGAACGAAGGCACCATCATCGACGAAGACGGTGACATGGCCGTAGCTATGGGCAACTACTTCTTCACGGGCACCAACGGTCAGGAGACGAAAGTTGAGTACTCCTTCGGCTACGCTCGCGACGCTGAAGGCAACCTGAAGATCACGCTGCACCACAGCTCGCTGCCGTTCTCGGCGAACTAAGCATGTGAAGCAAAATCTGGCGGTCATACCGCACAGTTTTTGACGACGACCTTTGAGCGGGTCGGGGACCGACGGTCTCCGGCCCGCTTTGCGTTTATGGCTGCTCTGGTGAAACCGCCTCTGTACGGCAGGGGTCAGTCGTAGTAGTAGCCGCGCTCCTCATCGCGGAGGCGTACGATCTCGGCCACTTCTTCGAGGTCGAGGCGCTTGTCGCTCAGGCGGCGCACCAGCAGCGCCATCTGCCGATCTTTGTTGGGCGCTTGGTTCCACTCAGGGTGCGCCAGTTCCAAGATGCTGAGCAAGATGCGTAGGTAGGGGAAGCGTTCCTCCTTCGTCTCCATCAAGGCAATCGATTGCGCAAAGAGCTGGGCGTTGCGGCCTACCTGGCGGTCTGCAATCTTATCGGGGTACGTGATCATGAGAGAGGGGAAGAAAGAGGGGCCTCGCGGAGCGCGCCGCTCGCGGGCCGAGATTGGGAAGCGAAGGCAAGCCGCCGTGGCTACTTCGGCGTGATACAGCTACGGGTAACACGTCAACCTACGGGGTATGCTTCGCAACATACAACACAAGCGTTCTCGAACCAACTGTGGTTGGCACTGGCCTTGCTTGAACCTTAGGCGTACCCTCTCGTTCACGCCCGCGCTTTACACTGCCTCCGCTATGTCGTTGAAGAACAAATCGAAAGCTGCCGGTCCGTACCGCTTGGAGATGCTTCCAGCGGTGCCTGCGTTTCATCGGAAGGCACGGCAGAAGACCGACCTAGAGGCTGGCGAGCTGGTCTACTACGGGCCGATGCCCAGCTACTACGGCATTGGCGAAGTGAAGCACATCATTGGCCCCTACGTAGCGGTTAACTTTCGCGGGACGGGCCTCTTTGGGGTACACGAGGAAGTGCTAGAGCAGCAGTACCTCATCCCCATCCCCTCGCAGGCACGGGCACTGCTGTAACCATCTGGCTAGCGGGATACCGCTGCGCTTGTCTTCACAGGGCCTTCGCGTATCTTACGCTGCTCTTCTCCCGTAGCGAATCGTGCGTTGTCGTTACACTTCAGGGCACGCACCGCAACCTCCCCCACCTTATTTCTCTTGTGCTATGGCCACCCTCCGCGTTGACCATGTCACCAAGCGCTATGGCTCATTCACAGCCGTAGACAACGTGACGTTTGCCGCCCAGGAAGGGCGTATCCTCGGTCTGCTGGGCCCCAACGGGGCGGGCAAGACGTCCTCCATCCGCATGATCACCTACATCACGGTGCCGGACGAAGGGCAGGTGACGCTAGGCGGCCAGCCCGTGGGCCCGTGGAGCCAGGAGCGCATGGGCTATCTGCCCGAGGAGCGCGGCCTCTACAAGAAGCTGAAAGTGGGCGAGCAGCTGGTCTACCTCGCCGAACTCAAGGGGATGTCGGCGTCTGAGGCCAAGCCGAAGATCAACTACTGGCTGGAGCGCTTCGACGCCGTCGACTGGAAGAAGAAGAAGGTGCAGGAGCTCTCCAAGGGGATGCAGCAGAAGGTGCAGTTCATCGCCACCATCCTGCACGACCCTTCACTACTCATCCTCGACGAGCCGTTCAGCGGCCTCGACCCGCTCAACTCTGAGCTGCTGCGCGACATCATCTACGAGCTCAAGGACGACGGCCGCACCATCCTGTTCGCGTCGCATCGCATGGAGCAGGTGGAGCAGCTGTGC
The DNA here is from genome assembly GCA_038747545.1 of Bacteroidota bacterium. Lineage (GTDB taxonomy): Bacteria > Bacteroidota > Rhodothermia > Rhodothermales > JBCCMF01 > JBCCMF01. Next base: position 10,501 of record JBCDJT010000064.1, read on the forward strand.
GATGACATCTGCCTGATTGCCAACGGGCAAATCCTCGTCAACGGCCCGCTGCGCGACGTGAAGCGCCAGTTTGGCCGCAACACCGTGACCATCGAGTTCGACGGCGACGCCAGCTTCCTCGACGGCTTGGAGCGCGAGGGGCTGGTACGCGTGGGCATGCGCAGCCACAACCGCGCCGAGATGCGGCTCTTGAACGCGACGAAACCCATCGAGGTGATGCGGGCAGCAATGCCGCACCTGAACGACCTCTCCGTATTCGACGTGAGCGAGCCGCCGCTGAACGAGATCTTTATCACGCTCGTGGAGCAGCAGAAAGCGGCACAGGCCGCGTAAGTGCTCCGCACCGCGCCTTCCCCAACATCCCACTTCTACCACCCCATTGGCATGAACAAGATTGGCATCGTCGTCAAGAGCGAATTCCTGCGCAAGGTCAAGTCGAAAGGCTACATCGTCACCACGCTCCTCGGCCCCATCCTACTGGTCGCGTTCTACGGCATCATTGGGCTCGTGGCCTACCTCGGCATGAAGAGCAACGAGGAGACCGAGCGCACCATCGCCGTCATCGACCGCACAGAGGTCTTGCTGAGCGAGATCCAGCCCGGTGACGAAGCGAGCTACACGTTTGAGGCCGTTCCCGACGATGAAGACGCGGTTCGCCAACGGGTAGTCGATGGTGAATACGACGCCTACATGGTCATCCCGCAGAGCGTGCTGCAGGGGAGTGGCGATGCCTCATACTTCTCGCTCGAAGGCGGGGGCGGCGCGTTCACTGGCCAGGTCGGGCGGCGCTTGACGCGAGCTGTGGAGAACTACCGGTTGGCACAGATTGACGCCCCAGAGGAGGTCAAAGACATCTTCGGCACCCGTGTGGGCGTGGATGCGCTCAAGCTGAGCAGCACGGGCGAGACCGAGGGCGACACGGGCTTTTACACCGCCGTCGGCTTCGTGATGGGTTTCCTCCTGTACATCTTCATGCTGGGCTACGGCAGCATGGTGATGCAGAGCGTGGTCGAAGAGAAGATGAGTCGCGTCCTTGAGGTCGTGGTATCATCCGTCAAGCCATTCGAGCTGCTGATGGGCAAGGTGCTGGGCATCGGCCTGGCGGGCTTGCTACAGGCAACCATCTGGATCCTGATCTTGGTAGGCGGTACCGCTTTCGCCGGGGTCGCAGTGGCGTCGTTCATGGATACCGATAACCTTATGGAGCAAGCCCAGGCGGCACAGACTGAGATGGTGGAGCAGATGGGCGAGCAGATGCCCGCGGAAGCCGCCGAAGCGCAGGCGGCCATGATGGAGCAAGCCGTCGGGTTTGAGATCCCACAGATTCCGATTCGCGTGTTCGTATGGTTCCTCGTCTACTTCCTGGGCGGCTACCTGTTGTACTCCAGCCTCTTCGCGGCCGTGGGGTCGAGCATCGATCAGATCCAAGACGCACAGGGCTTCACGATTCCGCTGATGATGCCCGTCATTATTGCGTTTGCGCTCATCTTCCCGATTGCAGAGGCACCCAACACCACGCTCGCGGTGGTGACGTCGCTCATTCCGTTCTTCTCGCCACTGCTGATGGTCGTGCGGCTTGCGGTGACTGAGGTGCCGATGTGGCAACTGCTGGCGTCTGTCGCGCTGCTGATCGCCACCTTCGTCGGCGCCATCTGGGTCAGCGCCCGCATCTACCGCGTCGGCATCCTGATGTACGGCAAAAAGCCCACGATCAAGGACCTCGTCAAGTGGGTGCGTTACGCGTGATTCGGGACGTGGGGCTCGGTTTTCGAGGTTTGGAAATGGTAGCCTGATGCGGGTCGACTGGGAGCTGCAGTGCATCGCTTTCCTGAACCAGCAGCCTGACCCGCCCGATGCGGCGCACGGCTTGCCACACCTGCGGCGTGTGGTGGCCTCGGCCAAACAGATCGGCAGGGCCGAGGGGGCCACACTGGGGGTCGTTGTGCCTGCGGCATGGCTGCACGACTGTGTGGCGCTCCCAAAAGACCACCCCGACCGTCGCCTCGCCTCACGCGCCGCTGCCGACCGTGCCACAGCCTTCTTGCGAGAGGCGGCCTACCCGTCGCAGCATCTAGATGCCATCCACCATGCCATCGAAGCCCATAGCTTTTCGGCAGGCATCGCGCCGCGTACGCTGGAAGCGCAAGTTGTGCAAGACGCCGATCGGCTCGACGCGCTGGGCGCTATCGGGATTGCGCGCACGTTGGCTGTGGGCACGGCATTAGGCCGCCCACTCTACGCCACCACCGACCCGTTTTGCGAGCACCGATTGCCGGAGGACCACGCGTATACGCTCGATCACTTCTACACGAAGCTGCTCATCCTAGCGGACACCATGCAGAAGGCCACTGGGCGCGCCGAGGCTGAGCGGCGCACGGCGTTTCTCCGTGCTTTCCTGGAGCAACTGCAGTCAGAGCTGGCAGGCTAGGCCATGGCGGGCTCGCCGCAACGGTTGGGGCACTGCTCGCGCGTGCAGCGGGCATACATGTTGAGCGCATGCTGCTGTACGCGCATCTGGAAGATCTCCTCGATCATGTCCTGGATGCTCTGCAGGCGCGGGTCGCAAAACTCGAAGATCTCGTTGCAGTCCATGCAGATGAGGTGGTCGTGCTGCCAGTAGCTGTAGGCGCGCTCGTATTTGGCCTGCGTGCTGCCAAATTGATGGCGCACCACCAGATTGCAATCCAGGAGCAGTTCCAATGTGTTGTACACCGTGGCCCGGCTGACGCGGCTCCCCTTCTGCTTCATGCGGATGAACAGCTCATCGGCGTCTACGTGATCGCCTGAGGCGTAGATTTCCTCCAGCACGGCGAATCGTTCCGGCGTCTGGCGCTGCTTACGCTTCTTCAGGAACGCCGTGAATACATCCCGGACTTGCTGGATTTCGATTTGTGCTGGAGCCGTCATCAGAACAGAGTGTGAATTGTCGTAAATCGTCAACGGGACCCTGCGAACGCTGTTCCATCTGCACGAAGTGTACACAGGTCATCCCACACCCGTGCATGGATGGTCTCGACAGGCTGCATCCCATCCAGCCGCAGGATGCGCTCAGGCTCGGCGGCAGCGAGGTCCGCATAGCCCCGGATGACGCGGTCGTAGAACGAGCGATCGGCGGCTTCCATGCGGTCAGGCGTGCTGTCGCGGTGGGCTTGGCGGCGGCGGGCTTCAGCGAGCGGCACATCCACCCAATACGTGCGCACAGGCACCACACCGCCCGTCACGCGCTCTTGGAACTGCCGCATCCAGGCGCCGCCCTGCAACCCTCGCCCTTCGCCTTGATAGGCAATCGACGAGTCGAAGAAACGGTCGCACAACACATACTGCCCCGCCTCCAACGCAGGTACAATGCGTTCGGCTACGAGCTGCGCGCGCGCAGCGGCAAACAGCAACAGCTCGGCGAAGGGCTTGATGTCGAGCGCTGGGTCGAGCAGCAGGGTGCGGATGCGCTCGGCAACTACGGCGCCCCCGGGCTCCCGTACCAGCAGCGGCGTGTGCCCTTCTGCACTGAGGCGCTCGGCCACCAACCGCACCTGCGTGCTCTTGCCGCTGCCGTCAATTCCTTCGAACGAAATGAGCATCTGGAACGCTTGTTGCCTTGAATCATGTTGTGTCACACCGTCCCCAGACGATACGACACACCCCTGCTGTACACCATGGGGCGGCTTGCATCGATAGTGGTCTCCACGTATACTCCATGCAGGAGCCGCTAGCACGCCCAAACTTTTTTACGCGTACCGCTTTACAGTGCGTTGCCTCTACCCACTCCATGAGGCGTTACCTCATCCCAAGCTCCTTACTGGCTGCGTATGAGCATGTTTGACTTCGGCCCCGATCCCTTCGAGGATTCCCACTCCAAAGACCTGCGCGATCTGATTGCCGCGTACGAAGCTCAGGATGGGCTGGTCTACTTTGACTCGGAGACGCTGGAGGACATTGCGACCTATTACTTTGAGCTGGGCGAGTTCGGCCAAGCCCTCGGCGTGATCGACCGGCTGCTGGAGATGTACCCCTTCTCCTCTGATGCGTGGATGCGCCGAGGTATCCTGCTGAACAACCTGACCCGGCATGAGGAGGCCTTAGAGGCGTACAGCCAAGCCCTGCGGTTCAACCCCACCGACACGGAGACCCTGGTCAACCGTGGCATCACGCTGGACACGCTGGACCGCACGGAAGAAGCCTTGGAGGCATACGAGCAGGCGCTACAGTTCGACCCGCTCAACGACGAGGCCTTGTTCAGCCGCGGCGTGACGCTAGAGCGCCTTGAACGGTTGGAGGACGCCATCGAGTGCTTCCAGCGGTGCGTGGGGGTCAACGAGAATCATCCTGAGGCTTGGTACGAGCTAGGCTTCTGCTTCGACCGGATGGGCAACAACGACCGGAGCCTGGACTGCTACGACCGTCATATTGCCATCGACCCGTACTCGCACGACGCGTGGTACAACCGCGGCATCGTACTCAACCGGATGGGGCGGTTCGGCGATGCCATCGCGTCGTACGACTTCGCCATCGCTATCGATGACCTGTTTGCCTCGGCGTACTACAACCGCGGCAACGCGCTGGCCAACTTGGGCCAGCTGAACGAAGCCATCGAGAGCTACCTCCGCGTGATCGACCTGGAAGGCGGTGACGCGGCCACGTACTACAACATCGCGTTGGCACAAGAGGAGCAGAAGCTGTTTGAAGATGCGGCCATCAACTTCGGCCTCGCCACGCAGATGGACCCGACCTACACGGAAGCGTGGTACGGGCTTGGGTGTTGCTACGACGCCCTGGAGCGCCACACAGAGGCCTACCGTGCCCTGGTGCATGCTGTAGACCTCAGCCCACACACCGCCGAGTTGTGGTATGCGAAGGCCGACTGTGCCTACAACGCGGGGCTTCTGGACAGCGCCCTGGAGGCTTACCAGCAAGTGATGGACCTGGACCCGGCGAACCGCGAGGTGTGGCTGGATTATGCGGAGACACTGGTGGAGGTGCGGCGCTTCGAAGACGCGCTGCGCGCCTACCAGCAAGCCTTGCAGCTCGGTTCTGACACGGCAAGCACGTACCTCAAGCAGGTCAAGGCGCTCTTCGCCCTCGGCCGCCGGGAGGAAGGCGTGCGCTCCATCAAACGTGCCTTCCAACTCGACCCGCTGAAGAAGGCCGAGTTTCCGCACATGTACCCCGACCTGTACCGCGACCCGCAGCTACGCCGCAACCTCGACCTCGACATCTAGCGGCGCTTCCACCACGCTTTTCACAAGGCAGGCTTCCTTCCAGAGGCTTGCCTTTTCTGTTGACCACGCGCTATGAGTTGGCTGATTGGATGGACGGGCCCGCCAGCTGCGACGCCTGCGTTACCGCATGAACAACACCGCCACCATGACGAAGGCTGGGGCGTGGTGCTCGGCGGGCTGGGCGCCACCTGCCAGTGGGGACATCATGCCGAGGCGGGCTGGCACTGGAACATCGTGGGGCTGGGTATGCGCCTTGGTGACGACGGCCTCTACCCACTCACCGCTGCCGACTGGCACGCCCTCATGCCGCTTTCTGCATCGGCACTGCGCAACAAACTCCGGCGGTTGAACGGGCACTTTGTGCTGGTGCGCTGGTCGGCGCAAGAGGTCCAGGCGTTCACAGATCCGCTCGGAACGCGCACGCTGTATTATGCACAGCACCAACAAAGCCTCTACCTCTCCACGCAGCTCGATGTGCTGGCCCGTCAGGTCCACGCCACAACCCTCAACCTGAGCGCGCTGGGTGGGCACTGGCTGACGTTCAACCAGCTTTCGTACGACGCCCTCCTCGATGGCGTTGGGCGGCTTGGGCCGGGCGGGCTACTGCGCTACAATCGCACGGCGAATCAACTGACCGTGGGCGCCGCGCGGTGGCTGCCTGATACTGAGGCTCCCACGGACCCACCGATGCGTGTGCTAGAACGGGTGCTGCACGTGCATTCCCCTGAAGCCGGGCGCGGACGCACGGTGTCGCTGGGACTGTCCGGGGGGATCGATTCGCGCCTCCTCCTCTCGCTGCTGAGCAGCGGCGGCGATACGTACGGGCTGCACACCTTCGGCGACGCCTCTGACCCCGATGTGCTGCTCTCCGAGCAGTTGGCACAGGCCGTGGACGCGCCTCGGCAACACTTGGCCTACCCCGATCCCTCGGCAGAGGAGGTGCTAGCCATCATAGAGCGCCATGTGGTGCAGACGTGCGCCACGATTCCGGCCACAGCAGCGCTCAAGTTGGCAGCCTACGCGCCACTCGAAGCGCAGCACCGCCTGATGATCGACGGCGGCTTTGGCGAGATCGGGCGCAGGCAGTTTCTCAACCGCCTGCGCTATCAGCGCCCGCTACGCTTCACCGATCGAGCACTCTTTTTTGCCTTCTCGGTACAACGCGCCGATGTCTTCGCCGCCGATGTACACCACGCGCTGCGGCAAGGCGCGGAGGCACAGCTAGCTGAAGTCTTTGCGCTGGCGCGAGACGCGCCCGTGGCGGGCGGCGCCAACCGGTTGGACCTGCTATCGATCTGGACGCGGCTCCCCAACTTCTTCGGGCATGAGCAGGCGCGGCTCGATGCGGAAGTAGTTAACTACATGCCGTTTGCCCAGCCCGCGTTCCTCAGCGCCATCATGGCGACACCTGTTGGCAAGCGACGGCACGGGCGCATGTACAAGCGAACGATCCGGCAGCGCACCCCGGCCTTGGCGGATTTGCCCTTGGCCAAGTCGGGGACGACCTACCCGTTCGGCGCGTCTACGCTCGGCGCCTGGGCGGTGGCGAAGGTGAAGAAGCGGTGGGGCGAGCACTACACCGACCTGCATCGGTTGATCTACCTGCAGCGGCTTGAGCCGATGGTGCGCGACCTCGCGACGGGAGTTGCCCACGTCCCCCTGTACGACACGGCCAAGGTGGAGCGGCTTGTCGCTGGCTTCTACAGCGGCGACGCTTCGCAGGCGGTGGCGCTAGACTGGTGGCTGGCGTTCGAGCTGTGGCGCCGCGCCCTCCAGCCGCCCTCACTCTGAGTGGGCCAAGCGCTCCACGCCCCACATCACCCCCACACCGACTAGAATCAGCCCGATGGCGAACCACGTCTCCGGCAGCGCGACATCGGGCACGAACCATTGGTACCCTTGGATGATGGGCTCGGCGCCGTCTTTCAGCACGGGCTGGCCAGCCTCGTCCAGCAGATAGACCTCGCTCTTCCACGGCCAGATCACCGCCAGCGAGCCTAGCACAAAGCCCGTCATGAGCGAGATAGTGAGGTTGGGGTACGTCTTGAAGATCCACCCAAGCAGCTGCGCAAAGCCGATGAGACCGAGCACGACGCCCACACCGAGTGGGATCAGGATGTCGAGGTCGAAGGTGTTGATGCCGCGCAGCACGAGCAGGTAGTTGCCCATCAGGATGAGCACGAACGAGCCCGAGAGGCCGGGCAGGATCATGCTGCACACGCCCACCACGCCGCAGATAGCGACATACCAGAACGCGCTGTTCTCCGTGGCAGGCGTCAGAAAGGCGATGCTGGTAGCCACCACGGTACCGATGACGAACGCTGCGATGACGCCCGGCGACCACTGCTCCACCGTCTTGCCCACGTAATACACCGAGGCGAGAATCAGCCCGAAGAAGAACGCCATGATGAGGACCGGGTAGGCTTCCAGCAGGCCTTCGAAAACGCGCGCCAGCGTCAGGATGCTCACCACCACGCCCACGGCCAAAGCGCCCAAAAAGCGGAGATCGACACGCTCGGCAAAGCCCTGCCAGTTGCGGCCCGCGAGCAGCTTGACCGCGCCCACGTCGAAGGCTTTGAGCGCCTGGATCAGCCGGGCGTAGATGCCTGTGACGAGTGCGATGGTACCGCCCGAGACGCCCGGGATCACGTTCGCCGCGCCCATCGCCGCGCCTTTGATAAAAACGATCAGGTCGTGCTTCATGCCAATAGCAGAGTGAACCAAAACGTCCCGAAACTACAGCGCACGCCCCACCCGATACCATGCGCTGGTCTTGAAAGGCTTGGGGATTTCGTCACGGCGGGCGTCGCTGAAGTGCCGCATCAATCGCGCAGATCGAGCTTGTAGATGCGTCGGCCCGCGGCGTAGGCCACGCTGTCGCCCAGGAAGCGGAAGTGGTTGACCCAGCCGTCGGTTTGCGCCTGCTCGCGCCAGTCTGGCGACGTGATGACGTAGCCTTCGGGGCGTGGAAGGAGCGCCGTGCCACGCATCCACGTTTCGCCGCCATCGGTAGTGACGTGATCGGTGCCTCGGCCGCTCACCCAACCTGTGTTCGCGTCGATGAAGCCGATGCCTTGGAGCGGTAGAGCGCCCGGTACGGCCTGCTCAGTCCACGACTGCCCACCATCCGTGGTTTTGAGGACCTTCCCGATTCTGCGGCGTGCCAAGTCGTCGCCTTGCTCAACGCTCACGTAGCCTGTGTCGGGTGCCGGGAAGCTAATTTTCCACGCCCATTCCCCTACGTCCGATGAGGTAAATACGCGCTCCCACGTTTCGCCACCATTGGTTGTGCGCAAGACCACGGCGCGTCCCCTGCGGTACAAGTCGCCATCGCCGCCCCCCACGATGATGCCGTGCTGCGCATCGAAGAAGTAGGCATCCACAAGCGTAGTTGCCAGCGGCGCTAGGTTGGTGGTCGTCCACGTCTGGCCGCCGTCTTCTGACCGGTAGACATGCGCGCCTTGGCTGTAGTGGCCGACGGCTACGATGTGCTTGTCGTCGAGAACGTGGATACCGCAGATGCCGAAGCCGATGTCATCGCCCAGGCGCGCCGTGATGTCGTGCCAGGATTGCCCACCGTCCGTGGTTTCCAGCAGCAGCGTTTCGCCGCCGAGCACACCAATCCAGCCCCTCTGACTGTCGGCAAACCCAATGCTGCGCAAGCCCGAGACGCCGGTTTGATGATAGCCCCACGATTGCCCGCCATCGACGGTCTGATAGACCTCGCCCTGTAGGTTGATGGTCCATCCCGTATCGGGATGGATGAAGTAGAGGTCGTCGTGACGTGTGGAATGGAAAGGCGATGCTTCGAGCAGTTCCCAGGCAGGTGCTTGGTCAGGCGGGCTCAGCAAGAACACCCAGGCACTCAGCGCAGCGATGATGGCAAGACGCATGGCTTACTCGCGGGAAGGGTCGGGAAGGGGACCGTCGGGCAGACCTGCTTCCACCTTGGCGGCGCGGACGATGGCGGCTACATCGTCTAGCAGCGCAGGGGCGTCGTAGATGATGCCGTCTTTGATGGTCCACCGCACGCCGCCCACGCGGGTGGGCTGGTTGTTGTCGTCCAGGCGGATGGCCCCGGTGCCGTAGAGCACCTTCAGGTTTTGCAGCGGGTTCTCGGCCAGGATGGCAAAGTCGGCTTTCTTGCCCACCTGCACGCTGCCCACCTCGTCGTCCATGCCAAGCGCCTCAGCGCCCTTGAGCGTGGCCGACCATAGCACTTCGAGCGGGTGGAAGCCTGCCTCGCGGAAGAGCTCCAGCTCGCGCACGTAGCCGAAGCCGTAGAGCTTGTAGATGAAGCCCGAGTCGCTGCCCACGGTCACGCGGCCACCGCGGTTCTTGTACTCGTTCACGAAGGTCATCCACAGCTCATAGTTGCGCTTCCAGGCCACCTCGTCCTCGGTGCCCCAGTCGAACCAGTACGAGCCATGTGCCCGGCGGCTGGGCCGGTAGAAGTCCCACAGCGAGGGCAGCGTGTAGAACTCGTGCCACTCGGCGCGCATCTCGCGCATGAGGTCGCGGCTGGCCTCGTAGATGGTGAAGGTGGGATCGAGCGTGAAGTCGAGGGCGAGGAGGGTGTCCATCACCGCGTTCCAGTGCGGGCTGAACGGCTCGGCGGCTTGTGCCCAGAGGCGGCCCGCCTGCCCGAAGCGGTGCTGCTCGTTGTTGTAGTTGTAGTCGAGCGGGTAGTCCTGCACGGTGCGGTCGTCGAAGAGGGCTTCGGGGAGGCCATACCAGTGCTCCATCGTGGTCAGGCCCGCACGCGCCGAGTGCAGCACGTTCCAGCGCGTGACGGCCAGCTGCGCGTGGTGCATAGCCGTGCCAAGGTCTTGCTTCCCCGCTTCGTCCAGGGCCGCAGTCATGATCTCGGGCGCGGCGCCGAAGAACTTGATGCCATCCGCCCCTTCGCCAGCTACATAGCGAACCCAGGCACGCGCCTCGTCAGGCGTGGTGACGCGGCGGTCCCAGCCTCGGCCGAAGGCGGCATAGACCTGCAGGCGCGGCGCCGTGATGGCGTTGGCAGCGCTCTTCTCGCGATGGTCCAGCGTCCACGCCAGCCCGTTGCCCGCGCCCGGGTCGCGGACGGTGGTAATGCCGTGCGCCATCCATAGCTTGAACACGTACTCAGCGGGCGTCCCCTGTGACCGCCCGCCGATGTGGCCGTGCATATCCACCAAACCGGGCAGGATGTACATCCCCGAGGCATCCAGCTCGTATGTGCCTGCTGCGGGGCGCCCTTCGTCTAGGATGGGCACGCCGGGATAGCCCACACTGCGGATCTCGGTGATGCGGTCGCCCTCCACCACGATGTCGACGGGGCCGACGGGCGGGGCACCTGTGCCGTCGATCAGCGTCCCCCCGCGCAGCACGAGGCGTTCGAACGGCCCCTCGCCTTCGTTTCGGGCGGGTGCGTCCAGGATCTGCGCCTGGAGATCACCCCAGCCGAGCGCAAGAAAACAGAGTGTAACGAGCCAGCGCATAGTCTGTGTATGGTGCATGGGGGAGGAGCTGTAAAGTAGGGCGCAGCCTCCGCAAGTAACAGGCGCCGTCACATTGCGGGTGCCTTCGTAACGTTCTCCTGAGGGGTGCATCCTGTGCTAGTGGGTTAGGTAAGACGACGCCCGCTGCCTCCGTCGGAGGGGGCCTTCACGAACTCGTCTGCTGCATGCCCACGGTTTACGCTACTCGGAAACTGCACTTCAACGCCGCACACCGCCTCCACAACCCCGAACAGTCGGATGCGTGGAATGCGGACATGTACGGCCCGTGCAACTACCCCAACTGGCATGGGCACAACTACGTGCTGGAGGTAACCGTGGCGGGCGAGCCCGACCCGGTGAGCGGCTACGTCATCGATCTCGGGCAACTGAAGAAAGTCGTGAACGAGCGCGTGGTCGATAAGCTGGACCACCGCAACCTGAACTTGGATGTCGACTTCCTGCAGGGCATCATCCCATCGTCAGAGAACCTTGTAGTGGCGATATGGAAGGAGTTGGCGGATGTCTTGCCGAGCGGGCGGCTGCACCATATTCGGCTCTATGAGACCGAACGCAATTTTGTGGACTATTACGGAGACTAACCGATGAGCACAACGCACAACACGGCCCTCTCAGGCGACGGCCATCACGACCCCCAACAGCCTGGACATAGCCTAACCACGCCACCTCCTACTGCGACCATGCCTCAGACCCTTCCCGATATCCAAAATACCCTAGACACCCGCGGCGTCGCCCTCGAACAAGTCGGTGTATCTGATATCAAATACCCCATCACCGTGCTCGACCGTGCGCAGGGCAAGCAACATACGATCGCCTCTCTGGCGATGTCCGTCAGCCTGCCGCACCAGTTCAAGGGCACGCACATGAGCCGCTTCATCGAAGTGCTCAGCCGCTACCGCGACGAGTTCACGATCCAGACGCTGCCCAACGTCCTCGATGAGATGAGAACACGGCTTGAGGCCGAGGCGGCCCGCATCGAGGTGCGCTTTCCGTACTTCGTCGAGCGGTCGGCGCCCGTCAGTGGCATGAAGGCGCTTATGGACTACCAGTGTACGTTCATCGGCGACTCTAGCACAGACAGCGACAACTTCATCCTCGGCGTTACGGTGCCTGTGGCCAGCCTGTGCCCGTGCAGCAAAGAGATCAGCGACTACGGCGCACACAACCAGCGTGGCGATGTAGCGATCCAAGTACGCACCACGCGCGATGCGGCGGGAGAGAGTCAGCTGCTCTGGATTGAGGAGCTGATCGAGATCGCCGAGAACGCCGCTTCGGCACCGCTCTACCCGCTCCTCAAGCGCCCCGATGAGCGCTACGTGACAATGCAGGCGTACGAAAACCCGGCCTTCGTCGAAGACATCACCCGGGATGTCGCCGTTCAGCTACGTGAAGACCCACGCGTGGAATGGTTCAGCGTGCAAGTCACCAACTTCGAGAGCATTCACAACCACAATGCCTTTGCCAGCACATCCTGGCACCGCTAGGCCCTTGCGGCTGATCAAGTCGCAGCGAGCACTATTTCTGGACGGAGGCGAGGTCGGCGAAGGCGGGCCTCGCCTCTTTTTTGGGTCGCACTGGGTGGCCTGTTTGAAAGTGCGACGGCGCTTGGTATACTGACCGCGGTTCCGAAAATTACACGCCGACTCGGCTGTTATACTGCTGATCGGTTAGGCGTCTGGCCCGTCGTGGCGTGTACTCCGATGGTACGGCCTTCTTATCCTCACCCTCATCTGCGCCCATGTCCACTGACGTTACGCTTCGGTTTGCCACCCCTGCCGATGTGCCCACCCTGGTCGAGCTGTGCGCGCTACACGCCGCATACGAGAAAGCCGCTTTTGAGGTCGACGGAAAGGCGGCAAAGCTAGAACGGGCGCTCTTCGGCGCATCGCCGCGTCTGTATGCGCTGGTGGCCGAGCAGGGAGGGGCACTGGTAGGCTACGCCACGTACATGTTGCAGTTTTCTACGTGGGAGGCTGAGCCCTACATCTACATGGATTGCCTCTACCTGCGCGAAGCAGCCCGCGGGCAAGGCCTGGGCAGGCGGTTCATCCACAAGATTGCGGAGAACGGCGCACGACTGGGCTGCACGTTGATCCAGTGGCAAACGCCCGACTTCAACAAGGGCGCCATCCGCTTCTACCGCCGTACAGGAACGTCCGAAAAGCGTAAAGTACGCTTCTTCCTCGACACGGAGACAGCCAGGGCCAGCGACCCGACGCCCCCGCGCGTGATGGCGAACGTTCACCCGGAGGCGCCACCTGCGGGCATTGACGGTGATAGCGACCTAGGGTGATGGGTTGGCTGCGCGGACCAGCGACACCCGGAGTCGGCTTCGGCGTGGTAGATGGCGCACGCGGTCCGTCAGGCGGCGTGGTGCAGCCCACGAGCAGATGAGGAAGAAATGCTGAGCTAGTGCGTTACAATACGTATGACGCCACCTATCCTTTCTGATGCCGCCTCTTCGCCAGTGGGGCCGCCTAAGGACCTTCGCAGCAGCGCAGGGCAGCTGTGGTACTTGCTCAGGCCATACAAGCGTCAAGTCCTCGGGCTCTCTGCGCTTATCAGCGTCTCTGCGGCGCTCGGCACCGTCAGCCCGCAGTTCATCCGCTATGCGTTCGACACGGTGATCCCGAGCGGCGAGCCCCGGCTGTTTCTGATACTCGCAGCGGCGTTCGGTGGCTTCTACCTGCTCCGCACCCTCGTCGGCTATGCGGGCATGTACCTGAGCTACGCATTCACGCAAGGCATCATCAGCGACATCCGCATGCGGGCGTACAGCCGGCTGCTGCGCTTGCCCATGGTGCGCTTCCTCGACGAGCGCTCGGGGTCGATGGTGGCGCGAGTGGTGTCGGATGTGAACGCGCTCGAAGGCATGATTCAGGCGGGCGCCACCCGGCTGGCGGGCCAGCTCTTCAGCATCCTCGTGGTGCTGGCCATTGTGCTCGTGATGAACTGGAAGCTGGCGCTCGTCAACCTGATGGTGGCGCCGCTGATGGCGTGGATCACACACTACTACCAAGAGCCGCTGCGGCAGGCCTCCCGCAAAGCGCGGGGGCGCATTGGCGAGCTGACGGCGGTAGCGAGCGAGGCCATCGGCAACATCCAGGTGGTGAAGGGCTTCGCCAGTGAGCCGTATGAGACCGCCCGCCTGGGGCGCGAGAACGACGCCTACGTAAGCATCAACCTAGACCGCCGCAAAGACGTCGGCCGCATGGAGGGGCTGATCACGCTGACGGCCGAGTACGGCCTCGGTGTCGTACTGCTGGCCGGCGGCTGGATGGTGGTGCAAGGCAGCCTATCGATTGGCGAGCTGACGGCTTTCGTCCTCTACCAGCGGATGCTGCAGCAGCCTGTGACGTCGGTGATGTTCTTCAACAACCAGCTCCAGTCGGGCATGGCAGCGCTTGAACGCGTGGGCGCGCTCCTCGACAGCAAGGCTGAGCCCTCGGGCGCCGTGCAGAGCCTCACGCCAGGCGCGCTCGCGTTCCGCGACGTCACCTTCGCGTACCCGTCCAGCACCGAGCCTGTGCTGCGCAACTTGACCTTCGAGGTGGCGCTAGGAAAGACCGTGGCGTTCGTAGGCCCATCGGGGGCAGGCAAGAGCACCGTGACTAAGCTGCTGACGCGCTTCTTCGACCTCCAGGGCGGCGCCATCACGCTCGGCGGGCAAAACATCCGCCAGTACGACACGCAAGCGCTCCGGCGTGCTATCGCCCTGGTGCCACAGGAGCCGACGTTGTTCTCCGGGAGCGTCCGCGACAACATCCGCTACGCCAATCCTGATGCCAGCCATACCGAGGTCATTGAGGCCGCCCAAACCGCCAACGCGCACGATTTCATCCTCGCGCTGCCCGAGGGCTACGACACCGAAATTGGCGAGCGCGGCACCAAACTCTCGGGCGGGCAGAAGCAGCGCATCGCCATCGCACGCGCGCTGCTCAAGGATGCCCGAGTGCTCATCCTCGACGAAGCCACGGCCAGCCTCGACAGCGATTCGGAGGCGATCATTCAAGACGCGCTCGAAGGCACGTTCGCCCAGCACCGCGACCTCATCACGCTCGTCATCGCGCACCGCCTCTCCACCATCCAGCACGCCGATCACATTTTCGTGCTCGACCACGGGCAACTTGTGGAGTCGGGCACGCACGACGCACTCGTGATGAACCGCGGCCTCTATGCCCACCTCTACGAACTACAGCACGGCGGCGAATCGGTGGCAGAATGACAGGCGTAGGGCAATTTCAGCAGGGCCGATAGGGTAGCGCTAGACATAGCCGTATGGCTAGGTGACACCGATTTGTTCACCAGCCTTCGATGCCATGTACCGCACCTCATCGCTGACCTTGGACACGGCGCCCTTGGACCGCCGGCGGGCTACGCACCTGCTACGCCGTGCCACGCTCGGCCCCACGCCCGACCGGGTGGATGCGCTCCTCGGGCGCACGCCCGCTGAGGCCGTGGATGCGCTGCTGGCCGAGGCCGCCGCTGCGCCGCTGCCGCCTGACCCGAGCTGGATCAACGCCGAGTATCCAGAGGAAGGTGGCGAAGCGGCTGAAGAGGCCTTCTTCGATCAGAATATCGAGCAATGGCTTCCGGTGGTGCAGGGGACATGGCTGGATGAGTGCATCGCGGAGGGCCTGCGCCCGCGGATGACGCTGTTCTGGCACAACCACTTCGTGACGGGCTGGGAGAAGTACGAGCTGGCGCCCGTGGCCCATCGCTACGTGCAGACGTTACGGCGGCACGCCATCGGGCACTTCCCCTCTTTCGTGGAAGCCATCGGCACCGAGCCCGCGATGCTTTTCTACTTGGACGGCATCGAGAACCTGGCCGAAGCGCCTAACGAGAACTATGCCCGCGAGCTACTGGAGCTGTTCACGATGGGACGCCTCGACCAGCAGGGCCAGCCCAACTACACCGAGCAGGACATCGCCGAGATCGCCCGCGCCCTCACCGGATGGCACGTGGGCGATGAATACCGGGCCTTCTTTGAGGAGGACGCCTGGGACGACGGCACGAAGACCTTCCTCGGCCGCACAGGCCGCTTCAACCACGCCGACGTGGTGCGCATCCTCTTCGAGACGCGAGCCCCGCAGATTGCCTACTTCATCGCGGGCAAGCTCTACCAAGAGTTCGTCTACGAGCAGCCCGACGCGGCCGTGGTGCAAGCGCTCGCCGACACAATGCTGCAGAGCAACTTCCAGATCGCCGCCGTGCTACGCGCGCTCCTCACGAGCGCGCACTTCTTCGACCCGCGCTTCCACGGCGCCCGCATCAAGAGCCCGGTCGAGCTGCTGAGTGGCTACTTCCGCGCCCTCGGCCTGTCGTCTGCAGTAGGCCTGCAGCGGGAGGTCGTCGGGGCGATGGGCGACGACCTGGAGCAGTGGCTGCTGGAGCCGCCCAACGTGGCCGGGTGGCCAGGCTACCGCAACTGGCTTGGCGCCAGCAGCCTGCCCACGCGATGGCAGCTCATGGAGTACCTCACCGAGGTGCTGATCGAAGGTGGCGAGACCGAAGACGGCGAGGTGGCCAGCAGCGTGGACCCACTGGCGCTCTTCGAGCGCTTCGGCGGCGGCGAGGGCGATGCGTTCTTCGCCTTCCCCGTGCGCTTGGCCGAGCACCTGCTGCCCGTCCCCCTGGCCGATGCCAGCATCGTCCGCAACTCGGCGCCCTTCGCTGGCAATCTCGCACGCTTTCCCATCCCGACGGCTGTTCAACAGGGCCCCGCCTACGTGCGCGATCTCGCCAAGCAGCTCCTGCGCGGCACGCCGTGG
>JBCDJT010000065.1:0-26354 GCA_038747545.1 Bacteroidota bacterium
GAGGCGTCGCGCCCGCGCATGCTCACCATCACCGAGTCCTTCGGCAGAAACAGCCCGCTGATCACCACCGCCGACTGCAGCACGCCGCCCAGGTTGTCGCGCAGGTCCAGTACGAGGCCGTTCAGCGACTCGGTCGCCACCATCTCGCGCACAGCGTTGGTCACCTCGATGTGCGACTGCATGCCGAACTGGTCCAGCTTGATGTAGCCGAGTCCTGCGCTGGTATCGTCGTCCACGAAGCCGGCGTACGACAGGCTCTCCAGATCGACCAGCACGCGCGGGATGGCAAACGTCAGCGGGTCCGGCTCGCCCTCGCGGCGCAGCTCGACCTCGGCGGTCGTGTTGGGCGGGCCGTCCAGCAGCTCCATGATGCGCACGCCTGAGAGCTCGCTCACGTCTTGGCCGTTCACCTTCAGCAGCACATCGCCGGGGCGGACGCCTTGGCGGAAGCCGCTGGAGCGTCGATGCGGGGCGACAACTGTGGGCTCGCCGTTCTGCACCTCCACGCCCAACCCCACGCTGCCGTACTGGCTGCGGCGGAACGACTCGACCTGGATGCGCGCATCGGTGACTTGCCCTTCGTCGAAGTAGACGGTGTACGGGTCGAGGTCGGCGAGCATGGCGTCAAGGCCCGAGCGCATCAGCCGCGTGGCATCGATGGGGTCCACGTACTGCGTCACCAGCTCTTCGTACATCTGCCCGAAGATGTCGAAATTCTTCTTGAGGGTGAAGAAGTCGTCGTCGCGCGGCCACCAGAAGCCGGCGGTGACGCCCACGCCGAGGGTGGCGATGAGTAGAGGAACGAGGTGACGGCGTTTCATGGCGCGATGCGGGCGGTGGTTGAGACGGCTCGGCTAGGTGAAGCACGTTGTCATTTCTGACAGCGACGAGGAGGGGCAGCACACCGCTTCTTCGTGTCATCCCGAGCGCAGCCGAGGGATCTCCCCTCTACTCGTTTTGCATGACGAACAAGTGGGAGATCCCTCGACTCTGGCCTTTGGCCTCCGCTCGGGATGACAACGCTGCAGCAACAAGCGTCATTCTGAGCGGGCATGACCCTCCAGTCTAGGGCACGGTCCGACCGTCCGCAGGCGCAGGGGTTCCAACACACTATGCATGAAACGGCTTGCGCTCTACCTCGGCTTTACCAGGCACGGGGACGGGCACCTCGGGCAGGGTGCCGTTGCTGAAGTCGGGCGGGAGCAGGTCTTGCTCGGCGTTCATCACGTCATCCCACGTCAGCGCCTGGCCCGTGTAGGCACTCTCGCGCCCGAGGATACCCGTGAGGGTGCTGTAGGCCGTCTCCTCCACCTCCACGATGGGGGTCCCGCTGCGGATGCTGGCGATGAGGTCGGTGTGCTCCTGCACGTACGGGTTGTTGCCGCGCTCGGGCGCCTCGAACAGCACCCGGCCGTCGTGCGCCCGAATCACCGACGAGCCGGGGTTGACGTCGGCCACGCCGAGGGTGCCCACGATGCGGTTGCTCACCTGGTTGTGCGCCCCTTCCATCTGGCGGCACATGGCCGTGACGCGGGCACCGTTCGGGTACTCGTATTGGATGCTGAAGTGGTCGTAGATGTGCCCGTACTCGGCGCCTGTGCGCTGGAGCCTGCCGCCGGTGGCAAGAGCTTTGACCGGGCTGGCCTGCAGCGCCCAGTTGATGGTGTCGAGGTTGTGGACGAACTGCTCCACGATGTGATCACCCGAGAGCCAGGTGAAGTAGTACCAGTTGCGGCACTGCCACTCCAGATCTGTCATCTCCGGCGTGCGCGGGCGCAGCCAGATGGAGCCCGTGAGGTAGTATTCCTCCGCCGAGAGCACATCGCCGATCATGCCGTCGTGGATGCGCTGGATGGCATCCATGAAGCTGGGATGGCGGCGGTACTGCGTGCCCGTCACCAGGGCGAGGCCTTTGTCGCGGGCGATTTGCCCTGACGCGATGGCCGAGCGCGCACCCGCTACATCGGTGGCGACGGGCTTCTCGGCGAAGACGTGCTTGCCGGCTTCCAGGGCGGCCCGGATGTGCAGCGGGCGAAAGCCGGGCGGCGTGGCCAGGATGACGAGGTCGATGTCTGTTTCGAGGAGCCGCAGGTAGCCGTCGAAGCCGTCGAAGCAGTGGTCGTCGGCCACCTGGTACGCGTCGCCGATGGCTTCGGCCACGGCCTCGCGGCCCCGGTCGAGGCGGTCGCGGAAGAGATCGGTCATGGCGACGAGTTGGACGCCCTCGGCCGAGGTGACGCAGTCGCGAGCCGCGCCGAGGCCGCGTCCGCCGCAGCCCACGAGCCCCACCTTGATCGTGTCGGAGCCCGCCGCGTAGGCGCCGGGCAGGACGGACGGCAGCCACGCCATCGAGGTCGCGGCGGTGGCCGCAGCCGAGGCTTTCAAGAACGAGCGGCGGTTCCAGCGGTCGGAGAGGTCAGGCATGGCGCACATCGGCAGGATAAGTCAGCATCGGTAATATGGGGCGCGCTATCTTGGGGTGCAACTCACCCTCCCCGCTGACCTGGAATCCCCATGCGCCTCGCCCTCGTCCTCTCGGTGATCGTCAACCTCGCCCTGGGCTATTACCTGTACCAAAGCCACATGCACCTCCTCGAACACCTCGCCGAGTCGGAGACCGAAGCCGAGGCGCCCGACGAAGACACGCCCTCGGCCACGGTGCTCATGCAGGGCGACTCCATCACGGCGCAAGGCGAGTGGGCAACCGTGTTGGGGCGCGATGATGTGGCCAACCGCGGCATCCCGGGCTACACGACGGGGCAGCTTATCTGGACCATCAAGAACGGCCTCGCCGATCATCCAGAAGCCGACGTGTGGTTTTTGCAAGGCGGCATCAACGACCTCTCGCTGGGCGTCTCGGCCGACCGCGTGTACGACAACTACCTGACGGCGGTCGATTCGCTGCAGCGCAACAACAAGGTACCCGTGGTGCAGTCGGTCATCTTGCAGGAGAACGGCGAGGCCGTCAACGCCACCATCAGCGACCTGAACGAGCGGCTGCGGGCGTACTGCGCGGCGAACGACGTGGCGTACGTGGACCTGAACGCCGTGCTGGCCCCCGCGGGACGCCTACGCAGCGACCTCACCACCGACGGCACCCACCTGACGCCCGCCGCCTACGTGCTCTGGGGCGAGCGCGTGCAGCAAGCGCTGGCAGATCTCGGAGCTACCCCAGCATCGGGAAGCTAGAAGCGCTTTCATAAGTCCCGGGGATGCGGTATCCTGCATGGACGTTGTTTCGCTGTACATGCCGATGTATAACCACAGTGCATAACCGCATGCGCACTGACCATGGAGTGGGCACATATAACATCTCCCTCGAGGGAGATGGGCCGCCGCTGGGCGGGTCAGAGGGTGTACATGCTGCCCTTGCGTGATACACCCCCAGCCCTTCGGGCAGCCCCCTGGAGGGGGCGGTTGGTGGCATCATCCCATTGAGGATGCATGCTGCTTTTTCAGAACGAGTACTAATTCTCCGCCCTCACCCGCTGCTGTATGTCCTCTCGCCACAGGCTCGTACTCTGCTTCGCGATTCTTGCGCTGCTGCTTGCCTGGGCGTCTCAGGCGGGAGCCTCTGATGTGGAAGGCATGGCCGCCACGCTGCGCGGCTTCGTCACCGACGCCAGCGACGGCCAGCCCATCGAGGGCGTCAACGTAGTGCTCGATGGCGGCACCGGCTTGATCGGCGGCATCACCGACGGCGACGGCTTCTACGCCATCACGCGCATCCCGGCGGGCACGTACACGGTGCGCATCAGCTTCATCGGCTACGAGACGCAGACGCCCACGCTCACGCTAGCCGATGGCGAAACGCGCGCCCTCAGCATTGAGCTGGCACCCGACGAGGCCCTGATGGACGAGTTGGTGGTAGAGACCGAGCGCGAGAGCGGCGGCGCGCGCGTCACGGCGGGCCAGCAGACCATCCGCCCTGCCGACATTGAGGTCGTGCCTGCGCCCGACGTGTCGGCCGACCTGGTCAACTACCTCACCGCGCTGCCCGGCGTCGTGGCCACGGGTGACCGCGGCGGGCAGCTCTTCATCCGCGGCGGCGAGCCCACGCACAACCTCGTCCTGCTCGACGGCATGCCCGTCTACCAGCCGTTCCACGTGCTCGGCTTCTACTCGGCGTTTCCCTCCGACCTGCTCGCCAAGGCCGACGTCTACGCGGGCGGCTACGGCAGCCAGTTCAGCGGGCGCCTCTCGTCCGTGCTCGACATCTCCACGCGCAACGGCAACAAGAAGCGCTACGAGGGCGCCATCTCCGCCGCGCCGTTCGTGAGCAGCGTGATGGTGGAGGGTCCGGTGATCCGCGATGTGATGTCGGTGATGGTGTCGGCGCGCAAGTCCGTCATCGAACAGGCCGCCGCGCTCTACATCGACGAGCCGCTCAACTACGACTTCAGCGACCTCTTTGCCAAAACGCACGTCAAGCTCTCCGCGGACCACCAGGCGTCGGTGTCGGTACTGCACACGACGGACAAGGGCTTGCTGACCAACCCGGCGTCGGAGCGGACGCCGGAGGAGATCCGCTGGTCGAACACGGTGTATGGGCTGCGCTACCTGATCGTCCCGCGTTCGCTGCCGATCCTGGGCGAGTTTCTGTTCTCGGTGTCCAGGCTAGACACGGAGATCGGCCCGCGCGACGAGCCCAACCGCGTCTCGGAGGTGAGCGGCTTCAACACGGAGATCAACTTGACGTACTACGCGGGCGCGACCGAGGTAGGCTACGGCTTCTACCTGCGCGCGCCCGAGCTGCGCACCAACCTCGGCGGGCTCTACCAGAACATCGACTCCGGCTTCAAGCGCCTGCCCAAGTTTGGCGCCTACTTCGAGCCCGACTTCGCGTTCGGCGAGCACCTGAAGGTGCGCCCCGGCGTGGCGATTCAGAACATCGGCAACATCGGCTTTCACGCCGAGCCGCGCCTGCGCGTCGTGTACGAGCGTGGCCTGCATCAGTGGAGCGGCGCGTTCGGGCGCTACCACCAGGACCTCGTAGGCCTCAACGACCGCCGCGATGCCACCAACGTGTTCACGGCGTGGACGGTGCCGCCGAACGACCGCCTGCCACGCGCCACCCACGCGCTGCTGGGCTACCGCGTGACGCCGCGCGCTGAACTTGAGCTCTCAGTGGAGGGCTTCTACAAGCAGATGAGCGACATGTCGATTGGCGAGTGGACGTCGTTCCCGCGCCTGACGACCCGCGTGCAGCCCGCCTCGGGCCGGGCCTATGGCGTGGATCTGCGCGCCGAGTGGCGGCTGCCCGCGTTCTACGCCTACGTCAACTACGGCTGGTCCAACGTGCGCTACACCGCGCAGCAGGAGACGCTGGAGCTGTGGTACGGCTCGTCCACGCTCGACTTCCGGCCGCCGCACGACCGCCGCCACCAGCTCAACGTGGTGCTCTCGACCAACGTGGCCGGCTTCGACGTGAACATGCGCTGGAATTACGGGGCGGGCCTGCCCTACAACCGCGCCCTCGGCTTCGACGGCTTCCTGCTGGTGGATGACTTCATCGACGTGTTCGACGCCGGCGACAGCCGCCGCGTCATCTACGAAGAGCCGTACAACGGCATCCTACCCGCCTACCACCGCCTCGACGTCTCCGTGGACCGGACGTTCGAGCAGAAGGGCGGCATCGACTTCATGATTCAGGCGGGGCTCATCAACGCGTACAACCGCGCTAACCTGTTCGCGCTGGACCTGTTCACGCTGGAGCGTGCCGACCAGCTTCCCGTCATCCCCACCGTCGGATTCAAAGCTGATTTCTGATGCGCGCTCCTCGACTCCTGCTTCTGCTGACCTGCGCCGTGCTGCTTGTGCTGAGCGCGTGCGACACCGAGGTCGATCCGATCCTGGGCGAAGACCGGCCGTTCTCGCTCTACGGCTACCTCACCCCCGCCGCCGACACGCAGGCCGTGCGCGTCTTTCCCATCACAGGCGAGCTGAGCACCGTCATCCAGGCTGAGATCGACGCCGTCGTCGTCTCGGAAGACCTCACCACGGGCGAGCGCATCACGTGGACCGACTCGCTGACCACCCTGCCCGATGGCGAGATCCGCCACGTCTTCTACGCGCCGTTTCGAGCCGCCTACGATCACACGTACCGCCTGACCGTCACGCGCAGCGACGGCGCCCAAGCCTCAGCCACGGTGCGCGTCCCGCCCCAGGTGACGTTTACCATCGAGCCCGCCAACGTCACGCGCTTCGACATCGACGTGCCGCTACAGCTGGATGCCGCGCCGTCGTTTGCGCTCTCGGCCTACGCCCAGTACGAGACCTCCACGCTGCCGCTCGTCACCATGTGCGACACGCCAGACCCTACCTTCCACAAGGTGCGCCTGCCGTACGACGTGGACGTGGGGCGCCAGCGCGGCTGGCGCTTCATCGTCGACCTGAAAGACGACTTCGGCGAGGTCACCCGGTCGTTCCGCGACAACAACATCCGCCCCAACGATCGCATCTTCCTGCAGCGCATCCGCTTCGTGGTCAACGTGACGAATGCCGAGTGGGAGCCCCCCGGCGGCGCGTTTGACATCGACGCGCTCGTAGAGCCCGGCGTGTTCTCGAACGTGGAGAATGGCTTCGGCTTCCTCGGGGCCGGCTATCCCGCCGAAGCGGTCTGGCGCCCTGCCGTTGACGTGCTAGATGCCGTCGGCTTCTTCGAGTCGCGCCCGATTGGGCCGTGCCAGCGCTAGCCGCTGAGCGTTGAGGCGAGGAACTGGTCGCTTTTTGCTAGGCCGCCTGCCTGTGGGGGATAGCCTTGTTGGTCACCGTGAATCGACCGAGCAGGTCGGCCAAGTCGGCGGTTGTCTGTTCGATGGTGTGCGAGTGGGCCTGCACGTGCTCCAGGTTGCGGGCCGTCTCGCGGGAGATGGTCGCCACCTCGTTCACGGCGTTGCTGAGCTGCGCGGTCGTGGCGGATTGCTCTTCGCTGGCCACAGCAATGTGCGTGATCTTGTCCACGGTTGCCGCCGTGCCGTCTACGATAGCGTGGAGGGTGCCGGCCGCGTGATCGGCGAGCGTCACGCCGCGCTCTACGCCCGCTTGGCCCTCGTGCATCGTGTCTACCGCCACAGTCGTTTCGTTTTGAATCGTGTTGATCATACGACGGATGTGCTCAGTCGCCTGCGCGGTGCGGTCAGCAAGCTTGCGCACCTCGTCGGCCACGACAGCGAAGCCCCGGCCGTGATCGCCAGCTCGGGCGGCCTCAATGGCGGCGTTGAGCGCGAGCAGGTTGGTTTGGTCGGCGATATCCGTGATGGTCTCGGCCAGCTCGCCGATGGCTTGGCTAGAAGTGCCGAGCTGCTGGATGGTCTGGGTAGAGGTCGCGATGCCCGAGGCGAGGGTGTGGACGGCGGTGCGCGTCTGCGAGACCACCTCGCCGCCCTCCATGGCCTTGTGCTTGCTGGCCTCGGCCACCGTGGTGGCGTCAGCGGCGTGCTGTGCATTGCCCTCTGCCGTCGCCGCCAGTTGCTGCACGGCTATAGCCATGGCCTCGGCCTGGCGCACCTGCGCCTGCGCGCCGTCTGTCACGGCTGTGCTAGTATGGCGAATGCTCGCCACGGTGTGCTGCGCCACACTCACGGCTTCTTGCACCCGCTGGATCATATCGCGTAGATGCAGGCAGACGTCGTCCAAGCCGTGGTACAAATGCCCAACGGCGGTCACGGTGCCCGGCGCGATGTGGGCGTCTGCTGCGGCAGCACGTTCCCCCACGCCCCGCACGAAGTCGCCATCGGCAATCGAGGCGATGCGCTCCACTAGGTATCCGATGTGGGCGTGCAGGTACACCCGCTCGGCTTCCATTTCGTGCTGAGCGGCCTCGGTCGCTGCTTTCTCCTGCTCCAGATGCGCTATGGCCTGCGTCACGCGCGCCGCCAACGCCTCTGCATCGGCCTGCGCCTGTCCCGATGCCGCCAGCGCCTGCTGCTTCAGGTTGTCAAAAATCAACCCGATGATGAGTACAATGGCAGCACCACCCACGTACAGCATGGCCTGCATGTGAGGCAGCCAGTCGGCGGCGTAGCCTTGTCCGAACGTGAAGCCGCGCTGCTGCAAGACCCACATCCCTAGGAGTTGTAGGACCGCTACACCAAACCAAGACCATGCAGCCTTGCGGTTGACCATCAACAGCGCCATGAGCGGTCCTGCGGCATGCCACGCGTTGACTGGGTCGGCCAGGCCGTAGCCCGACCACCCCAAGCCAGAAATCACGCCCACCATCGCTGCAGCCATCATCGTACCACTGGCAAACAAGGAACCGCTCTTGCGAAGCACGACCGCCACGCCTGCGGATAAACCTGAGCCTAGGGCGCAGAACAGGGCGCCCAGCGTGAAGCCGATGAGGGCGAAGAAAACGCCGTAGATGGCGCCAGCAAGACCACTGGCTAGAGCGACGAGCAGGATGAGTTGGCCTTTGCGCTGGTCCGCAGCGTCCGTGCAGGATGCTGGCGTGAAAGCCGTGAGGTAACGGTTGAGCATGAGAGCGATACGATGCGATGTGATACACCGCTTGGGTATCGCCCTACGTATTTCGGTATGGTAGATGCGACAGGAAGATATGTGCTATGGAAGCATCCGGCGACCGCATCACACGCCTCGATTCAGAAGAGGCCCCACAGCATCCTGCCGGGAAACTCCGTCACCGGTTGACGGGCGAGGGGCGTGGCAGTAGCATGAGCGACGTCTGGCGCCCGCCGATGTAGCGTACTGTCTCGCCATCGAAGAACGCGTCTTCTTCTAGCATGACGCGGATGCGCTGGCCGCCCCACTCGGGGATGCCCACAGCGGCATTAAGTTCGATGGCGTAGGCGGTGTTGGGATAGAGCGGATAGTCACCACGACCGGGTACACCGCCCTGCTGATCCCATAGACCGATGGTCGGGCCCGTGCCGTGGCCGTGGTAGCCAATCGGGTGTGTGTAGATCGTAGCGTCGATGCCTTCGGCCTTGGCTTGGTTAAGCGCGCCGAGCAGGATGGCATTGCCTGAGCGGCCCGTCACGAACTGCTCAGTGAGGATGTCTTGGAGGCGATTGCCCACCGCCAGCGCGTCTTTCAATCCTTGCGGGGCGTCGGTCTCGCCGGGCCTGAGAACGTAGGCATGTTGCTGCGTGTCGGTGTTGAGGCGCAGGTAGGTAATGCCCAGGTCGATGTGCAGCAGGTCGCCGGGCAGGATGGTAGCTTCGCTAAAGCGCTCCGAGAAGTCGTTGCCGCGCTCGTCGGTGCTGGCGCGCTGCACGTCTACGATCGGGTGAAACCACGTGACGAGGCCGAGGTCGCGGATGCGCTCGCGGTACCACCACTGCACGTCGGCCGTGGTCGTCACGCCGGGCTGGATCACCTGCTCCGACAGCCCCTCGGCGATGATCGTGTGGGCGATGCGCATCACCTGTGGGTACACCTGCATCTCCGACGCCGTGCGCGTCTCCAGCCATCCCGCCGACAGGCGCTCAGCCGAGGTGAGGCGGTCTTGGTAGCGTTCGGGCAAGGCGGCCAGCAGGCCGTCGTACTCCGTATCCGTCAGCCCGTCGGCGGTGGCGAACAGCTCCGAGCGGTTAATGCCGATGCGCTGCGGGTCGCGCTCGGCGATAAGCTCCGCCACGCGCGCCCATTGGTCGGGTTGCTCTTCGGGGCTCCACGCCCGCTCGAAGATGCCCACGTTGTAGCGCGCCACGGCCAGCCGCTCCACGCCCTGCCCTTCGCCGCGGTCGAACAGCACCAGCACCGTGCGCCGCCGTGCCGCCAGCCACGTAGCAGGCAGCATCGTTCTGATGATCGGGTCCTCGTTGTACTCGCGCGCGGCGATGATCCATAGGTCGATGCCCTCGCGGCGCATCAGCTCTGGCAGCACGGTGTCCAGGCGCTCTTCCAGCCACCGGTCGATGACTTCGGCGCGCTGGCGCATCGGCAGGATGTGCGGCATCACGTGGTCCTGCGCAAGGGCCGTTGCTGGGATCAGCAGGACAAGGAGGAGCAACAGGGGCTGGCGTAACATGGGCTTCGTTTGGACACACACGATCAACGTCGAGCGCAAATATAGGCGGTTTGGAGCATTGCGGCACCCTGACAAACCTGCCAGCCTGTTCTTTACGTAACGCCGTATGTGCCGATACCTGCGTTCGTCTGCCCCGTGTTGGGCGATGTTAGTGTGTTATTTCTGATGTGACCTTTTGTGTAGTATGCGTCACTGTTTTGTTGTGATAGGTATGGTGCTCGCCGTTGGGTGGAATCCCAAAGCCCATGCCCAACTCATTGACGATGTCTCCTTCAGTTACGAGTACCTGACGTTGAATCAGGGAAGAACATCGGGAGAAACGTTCCCAATACCGCGCGTCCACCGGCATTACGTGACCACCAGCGTAGCGCGTGGGCCCTTCAACGTGGGCCTAGCGTTCCAGCGGACGCGGAGCGAGGATTTCACCCTGAACGACTTCTTAGAGTTCATCCCGCCCGAGGTATTTGCACTCATTCCCACCATGACGCCAGAGCAACTGGCGGCCATAGTCACATTCAGCGATGGGGCACAGAACGGCCTCATGGTGATCGGCGGATACCAACGCGCCCTCACCTACCGCATGCGCCTGGAGGCCTCTGCACGGTTACAGTTGGTCAACGATAGAGAACTCAACCTCTTCCAAGCGCGGCTCGCGCCCAGCTACAACGACCTCCATCTCAACCTCGTCTTCTTCAACCCCGACGGCAACGGTTTCTTTCGCGACCGGCCCTACTTCGCCTCGTGGTATGTGGGCAGCGCCCTCAACCATCTCGGGCGTGTACAGACGCTCGTAGGCGGGGGCGTGTGGTGGCACAACATAAACGTCTACGCGACCGGGTTCTACTCCGTCAACGGTTCCGAAGACCCCTTTACCCTAGAGCCCATACCTGACCGCGAGCGGGATCTCAACTTCATACAGGAGCATGGCGTGAGCCTCAGCGGCAGCTATGACTGGCGCAACTTCGTCTTCGGCGTACGCAAGAACATCCCGTTCAAAAACGCCGGAAGCGACATCTCCTTTTCTATCAACTACCGATTCTTCTTCGACTGATGAAGCCTCTACTCACACTCGCCGCCATCATCGGCGCGATGGGGCTTCATCTGCTGATGATCGCCCCCAGCGACCTCCAAGCCCAATCCCAGTGGCGGATCCTCAAGAAGTACCTCCAGGCCGACGTCGAAGTCGTGCGCGAGGAGCCGCAGGTGCTTGTGGTGGCGCACGCAGCACGCCAGGACACGCTGCGCATCGGCTTGGCGCCGTGTACCACGTGCGACATCGTGGGCGACCTGGAGGAGCGGCGGGGCAGTAACCCGTACCGCGTCTGGATTGCCAGCGAGACGTTCTGGAACAACCCAGACCGCCCAAAGAGCGCCTGGGGGCAGTACTTCCGCTCCCACTTCCTCCGTCTGCTACGTTCTCCTGAGGCCGCCGACTAACCCATGCGCGTGTTTCTGTCATCCTCGGCCCCGCTGAACCATCGGCTCTCGATCCTCGTCATGTCTACGGCGAGCATCGCACTGCTAGTGGCTGCGTTCGGCTTCATTGGGCAAGACGTGCTGACGTACAAGCGCAGCCTGGAGACCGACCTGGTGGGCCGGATGGCGATCGTAGGGCAGAGCGCGAGCGCCGCGCTGCAGTTTGGCGACCCGATGGGCGCTGAGGAGGCGCTGAACCCGCTTCAAACCGACCCCGCGATGTGGATGGCCGTGCTGTTCGGCGCCGACGGCAGCACCATGGCGCACTTCCAACAGCCCGACGACCCGGGGGCTCTGGTGGGCTCACCGCCAACAGATGCCTACACGCGGTACACGCGGACGCATGTGGATGTCTACCAACCCATTGTGTTCGAGGGCGAGTCTGTGGGCGGGCTCTACATCCGCTACAGCCTCGCGCCGTTCTTCACCCGGCTGCAGCGCTACCTCGGCATCACCTTCGTGGTGCTCATGCTCTCGGTGGGCGTGGCGTTCATCATCTCGCGCCGCCTCAAGCGGTCTATCACCGAGCCCATCCTCAACCTGACCTGCACGGCTAAATCCGTCACGGAGCAGAAGGACTACACCGTGCGGGCCAAGCGCATGAGCGACGGGGAGCTGGGGCTGCTCGCCGAGACGTTCAACACCATGCTCAGCGAGATTCAGCAGCGGGACGCCCAGCTCGCAGCACACCGCGACCACCTGGAAGAGCAGGTGCAAGCCCGGACGATTGAGCTGAAGGCGGCGAACACGAGCCTGCGCACGGAGAAGGAGCGCGCCGAAGCTGCCAACCGCCTCAAGACGCTGCTGCTCACCAACATGACACACGAGTTCCGCACCCCGGTAGCTGGCATCGTGAGCATCGCGGCCGTTCTGCAGGAAGAAGTGGGCTTCGAGCAGCGCGAATTCCTCGAAATGGTTGAGGCCAGCGGATACCGCCTGATGGATACGCTCAATGCCGTCCTCAACCTGGCTCGCCTCGAGACCGCCGATGTCCAGTTCATGCACCAGGCCCTTCACCTGCAGGATCAACTTGCCCGGATCCTGCCTGCCCATCAGCGCCGCGCTGAGCAGAAGCACCTTACGCTGCACATCGATCAATCTCGCATGCAGCATCCGGTATGGCTCGATGCCTCGGCCCTCGACTTCATCGCCGCCAGCCTGCTGAGCAATGCCATCAAGTTCACCGAGCGGGGCGAGATCAGCATGCAGTTTGCCACCACCGATGACGCGTTCTCGATCACCGTGCAAGATACAGGCATTGGCATCGGGGAGGCCTTCCTGCCGCACATCTACGAGCCGTTCAAGCAAGAGAGCACGGGGCTCGCGCGCAGCTATGAAGGCAGTGGTATCGGGCTCACCATCGTACGCCGCACCACCGACATGCTGGGCGGCACGATTACGGTGGAGACGGCGCAGGGCAGCGGCACCACGTTCACCGTAACGTTGCCTCGCGATGCCCGCGCACACCTTGACACAGCCACTGAGCTGACGCTCGGCCAGCTCCTGGCCTAGCGCCGATCTCCGTACGCCGCGTTGAGTAGAAGCACGCCCCACTCGCTCAACGCCGCCCGCACGTGAAGTCCACGCTCTTGGTTGCTGTCCAGTTTGCCGCACTGGCAGGGCTTGCCCTCGCTGGTCCGCTGCTACCGCGCAGTGCCGTGGGGCTTGGTCTGATCGGAGTCGGCATCGCCCTCGGGGTGTGGGCCCTCTGGGCCATGCGCATCGGCAACCTGCACATCCGCCCCGACGTAGCTGACGGCGCGCTGCTCACCACGCGGGGCCCGTACCAACTACTCCGCCACCCGATGTACGCGGCGCTGCTGCTCGTAGGCCTCGGCTGGCTCGCCGATGCGTTTTCTGTGCTCCGCCTCGTCCTGTTCGTAACGCTGCTCGTCAATCTGGTGGTGAAGCTGCGCTACGAGGAGGCGTTGCTCACGGACGGGCTGGCGGGCTACGCCGCGTACCGAGGCCGCACGTGGCGCCTCATCCCCTGGGTGTACTGAGCGAGCGTGCCATCCGCGCAACCTCTGCTGGCACGCTTCGTCGTAGAGCAGCTACGTCTTCCCAACGCTCGTGCCCTCATGTGCGCCCTGCTACGCCTCGCGGTCCTACCAGCTGCGCCGCTCCATCAGCGTATTGTTGCCTGCTTGTGGGTCTTCGGCAGCTTTGCGCTGCTGGGCTCCCCACCAGCCTCTGCCCAACCCGTAACGCTACACATCGACATGGGCGGCGTAGCCACGCTGTCAGCCGATGCTGTGGTGGGCGTACGCGGTAACACCGCCCCGCTGTCATGGGGCGAGACCTTCGCCATGACAGACCCTGATGGGGATG
Source organism: Bacteroidota bacterium (assembly GCA_038747545.1). Lineage (GTDB taxonomy): Bacteria > Bacteroidota > Rhodothermia > Rhodothermales > JBCCMF01 > JBCCMF01. Next base: position 13,802 of record JBCDJT010000065.1, read on the forward strand.
CCATCTATGCCGCGGAGCTCTTCTTCCCGGAGGGGACGGCCCTCGTCGAGTACAAGATCGTCGTGGCCTCAGCTGACGGGGAACTCCAGTGGGAGCCGGGGCAAAACCGGATTCTTCTCCCCAGGCAGATGACACGAGACCGCCGGGCGTTTGCAGGCGCACAGACGGACCTCCCAGCGCTGGTGCTGACGGGCGATCAGTTGCGTGAAGACATCCGTGTGCTGCGCAACGGCATGGCCGCATTGCATCCGGGCCTCTTACTCCACAACACCGAGGCCGAGGTCGCTGCCCTCTACACGCGGCTCACCGCCCAGGTAGACCAGTTAGCCGCGCAGTACGACGATGCCGTGCCGATGCCCGCCGCCTACCCAGCGTTCGTCGAAGCGGTAGGCGCCATTCGCGACGGGCACACACAGGTGAGCATGTACAACCAGGGGCCGCTCGTCACCACGGCGCTGTACGCCTCCGCCAACCGTGTCCCCTTCGCGTTTCGCTTGGTAGGCGACCGCATGATTGTGACGGGCGATGCCACCACGGACCGTGTGCTGCCCCTCCGTACAGAGGTGCTGTCGTTGGACGGGCGCCCTGTGGCTGAGGTGCTGCGTAGCCTCATGCCGTATGCTTCTGCCGACGGCGCCAACGACGCCAAGCGGCTTGACGAACTCGAAGTAGACGACCTGCTGGCACCCGCTGAGCGGTTCGATGTGCTCTACCCCCTCCTCTACCCACCCCAGGCCGACCTTGCGCTGCGTGTGCGCTACCCGGATGGTACAGAGACTGATCTCGACGTAGCCCGGGTTACCCAAGACGCACGGCGCGAGCTCCTCTGGGCACGCAACGCAACGCTGCCGCGATCCGCTGACGACTTGCTGACGTTCCGCATGGCAGGCAGCACCGCCATCCTCGCCATCGGCTCCTTCTCGACGAACCAGATGCGCGTCAACTATGAGGAATGGCTCGTTGACGCTTTCCAGCAGATGCGCACGCGCGGGGCGGAGCGCTTGGTGGTCGATTTACGCGGCGTAGACGGAGGCATGGACAACGCCGCCACGCTGCTCTTTCAGCACTTGTTGCAGCGCCCTGTCGAGGTCGGGTTTTGGCAAGGCGTGACGGCATATGAGGTCGTACCCGAAGCGGTGCGTCCTTTCGTCCGCTCATGGGACGACCGGTTCTACGACCTCACCGACGATGTCACGCCCGGCCCCGATGGGCAGTTCGTGACACGCACGCGGGCGCCTGTCTCCATCCAACCCGCCGCAGCTGCCTTCCGAGGGCCTATTGCTGTCCTCGTCGATGCTACCGCTTCGTCGGCAACGTTCTACTTGGCGAAGCAGATCAAAGAAACGGACGTCGCCCTACTTGTCGGCCAGGAGACCGGCGGCAGCCTCAAAGGGCTCAACGGAGGCCAGATGGTCTTCCTTACCCTTCCGAACACCACCATCGCGGCGGATGTGCCCCTGTACGGATCACGCCCTGCTCTGCCCGGCCCCGACCGTGGCGTGACACCCGATATCGTGGTCCCCTTGGATGCGGATGCTGTAATCGCAGGCCGTGACCCCGAGCTCGAAGCGGCTCTGGCCGCCCTCTCAGCCCTGTCGTCTGGCGAGGGCAAGTAGCCTTTGCCTTAGCGATGCCGTGCCGCAACGTGACAGGCTGAGGGCGCACCCCGGCAGCCTACGATACCAACCGATGCTGCAACGCCACCCGTACAGCTGAGGCCCGCGAATGCACGTGGAGCTTCTTGTAGATACGCTTGATGTGGCTGCGCACCGTGTGCGGGCTGATGAAGAGCCGCTCGCCAATCTGATGCTCGGTCTCGTCGGCCACGATGCCTTCCAGAATCTCCAGCTCGCGGCTGCTCAGGTCGAACGTGTACGCTGGTGTGGCCGCAGCCGTGTGGCGCACGTGCTGCATCACCTTGCGCGCAATGGCGGGCGACATGGGCGCTCCACCCGCCACCAAGTCCTGTACGGCCGCCACGATCTGGCGAGCGGTAGCCTCCTTGAGCAAGTAGCCTGTGGCCCCCGCCTGCACCGACGCAAAGATCTGCGACTCGTCCTCGAACACGGTGAACATGGTCACCTCGATGTCGGGGTGCTGCTGCTTGAGCACCGCCGTCGTCTCAATGCCCGACCGGCCCGGCATCTCGATGTCCATGAGCACAACGTGTGGGCGTTGCTCGGGTGCGCAGGTGGCCAAGCGCTCCAGGAACCGGTCGCCGCTTTCGGCCACCAGCGTCAGCCGCACCTCGTCGAAGAACGACAGGCGCTCCTGCACGCGGTGACGGACGGTGGGGTTGTCTTCGGCAAGTCCTACACGGATGGCCATGGCAGCAGGTGGTTGGGATGGGGTGCAGCGAACCCTCCTACGATACGTCGCACAGCGGCCATCTCCCAATACCCGATTCAGGGGATTAGCTGATGGTGGAGCCTGCCGGATAGGAGCCGAGCACGCGCACAGACTGGGTGACTTCGCGCAGGTGGCCGAGGGCGCGGCGCACAGGCTCATCCTGGGCATGCCCCTGCAGATCCAGATAGAACAAGTATTGCCCGGGATGGCCGATGAGCGGACGGCTTTCGATCTTGTAGAGGTCCAGGTCGCGGAGCGCGAACACGGCTAGGCTCTTGAACAGCGCCCCCGGCACGTTGTCGGCCAGGACGTAGAGCACCGAGGTCTTGAGCGTGGCGCCAGCGGGGCGGGGCGGCACATCGCTGGGGCGGACCAGCGTGAGAAAGCGCGTGTAGTTCTGCTGGTTGCTCTCAATGCCTGCCGCTAGGATGCCGAGGCCGTACTCGGCGGCCGCGGCGCGGCTGGCGATGGCGGCAGCGTTGGCCTCGCCGCGCTCGGCTACCATCTTGGCTGACCCCGCCGTGTCGTAACTCGGCACGCGCTCGGCGTGCGGCACATGCGTCTTGAGGTACGTGCGGCACTGCCCGAGCGCCTGTGGGTGCGAATAGACGCGTTCGATATCGGCCAGCGACGTGCCGGGCAATGCCATCAGGTTGTGGCGGATGCGCAGGTTCAACTCACCGATGATGACGAGGTCGTGGTCGCGCAGCAGGTCGTAGTTGGCGTGTACGCTGCCATGGAGCGAGTTTTCGATGGGCAGCACGGCACGGTCCACCGCACCGGACGCCACCGCCTCGAAGACGGCATCGAAGGTGGGACACGGCACCACGTGGGCGTCGGGGTAGCGCGTGCGGACGGCTTCTTCGCTGAACGCACCCGTTTCGCCCTGGAAAGCTATGCGCATGGAGGGAAAGGTTCGGCTTGAGGTCGCCTCCCTACGCCGTGCCACGCCTAAAGATTTGCGGCGCGGCGCATCCGTCCGAAGTCGAGCGCTACGCCCATCTCCACGTCGTCGTGCAAGACATCGTAGCCGCCGTGCAGCAGCAGCGGCCCGAGGGGCACCACCCCGCCAAAGGACAGCCCGAATGAGAAGTCGGTGGCGCCGGGACGCGTCTCAGCCAGCGCGCCCACGCCTACGGCGGGCTGCACGGGCAAACGCCCCAATCGGCGAAAGAGCAGCGCCTGGGCGTTCAGCTTTTGGTCCGGGCCCGTGTTGAGCACGGCCTCGTTGATCGAGGCCATCAGCAGCACGCCCCCGTTGCGCGACGCCAGCCCCGCCGACAGGCCAAACGGCGTGTCATAAGTGGCGTAGTAGCCGAGCGACCCGCCTGCTGCGCCCACGACGCCGACCACGGTAAACGCCGCCATAGCTACAGGCAAGAGGTTAGGCTCGTCGCTGTCGTCGTCGTCATCGGTAGCCTGCTCGCGGCGCCTGTCAGATTTCGTTGCGACCGGCACGCCGCCCCCCGAGCGCGTGGCTGGGCGTGCCTCGTCGTGCTTGCTCTCACCGCCGCTGCGCGAGCCGCGCTCGGAGCGCGTACCGCTGCTGCGCCCGGTCGTGCCCGGTCTTGGCTTCTGTGTGCCTGGCGCACGAGGCACGTCGCGCACGACTGGGCGGCCTGCAGTGCCCCAGATCGCAGCCTCCACCCCACGCCCAACAGCCTCCTCCGCGATTGGCGGGCGGCCTGGATATACGCGGATGGGGCGCTCGCCAGGATCAGCGACGGCAAAGGCGATGTGCTCGACGCGCAGGCGCTCCAGCGTGAAGCCACGCTCAAACAGCAGCGCGATGGTTTCGGCGGAGAGGTTGGGGAAGAGCGTGGCCCAGTGTTCTGGCGAGGCCACGTGCCATCGGGTATCCGGTGCCGGCCCCAGCGCCAGCGCCGTGTACGCCATCACCAACTCGCCAACCGCCGTGTCCTCCACCACGATGGTCGCCACGAGGTCGAGCTCGTCCAAGGTCACGTCATCCGGCATCTGCTTGCGCGCCACGATGTGCCCATCGCGGACGCCCCTGTTGCCCTCTGCCCATGCCAACACCAGCTCTAGCCGTGGCTCGCCATCAGACAGGCGGTAGTAGCTGTAGTCGAGCGTCAGGTCGTCGAGGAACGGCAGCAGCTCATAGCCCAAGGCTTCGTCCGAAGCCGACTCGGTGTCCATCCAGGCCGGCCATGCGCCGTGACGTACTGTCCCGCCCTCCACGGCTTGGGAGAAGGCAGGCCGCGCAACGAGCGCGAGCAGTAGCAACAAGACCATTCGGCTCCACATAAATCGACCCTCGCGGTACGGATGACAGGCATACATACAGGCGCGGCTATGTCCAATAAAGTCACATGCCTCTCATACCACTTCTCCAAAGTAATCGCGCGTCTTGGATGGGCAGAGCCAACGCCTCCCTTGAGGGACGTGGGCCGCCGTCAGGCGGGTCGGAGGGTGTATCTGCTGGACAGGAATACCCCGCAGTCCTCCGGGCACCCCCTGAGAGGGAGCGGTTGCATGAGGCCTCACCCGTACGCTTGCACACCGTTCTCAAAGAGGGGGTATCACACCTTACGGAGGCGTGCCACGAAGAAGCCCTGGTACTGATCGTTCGGGAGGATGCGGCGGGCGTGCTGGATAGCCTCGGGGAAGGCTTTGCCCCGCCACGCCGTCAGCGGCGGTATCATGCTGGGCAGTTCGATACCGAGCGGTTCCAGCGTGAGCGCGTCGCCAAAGGTCTTGAGCGCTTTGGCGAGGATGCGCTCGTTCTCTTCAGGCGCGAACGAGCACGTCGAGTACACAATACTACCGCCGGGCTTGGTGGCGTGGACTGCTGAGTAGAGCAGACGCTGCTGCTTGCGCGCCATCTCCTTCACCTTGCGCGGCGACCAGTACGCCCAGCTCTCCGGGTCGCTCGCGTGGAACCGGCCCTCGCTGGAGCACGGCGCATCCAGCAGCACGCGGTCGAAGTGGCTGGGCCGATGCCGCCATACGTTCTCGCCGTTGGTGTGATACGTCTCTACCCAGGCGGCCCCCTGTGCCTTCAGGTTGGCGCGCAGCTTGAAGAACCGCCCCTGCACAAACTCGACCGCAGCCAAGGTGCTCACCGAGGGATCCGCCTGCCGGGCAAGTTCGGCGGCCACCTGCAGGGTCTTGCTCCCGGGGGCTGCCGTGAGGTCGAGGATACGCTCGCCCGCCTGGGGCGCCAGCACCACGGGGGGCACCATGCTCGACAGGTTCTGCACGTAGATCCGCTGCTCCGCAAACGCAGGCGTGGCCAGCAGGGCAGTGCGCTGATCGGCAGGTACAGTGAAGGCCACAGGCATCCAGCCGACGGGCGCCAGCGTCAGCCCGGCCGCGGCCAGTTCGTCGCGGACTGCAACAGGATCAGCCAGGAGCGTGTTGACACGGAAGCTGCACACGCGCGGCTGCGCAAACGCGGCCTGCGCCTGCGCGAAGGCGTCGGGGGACAGAATCTGCCCCAAGCGCTCGACAAAGGCGACGGGCAACTCCGGCAACTTCTTGACAATCGTTGGTTTAGCCACGGGCGTGGGTTTCGCGTTTAGCTTTTCTGGCGGCGTCGGCTTAAGCAGTTGACACGTTGGTACGATATACCTACCATGCAGGACTCGTCTGCGGTTTCCGTCGAGTGCTGCCAGCCCACCTGTTGTACACGACTTTCCCGCACATCATCGATGCACACCCGACGCGGCGACGAAATCATCCGATGCTCCTTCTGCGGGCGATCGGCTCACGAAGTGACTTCGATGGTCGCCGGGCCGGACGTTTACATCTGTGATCGTTGCATCAACGATGCGGTGCGCATCGTCAGCAGCGATCTGGCGGCCTATCAAAACGTGCCCAACCAGGCTGGGTTGCGCACCACGATCACGCGCGCCAACCGCCTGAACCCCATCGAGATCAAGGCGACGCTCGACGAGTACGTCATCGGGCAGGAACGCGCCAAGCGTGCGCTCTCGGTGGCGGTGTACAACCACTACAAACGCATCGACGACCACGAGTACATTCACGAGCTCGACGACATCGAGATCGAGAAGTCGAACATCCTGGTCATCGGGCCTACGGGTACGGGCAAAACGCTCATGGCCCGGACGCTGGCCCGCGTGCTCGATGTGCCATTCTCTATCTCTGACGCCACCGCACTCACCGAGGCGGGCTATGTGGGCGAGGACGTAGAGAGCATCCTGACGCACCTGCTGCATGCGGCCGACTTCAACGTGGAGCGCTCGGAGCGGGGCATCATTTACATCGATGAGATCGACAAGATCGCTCGCAAAGGTGACAACGCGTCCATCACGCGCGATGTCTCGGGCGAGGGCGTGCAGCAAGCGCTGCTCAAGATTCTGGAAGGCACCGTGGCGGGCGTGCCGCCGAAGGGCGGGCGCAAGCACCCCGAGCAGAACCTGATCAACCTGGACACGCGCAACATCCTGTTCGTGTGCGGCGGCGCCTTCGAGGGGCTGGCCGATATCATCGCGCACCGCCTCTCGAGCACGACCATCGGCTTCAACGCGGGGACGACCAAACGCTTCGACAAGAACGACCCCGAGATCTTCCGCTACGTAGAGCCCGACGACCTGCTGCGCTTCGGCCTGATCCCCGAGCTCGTGGGCCGCATGCCCGTGGTGACCACGCTCGATGCGCTGACGCACGACGCCCTCACCAGCATCCTGCTCAACCCGAAAAACGCGCTCGTCAAGCAGTACCAGAAGCTCTTCGCGATGGACGGCCTAGACCTGACCTTCGACCAGAGCGCCCTCGACGAAGTCGTCAAGAAGGCGATGGCCCTCAACACGGGCGCCCGTGGCCTCCGCGCCGTCATGGAATCTACCATGATCGACATCATGTTCGAGGTCCACCTCCACCCCGACATCCAGACGGTCCGCGTCACCGGCTCGACGATTGCCAGCGGCGCGCCGCCCATCATGGGCCGCCGCAAAGCGTCAGCGTAAACCTGCGCCCCGCGCCGTACAGAGCGTCGTAGCTTCGCCTGCGCGTGCGCTATCTTCTCGGCATGCTGGTCTTCCTTACCACAACGCTCGGCAGCCTCGTTGCTGACTATGGCCTGCTCGGCCTCGCCGCTGTGGCGTTTCTCGCGGCCACGCTGCTTCCCTTTTCATCAGAGGTCGCTGTCGTGGGGGCGTTAGAGGCGGGCCTCGCGCCGCTGAGTGTTTTGCTGGCAGCGAGTACAGGCAACGCGCTGGGCGCCTCATTCAACTACGGCCTGGGCTGGTGGCCCTCAGAGCGGCTGCGGACTAAGCTCGACGACAGCCGCTCGGGGCGGCGTGCGCTGGCGTGGGCCGAGCGCTACGGCAAGTGGAGCTTGCTGGGATCGTGGCTCCCCATTGTGGGCGACCCGCTGTGCGTAGTGGCCGGGCTCATCCGGGTACCGTTGTGGTTTTTTGCGCTCGTCGGCATCGGTACGCGCGTGGCGCGGTACGTCGTGCTGGTCATCGCATTCGGCTAGCCGCCTACCATCATTTGCCCTCGCGGAGCAAGGCGCGGCGTGCGCCTACCCACCAATCGGCATCGCGGGTGTGGGCGTTGATGGTGATGCCGCTGACGTGGGGGATGAGCGTGATGAGCAGCGGCGGCACGGCATCCCACTGATCGGCGCGGATCAGCTTCTCCAGATCGCGGCCCGCGTTACGACTCCAGCGCCAGTCGTGGCGCAGCTTCTCGGCCTTCTTCCAGTAGCCCTTGTCGTCCCAGGCCTGGGCGCTCTCGTCGATGGTGGCGTAGATGCCGCGTAGGTTGAAGACGAGGAACGCCGCCATGTCCTTGGCCTCCTCGTCGTAGCGGAGGCGTTGGGCCAGCAGCCGAAGCACTTCGGCCACCGAGCGCATGTGCTCGTGGCGTTTCTTGGCGGGCGTTTGGCCCGTGGCGATGATGCGCGCCATCGGCGGAAGAGCGTGAACGTGACGGACGGCGCCGAAAATACAACGCCGTCCGTCACGTCACAACGCAGGTTACTTCAGCAAGTGCATGGTCTGCGTCACGCGGGCGTCTGGCGTCTGCAGCACGTACAGATAGACGCCGCTGGCCCACGCGGTAGCATCCACCGCCACCTGATGGCGTCCTGCCGCCAGTGTCCCCTCCGTCAGCGTAGCCACGGGGCGGCCCAGCAGGTCGTACACCGTCAGCCGGACTTCGCTGCTAGCGGGCAGCGTGAAGGCGATGGTGCTGGTGGGGTTGAACGGGTTGGGGTAGTTCTGCTCCAGCGCTACTTGCTCCGGCAACTCAGACACGTCCTCGTTTGAGGTCCCTTGCAACCCTATGGTAAACTCGGCCCGGATGGGCACGACACGGTCTTCAAAGATCGAGTCACCGTTGGACGTGATCCCAGCGAACGGCGCCCAGCAGTCGTCTGAGCCTGCGGGCTCGCAGAAGTTGGGGGGCAGATACAGCGCCGACGGCGAGTTGCTGCTCGCGTTGTTGTACTCGGATACGCCCATCGCGAGGTAGTTGGCATCGCTACCGATGTTCGAGATGCCGATGTAGACCGTGTCGGGGAGGCTGCTCAGCTGTTCGACGTACGCCTGCAGGTTGATGTCTGTGAAGGCAAAGGCCACCTCTGCCGACGTGCTCGGCAGCGGGTTAGACGTCACGTTGTCGATGTCGAGGACGAAGAGTTCGTCTTCGGGCGCCACGCTCGGGGAGCCATCGGCAGCAGCGGCCCACACGTGCAGGCGCAAGTCTTGCGGTGCCGACGCCGGGAGGGTGCTGTTACTGAAATGGCTTTCGAACTGCGGCGCAATGGAGACGGCTGTCAGCGTGCCGCCCTCGGGCACAATGAACCGGTTAGCTTGGCGGGCCTCGGCGCCCAGGGAGTAAGCATCTACCGAGTTGCCCGTGACCGCGATGTCGCCGTCATCGTAGGTGATGTTGCTGAGTTCTACCTCGCCCTGCACCACCCACGACACGCCGTAGCTGATATCGACCTCGAAGATGCTGGTGGGCTGGACGTGGGCCACCGTGAGTGTGGCGCGCGAAAACGCCCCTTCGAACACCGTAGTCGTACCATAATCAATGGGCTCCACGCGGGTGACGCCGTTCAGGTCTTCCAGCACAGCGAACAGGCGCAGGCGGCGCGAGTCGCTGGTGGAGCCCGTTTCGCCAACGGGACCTACCGTGAAGCGAGGATCGGTGACATTGGTGGCTTCAGCATAGAGCACAGCACCCGGCTCCATTGTATGGCGCCCACTGGAGAGGCTGTTTTCGGTGCGCCCATCCACAGAGCGCTGCGGGACTGCACGCACGCCACTGTACTCGTCTAAGTGCGCGTAGTCCTCGCTCACGTTGCGGTTGTTGATGAGGTTGGCCAAGTGAAAGTTGGCCATGAGATCGAGCAGGTTGAGGCCCGTGTTGTAGGCGTTGAACACGTTGGTGTAGCCACTGGCACCCGTCGTCCGCTCGCGGGTGATGGCCCCCGTGGCCTCCACGCCGATGCGCTCGGCGATGTACGTGGTGAACAACACCGCGCGCTGGTAATCGATGTTCACGCCCTGCCAGTCAAAGAGCGGTCCGCTCAATTCAGCAGGCGACGTCAGGTAGTTGGGCCGGCGGCCGCGGTACCCGTTCATGATCTCTGCCCATTCCGAGAGCCCCTCGTTGATGAACGTACGCTCGTTCGGGTCGTAGTTGGCGTGGATCAGGTGCTGGTATTCGTGGGCGATGACAGCTAGCGTTAACGAGGTGTTGAGACGCGAGTCGATGTAGATCATGTCACGGCCGTTGCCCAGGAAGCCCGTCCCGTCGTTGTTGGGGGCGATGTCCACGGGGTCGAAGTACCCTGCGATGCCGCTAGGCAAGTCGAACACCAGCACATCGACCCTGGTGTCGCCATCCACGTTTGGCGCGTCGCCGAAGACCACCTCGTTGTTTTCGATGATGCCCGCGTTGGGGTTGTACGATCCTGCAGGCGTAGCCTCACCGATGCCCACCTTCAGCTCGGCCACTCTGTCGCCGTCCACGTTGCCCAGCTCGTCGGGGTCGACCCAGATGTAATAGCGATCGCCTTTGCCCACGAGCTCGAACGTCCTTGTGTCGAAGTTGAGCGTGCTGTTCTCGCGCAATTTAAACTCCATCCGCTCCCCCACTTCGGGATCGACGCGCTTGAACGCCAGCACGGGCAGGGTACCCTCAGCCTTGCGCGCGTGGAACGCCTCGAGGGCGGCGCGGCCTATGGGCGAGTTCAGACGCTCCGGCGTTCCAGAGCGGCCGCTGTCATCATCGAGCACAGCCTCGGATAAGAACGCTTGCGCGCGGAGCGGCGCCTCCTGGGCAGTCGCGAATGAGGCCGTTGACAGCGCGAGTATCGCAATAAGCAAAAAAGAACGGTACATCGGTTCGGGTGGGATCAAGCGGGAGTAATCACGGGGAGCACTGCGGGCACGGATGGTGCCAAAGCGCTGAGTGGGCCCTAAATATAGGGTACACAAGCGCTTCGCTGTACCTACTATCGGACGGAGAGGCGGGCGCGAAACATCCAGAGTTGGGAAAAATCGACAGGATGTCTAGCACAGTACACAGCAAAAGGCTAGGCTGACGCGTCTCGAAAGGCAAAAACCCGTGTACCTGCCTCCGCTCGCGCGGTTTGGCACATCGTTCGTACGTAGTATACCCGCAACGTTACATCCACCCTCACACATCCGTCGCCATGCGCTTCTTCAGCCTGCTGCTTCTGGTCGGTATGCTCGCCGCTTGTACCTCCACCGCCCCGCACTCCACCGCCGATACGGTCACTGTGGAAGGCCAGGTCAGCATGCGCGGCAACGAGCCGTTCACGGCGTACATGCTGGAGACGGCCAACCAGAACCTCTACGTGCTCACGTTCCCCGAGGGGCAAGAGCAGTCGTTCACCACGGCAGCACGCTACCGCCTCACAGGCACTGTCTCCGCCGATCTATGGAACGGCCAACGCCTGGCGCACCTCCGTGTGCTGGAAGCAGAAGCGTTCTAGTGCTGTCACACGCTGGTGCGCACCGTGAACTGGTGCAGCCTGCCGAACGAGGACCACGAGTTGAAGCCGTAGTCAAGCACAAAGCGGCGGACGCTCAAGCCGAAGCCGAGGCCGAAGCCCGCGAAGTCGAGTCGGGACTTGGTCTTTAGCTCTTGGTGGCGGCGGTGGTTGTAGCCGATGCGCGCTTGGAACGCGTCGCTGAACTGCAGCTCGCCGCCAAAGGCGAGGTGGCTGAAGATATTGTCGGCAGCAGTGCCGCCTTCGGGGCCATTGCCCAGGTCGTGCAAGTTGTACCCGGTCACCGAGATCAGCAGCGGCAGGTACTGCAGCCGTTTCGTCACACCGAGGCGCAGGTCCACGGGCAGCTCGTCGGTGGTCTCGCCGAACGACGACAGGGTGGCGCCCAGGTTATTGACCGACGCGCTCACCGTGAGCAGCTGTGCGGGCACGAGGTAGGCCACGCCCACGTCGGCAGCGACGGCCGAGGCGCTGTAGCTGTCGATGCCCGAGTAGACGGCGTGGACGTTGGCGCCATAGCGCAGGTTCTCGCTCTGCTGCCCCGCATAGCCCAGCGTCAGCGCCACATCGCCCGCGGAGAAGGTACCGTCGCGGATGCCGTTCTCGTCGGCCCGCTCGATCTCGCCCCAGCTCATGAAGCGGATGCCGCCGCCGAACGTCCCCAGCCCCTCGCGGTGCAGCGCGTACGAGACGAAGCCCGCGTTCAGGTCGCTCAGGTGGTTGAGGTACGACACTGACAGGCTGCGGTGCATGTCGGCGTTGAGGAGCGCGGGATTGTAGAAGAGCGCGTTGACGTCGCTGCCGTACATGGCGCTGTACGCCCCGCCGAGCGCCGCGGCGCGGGCCGAGGGCTCCATCCGAAGAAACGGAAAGCCGGAGAGCGTGCCGGGCTGCGCGAGCACAGGCAAAACCATCAGCGTGAGCAGCGTAGCGAAGGCCGCGCATCGGCGGGCGGCAGCAGAAGAGAAAACCATCGGAGCCAGCAGTTGAGAGGTCCCAGGACTGGGAAAGACTACAACGAAACGAGGAGTACCGAAAGGCGAATATGCGTACGTGCCTGATGGTGAAGTGGGCGGGTCTAACCCAATGTGGTAGCCCATGTTCTGGGGCGTTCATTCACGCCAGCAAACCGTGCAGCAGGCCATAATTTCAAGCAACACCCCGGGCCGCAGAGGAACGCGCTTGTAAACCCAAGCGTGACATGGCGCGTTTTTTGACTGCGCC
>JBCDJT010000066.1:0-26114 GCA_038747545.1 Bacteroidota bacterium
AAGCCGATGCCCACGTACGGCTGCAGCTTCGAATCGTAGTCCAGATTGGCCGTCAGCGAGCCCAGCTGGTCGGCCGAGAAGGTGCGGTTGCCCGCCGTGTAGCTCTCGTTGGCGCGCGCAGTGGCGTCGATCTCGGTGGCGTTGTAGGTAACGCCTGCCGAGAGGCGGAAGAGCTTGCCTGTGGGGTAGAAGTCGACGATGCCGGATGCGGTGAAGACGTTGATGTCGGCCTCGTAGTCGAGTCCGACTTCTTCTTCGTCGTAGGATCCGGTGGCGGAGTAGGGAAGGACGCCGACGTTGGCGCGCAGGTGTAGTTTGTCGTTGAGTCCGAAGGTGAGGTCTCCGCCCGCGCCGTTGGTGCCCGCGCGGAGCGCGATGCCGACTTGGGCGAGTGCGGATGCGGGTAGGGCGAGGAGGACGAGGAGTAGGGCCAGTCGTTTCATAAAGCCGTGAGAGGATAAGTGGATGTGGAAGCGGGTGATGACCTAGCGGTTACTGAGCTAAGCGTCAAAGGTAGTGCCTAGCTGCCAGGGGCTCGCCAAAAAAGCAGCGGCAGGTGCATGCATTCCAGGTAGCTTTGCGTATCGCGCTCCCACCCGCTCTACACAGTACCGTGGAATCCCTGCTGCACACACCTGCCGTTTGGGAGGATGCCTAGAGGATTAGGAAGAAGATGGTTTGCGGTTAGCTGCAGGTAGCATGGCGCGAAGCGCTTCAATTTCCATACGAATCCGAGGAGAAGGCGGGGCGGGCGCAGTGGCACCCCGGACAGGTCGTGCTGGTGGGGCGGCGGTAGAGTGCGTCGGGGGGGCAGGCGGCTTCGGCATAGCCATACCTGTGAGGTTACAAAGACGGCGCGGCACACTGTGCTGCTGACTGAGGTAACCTACAGAGGAGAGGGGTGGCAAAACCGGACAAAAAACAGTCGTTATCGGACACTATGACCGATAACGACTGCTGATGACCGAAAAAGTGTGTTGCCTAGCGCGTGCGCTGGCGCCGGTGTGGCCCTACGCGTTGCCGTGTGCGTGGACGAGCGTCGGTGCGGGTGAAGACGGTGCGCTTCACATGGCGCGGCTCAGGGGACGGAGGCAGCACAGGGCGCGGCGGCTCTGGGTCAGGCGGCGGCGGCTGGTCGCCCTGGTTGGGGTCGCGGTTACGCTGGAGCGTTTGAATCGCGTAGATGCCGACCAGGATGGGGAGCGTGCCAGCAAGCAAGATGAAGAACTCCAACATGGCAGATCACCAACTACCGGCAGCGCCGTCTGATGTTTGGTTTCAAGAATTGCAAGTGTAGATTGTATCGGGTCAGCTCTTAGAATGTTCAGGCATAAAATGTAGCCCTTTGGTAAAGCCTACCCGATTCTCAAGCGCTCACGTACACCATTTTTTCCTCTTGCAAACGCAATGCCGCCTCCTGTCTTTCCTCGCGCCATCCGCCCGAGTGTGGTTCGTGCGCTCGCTGAGCGGGCAGCCCACCCTTGCGTTGCTATCGATGCCGAGCATCAGTGGGCGTACGTGAGCCAGCGTGCGCACGCGTACGTTCCTGGCGACGCCGGCTGGTATGCGCACACGGCCGTGTCGGCTCTGCATGCGCACCTATTAGATGGGCTGGAGGCGCAATCGTGGCGGCTCACGGAGGACGACGGCCTGTACATCTTCTCGATTCAGGATGAAGGGCCTGACGTAACGGCCGCCCTGGTAGAGCAGGGCTATCAGGATCCCCTGACGCGCCTCGCCAACAGGCTGCTGTTCACGGACCGTCTGCAAACCGCCTTGGTGCTGCGCGATCGTGATCCCAGCTACACCTGCGCCGTGCTGTTCATTGACCTGGACCGCTTCAAAACAATAAACGACGATCTTGGCCATGCCGTGGGCGATATTGTGCTTGCCGAGGTCGGCCGCCGCCTCCAAGCATGCATCCGCGCTTCCGACACCGCCGCGCGCCTCGGGGGCGACGAGTTCGGTGTCTTGCTGGAGTACCTGGACCAGCCAGCTACAGCACATCGGGTCGTGCAGCGCATCCTAGACCGCCTGCGCCAGCCCTATCGGCTGCTCGACAACACCGCTGAACTCTCCGCCAGTATCGGCGTCGTGCTGGTGGATGCGACCTACCTGCGGCCGCCCGGCGTACTCCACGACGCCGACCAAGCGATGTTCACCGCCAAGCAGCAAGGCGGCGACCAATACCACGTCAGCCGCGTCCGCGCCGGGCAAGACATGCGGCATCGGATCGAAGATGACGTGTGGTTCGCCATCGAGCGGGACGAGTTGCGCGTGGTCTACCAGCCGCTGGTGTCGCTGGGCACCCAACGTGTGATCGGCTATGAGGCCCTGGTGCGCTGGACCCATCCCGTGCATGGCGAGGTGCCCCCTGCGCAGTTTATACCGATAGCCGAAGAGAGTGGCTTCATCCACCAGCTCGACCTGTGGGTGCTACAAACGAGCTGCCGCCATGCCGTCAGCCAGGGCTGGCAAGGCAAGCTCTTGGTGAACACGTCGAGCCGCCGCTTCCGCGACGCGCAGATGGTTGCCGAGGTGACTGAGGTGCTACAGCGGACGGGCTGGCGGGCCGAGCAGTTGGTCTTGGAGATCACCGAGCACGCGCTCATGCACGATGTACTCCACACCGCCGAGGTGCTGGACCTGCTGCATGCCCGCGGGATCGAGATTTGGATCGATGATTTCGGCAGTGGCTATTCGTCGCTGCATTGGCTGCACGCACTCCCTGTGGATGCGCTCAAGATCGACCGCACCTTTATCCAGCGCCTTACGGAAGAGGCCAAGTCGGAAGCGATCGTCAAGGCCATCATCGACATGGCGCACACTTTGGGGCTACGCGTTGTAGCTGAAGGCATCGAGACCGAGGCGCAACGGGTGCAGGTGCGTGCGCTGGGCGCAGATATGGGGCAGGGCTACCTGCTGGGCCGGCCTACATGACGGGGTGCGTAGTCGCTAGTGGACCACGAAGAAGCCCATCCGAAACGCCGGGGCGGCCAGCACATTCTCGCCCAGTGTAGCACCCTCGGCTCCTAACGATACGCCCAGGGATTCGGTCAGCGTGTAGCTGGCTTCCACGCCGTAGAGCACGTACTGCTGGTTGTTGCCGTAGAGGCCGCCCGTGCCGCCCAGGCGCGGGTCGTCGCCGTTTTTCAGCGAGAAGACGCCGCCCACACGCCCAATGAGCGTCAGGTTTTGCGCGAGCGTGTAGCCGCCTTCCACCTTGAAGGAGAGCTCATCGGAGAAGCCGTTGATGCGGTTGTTGAAGCCCGCACTGGCCGTGGCATAGGCGGGAGCAGGCCAGAACGAGTGGCCCAGCTCTAGGCCTACAAACTGGTTGAGCTCACCGTCGCCCGTGATCAGGCCGTTCTCCTGCTCGGTCTGCCCAAGCGGGATGCCGAGCTTGGCCGAGAGGCTGAGCACCGTGTTGCCCTGTTTGAAGAGGCCGTAGCGGATGCCCAGGTCGGCATCAGCGATGCTGGTGACGGCATCGCCCTCGAAGAAGATGAAGCCCGTGTCTTCGCCCTCCACGCGGTTCAGCGTGATGCGCTCCACGAACGGCACGTAGGCCAGCACCGTGAGGCGATCAGTAAGGCCATACTCCCCATAGAAGCTGACCACGTAGTCGCTCAGCGTGGGGATGTCGACGATGTTGCGGTTGGGCTCGTAGAACTGCGTGGCACGCACGTAGCGGAAGCCGAGCTGGTAGTAGCCGGAGCCCTTCGGGCGTGGCCAGCCATCGGCGAGTGCAGGAACCGCTGTTGCCAGCGCGAGGAGGAGAACAGAGAGCGCGCGAAGGGTCATTGGAGGAAGGCCGAGCCGAAGGAGACGTTGAAGGGGACACAGTGGATGATCACGTAGCGGTAGCGCGTCATGTCTACGTTGCCTGAGATCGTGTACGTCTGGCTCCCCCGCGTAGACTGCAGCGTACCCAGGTCGATGCTGGTGGACGAGACGCCATCAACCGTAGACAGGTAGACGGCGAGGCCTGGGCCGTTGCTCGTCGAGAAGTCATCGCCGAAGGTCAGCTGGAAGCCGCCCGTGGCCAGCTCCTCAAGCGTGGCGGTGCCCTGGAGGCGGTACGACGTGCCCGTGCGGGCGGTGAAGGTACCCGTCGTCGACTGCCCTGGGACGCGGATCACCGTCGGCGCACTGGTCACGCCATCCGCCGAGGCCGTGAGCTGTGTGCTGCCCGCGTTGACGCCCGTTACTTGGCCCACGCCGTTTACGGTCGCTACGTTTTCATCTGCAATGGACCACGTGAAGGTGACCCCATCGATGGCATTGCCTTCTACGTTCACGGCTTGGGCTGCGATGTTGAAGGTGGCGCCGAGGGCCACCGTAGCCGTGTCGGGCGAGAGGATAATGCGGGCGATCTGGTTGGGGTCGGCCACGATGTTGAGCGTGGCGGGCGCGCTAGTCACGCTATCCACTTCGGCATAGACACTGACGATGCCCGGCTGGTGCGTGGTGAGCCAGCCCGTAGCATCGATGGAGGCGATGGCGGCATCGTCTGTACGCCACCCGATGGTTGCGCTGGGGTCGGCTTCGCCTTGCGTGTTGAAGAAGGTCGCCGCGTACTGAAACCCATCGCCCACTTCCAGTGCATGATCCAGTGGCGTGACTTCAATGCGTGCAGGCTGCTGGTCTTCCTCGATCACTTCGCTGACGAGGTCAGTGCCGATGCAGCCCGACAAAGGGGGCAGGACGAGGAGGGGAAGGAGGCGAAGGAGTCTCATCGGGAGCAGGGGAAAAGACGAAGAGGGTGCAGGTCGCAACGTGCGGTGGTGGGTGTCGTCAGCACAAGTGCCGTTACACCACACTCCCCGCTTTGTGCGCGACCCGCACCCTCTCGGGGTGAAGCCGTCTCGTGGTGGGAGGCTTATCGGATCGACGCGCTACCCGTGGGGAAGCTGCTGGCGTTGTTGCCGATCATGTACGAGGTAAACGCTTCGGCTGCATTCGGGATAGGACCGGCCAGCGGCTTGAGCGTGAACGGTGCAGGCGTGTCATCGGGCATGGGCTCGATGCTGATGACAGCCGTGCGGCCCGAGAGGTCAAGCGGGAAGGTGAGACCGTCCGGTGCGTTCAGCAGGAAGTCTTCGCCGGGGAAGCTCGGTGCAGGCTCGGGACCGCTGAACGGCGCGGCGTTGTCCGGGCCATCGGCGCTGGTGAAGGTGCCCGTGCTGACGGTGTTGCCGTCGATCACAACCCACCCTTCGTAGGCCCATCCATCGGGTAGCGTGGGGAGGTCGAGGCCGGTCGTGGGCATTCCGGTGGAGAGGTCGAGGAACCAGATGCCACTGGTCTCATCCGAGTTCGGACCGTCGGTAGGCGTGCCCAGGATGTACGTGCCCGCGGCATTGGTGTAGTTGTCGCCCAGCGAGGAGCCGTGGGCTACCGACAGCGAAGCCGAGCCGCTGCGCAGGTCGCCGCCCATGTACTTGGTGACGGCCGGGATGGCGTCGGTGTCGCCAGCGGGCTCGATGGTCAGCACGATAGCGCTGGCCGTGCTGATGTCTTGATCGACGTCGAAGGTGCTGCTGATGGCGCGGCCGCTCAGGTCCACGTAGCTGCCGTTGGCGTCTACGTTGAACTTGCCCGTGGTAACAGGCTGGCCGTCTACGATGGCCCAACCTTCGTAGTGGAAGCCGTTGGCGAGCGTTTCGAGGCCCGAGATGTTCAGCTCAAGGCTGCGGCCTTCGTCGGCGTCGGTGGCGGTGTCACAGGCCACGATGGTTAACATGGCGAGGGCGAAGAGGGAAATCCGTTGGAGCGTCATGGCTATGTTGAGGTAGCTGGTTGGTATTGCGTGGATACATCGCCAGTCTACGGGGCCAAGTTCACAGCCAGATCACAGCCATCTCAATGTTGGGTCTCATTCCTCTTTTTTCGGAAAACGTCCAGCGGTTCGTGCCGAAAAGAAGCTTTACGCCACGGCCACGCGCGGCAGCATGAAGCTGAACGTGGTGCCTTCGCCGAGCGCGCTCGTGACGGATAGCGTGCTGTTGTGCAGCTCTACGATCTTCTTGGTGATAGCCAGGCCCAGCCCAGCGCCGCCCGTGCGCGTGTTGCGGCTCTTGTCCACGCGGTAGAAGCGGTCGAAGATGTGCGGCAGGTCCTCCGCCGCGATGCCGACGCCCGTGTCGATGACCTGGACGCGTACGCCCTCGCCGTCGATGAACGGGGCGATGCGGACCTCGCCGCCCGAGGGCGTGTGGCGGATGGCGTTGTCGATTAGGTTAGAGATGGCGCGGTCTACGAGGCGGATGTCGGCGAAGACAAGCGGGACCTGGTCGGGCAGCTCGGCGGCAAGCGCTACGCCTGCGGCCTGGGCCTTGGGTTCGAACTGGTGGACGATGTCTTGCACCAAATCCAGCAAGCCGAACGATTCTTGCTCGGGCTCCACCTGCTTGGCATCGAGCTTGGACAGCTCAAACAGCTCGCCCACCAGCGTGTTGAGCTTGCGTGTGCTGCTGAGGGCCGTATCCACGTAGCCAACGAGGTGCTCTTTCGAGAGGGCTTCGGCCTTGATGAGGATCGTCTCGAGGTAGCCCTGGATGGAGGCGATGGGGCTACGCAAGTCATGCGAGACGTTGGCAATCAGGTCGCGCCGGATCTGATCGGTGCGCTTGAGCGCGTCTATGTTCTGCACAATGGTATCGGCCATATGGTTGAACGTGGCGCCCAGCTGGCCGATCTCGTCGGCGGAGCGTACGTCTACGCGGGCGTCGTGCTGGCCGTTGCTGAAGCGCTGCACGGCGGTGCTCATGGCCGTGAGGCGCCGCGTGAGCAGCGCAAAGAGGAGCAGCCCCACGAGCGCCGTCACCAGCAGGATCAGCGCAAACGCTTTCCACAGCGTACCTGCGATGTAGCTGCCGCTCACCATCGCGGCCACCGACTGGTAGCGCTCGCTGCCGAGCACGATGTACAGGTAGCAGCCCGTCTCGCCCATGATCTCCAGAGGTGCCACGGTGAAAGGCTTTTGGCCTTCGGCCCGTTGCGGGTCAGGGCCGAGCATCGGCAGGGGCGCCCCGGCGAGCATGGCGTCCAGCGGCTGGGTGTTGAGCACGGCGCGCACGGGCTCCCCGCCTGATTCCACGAACTGCGCCTTGATCATCCCATCCCCGCCCAGCAGGTAGATGTCGATGCGCGGGTTGATGCCCACGAGGTACTGGATGCGCTCCTCAATCTGTTCCTCGTTGATGCCCTCGTGCAGCAGCGGCTGAAACTCGGAGGCCATCACGTTGGCCAAGTCCTGGTTGAGGCGTTGGTCGGCCTCATCTGCAAACTGGTAGGCGGCGTTGAAGGCCACGTAGCCCACACCACAGGTCAGGGCCACGATGAGGATGAGGAAAAGAGCCGAGAGTTTAAAGTAGAAGCGGCGCGCAAGCATGGCAGGCGGAGTCGAGAACGAGAAAAGGGCGGGGCTCTGGTTGGAAGCGCACGGTCAGGAGGATGTTACAGCTCCATCGGGCGCAGGAGCAGGAAAGTGCATTGCTATTGCTCGCATAACGCAGTAAGGTGGTGCTGACGTGTGAAAGCGTTGCGTCGTACCCGTTGTATTAGTTGTTAGAGCGTGGGTGTTCATGCGGAATCGAACCCATGGCCTGATCTGGGCTGGGCTGTTAGTGTGGGGGAGCTGGTGGGCACACGAAGGTAACGCGCAAAACGCGGTCGTGCGCGGCTACGTGTACGAGGCGGCTACGAGCCAGCCCATGCAAGGCGCCACGGTGTCGCTGCTAGACGCAGCGGGCAATCTGCAAGGTGCCGTAGCCAACGGCGATGGGTACTTCGTGCTGCCGCGCGTAGTGCCCGGTGCGTATACCCTGCGCGTGTCGTTCGTGGGGTTCGCAGCGTACGAAGAGTCCTTAACACTAGCCCGTGGCGAAACCGTGCAGCGCCGCATCGAGCTCGCGGTCCAAGAGGGCGACCTGGACGAGGTCGTGGTCGTCGAGGAGGCTGCAGCGGGCGTGGCGGCCGTGGCGGCTGGGCTGGAGACCATCCAGGCGGCGCAACTCCAGCGCGTACCCATGCCCGGCGTCAGCGGCGACCTGGCGGCGTACCTGCAGACCGTGCCCGGCGTGCTCACCCAGGGCGACCGCGGCGGGCAATTCTACATCCGCGGTGGCGCCGTAGACCAAAACTTGGCGCTGCTCGACGGCATCCCGCTCTACTTGCCCTTCCACATCCTCAGCTTTTATTCGGCCTTCCCCGAGGAGATCATCGAGCAGGCCGATGTCTACACGGGCGGCTATGGGGCGCGCTACGCTACCCGCATGTCGTCAATCGTAGATGTACGCACGCGCGGCGGGCAGAAGCAGTTTGCGCGTGGCTCCGTGTCGGTGGCGCCTTTCTTGAGCGGGGCGCGCATCGAGGGGCCGCTGGTGCAGGACAAGGTGTCGGTGCTGCTGTCGGTGCGCGAGTCGTTCTTGGAGCAGCTGATGCCCTCGCTCGTGGGGCAGCGCCTGCCCTACCGCTTCGGCGATCGTTTCGGCAAGGTCGACGTGCAGTTCGATGCCAACCACCGCCTCTCGATCACAGCATTGCAGACCGAGGACCGTGGCGACATCGCAGGGACGCGCAAGACCACCACGGGCGAATTCCAAGCCGAGGCGCGCACCGACAGCGCCAATGTGGGGTGGACCAACCAGCTGCTGGGCGGGCGCTACGAGTTTCTGTCAAGCGGCTCCCCGTTCTTTGCCGAGGTCCGGTTTGGCTACTCCGAAATGACCAACGACTTTGGCCCGCAAGCACGTCCCGAGCGCACCTCCGGCATCAGGAGCTACGACGGGGCCATCAACCTCGCCATCTTCATGGCTGGCGGAGGCCAGCTGCGGTTTGGCACCACATACCGCGAGTCGCGGCTGCGCTACGACATTGAAGGCCAGTTCCAAGACCTGACCTCTGGCGCCGACTTCCTCATCGAGATCAACACCTACGCCGAGGCCAGCCTAGGGCGGCGTTTTGTGGTAGAGCCGGGCCTTAACCTGTACCGCCTGCCTGTGCGGCGCAAGCAATACGTGGAACCCCGTCTGCGCATGTCGTGGACCCCCGAGCGCCTGGAGGCGCTGCGGCTAAACGCATCGTTTGGGCAGTACCATCAAGCCGTGGTGGGGCTCAACGACCAACGCGACCTGGGCAACCTGTTTACGGCGTGGACGGTGGTGCCCGAGGGCGAGCCTATTCCCGAAGCACGCCATGCCATCGCGGGAGCCTCCTACGAGGTCACGCCCGAAGTAGCCGTAGCCGCTGAGGTGTTCTACAAAGACTACCGCAACCTGTCAGTACCCGTGTGGACGGTTTTCCCGCGCTTCCAAACGGAGCTGCAACCTGCAGATGGCGAGGCCCGAGGTGTGGACCTGCGCCTCGACTTCAGCGGCGTCACGGTGGACGAAGACTTGGAGATTGAAGTGGATGGCTTCCTAAGCTATTCCAACAGCGAAGTGGTCTACACCACCGAGGCGTTCACGTACAACCCGCCGCACGATCGGCGCCACCAGTTGAATGCCGTGCTGCGCGCCACGCGTGGTGACTTGAGCGCCACGCTGCAATTTACGTACGGGTCGGGACTGCCGTTCACCGAGTCAGCAGGTTTTGATGTCTACCTCCCGCTCGATCCCTCCACCGACGTCACCTCGGAAGCTGGGGATGTACGCATCCTCTACAGCGATCCCTATGGCGGGCGCCAGCCCACGTATGAGCGCCTTGACCTCTGGGTAGAGCGGCGGGTGAAACAGGAGCAGTACAGCATCACGCTGCGCGCAGGCGCCGTCAACGTGCTCAACCGTGATAACCTGTTCTACTTTGACCTCTTCACCCTCAATCGGGTGGACCAGCTACCTCTTATCCCTTCCGTTGGCTTCAAGGTAGAATGGCGATGAGACGTTGCTGCATCCTACTGGCGCTGCTGCCCCTGCTCACAAGCTGCGACAGCACCGAGCTAGACCCGTTCACGAACGAAGAGGGCTACTTCACGCTCTGGGGGTTTCTGGACCCCGAAGCCCGCTTCCAGTTCTTGCGCGTCGTTCCGGTAGGCCGCACCGCCGAGGTGATCGAAAGCCCAGACGACCCCAATGCGGCCCTCGACGCTCAGGTGACGTTGATCAACCTGGACACGGGACGTGAGCAGCAGTGGACGCCCACCCTGCGCGCCAACAACGATAGCACCGCCTTCTTCCACGTGTTCACTGCGCGCACCGAAGCCATCCGGCAGGGTGAGCGCTATCGCATCGAGGTAGAGCGCTCCGATGGCCGCTTGTCCGCGGCAGAGACGGTCATCCCGCCATTCGAGGATACGGCTCCAGTTGCACTGGCACCACCCACGGGCGAACGGCGGCAGGTGTATCAACAGATCACCTTGCCCGGCATTGAGCAGCCTGCTGCGCTGTCGATGCTGTACTATATCCAGCTTGGCCCTCGTGAGGAAGTCTTCGAGATTCCCTACAGCCGAGATGGAGAAGGCCCGCCCGCTCGCGAGGGGCCCTTGCCAGCTGGGCCAGGGCAGGCAGTGAATGGTGACTGGGTGTTCACGGCCAACTACAGCACTGATGCACAGACTGTGTTCATTGAACTCGCCACTCGCTTCGGGAGTCCTGATGTGATACCGTTAACACGCATCGGTGTGCGGATCAAGCGCCCCGGCGAGGGCTGGCAGTTGATCGACGACCTGGAGAACCCCGGCCCTGTTGCACAGCCAGGAGAGCAGAGCAATGTAGAGGCTGGATACGGCTTCTTCGGCAGCGTGGCACCCTATGAGGCAACCTGGGAGGTACCACGCAGCTTAGGCGAACGCATTGGGTACATCTACGAGTGAGGCGCTGACGTGCAGATGACCACGACCTTGCGCATGGGCGTGCTGGCCGCACTGGCGCTGCTCACCGCTTGCGATGCGGCCACGCTCGACCCGTTCGAGTCAGAGGAACGCTACTTTACCATATGGGGCTTTCTCGATCCCGAGGCGCGCTTCCAGTCTGTACGAGTCATTCCTGTGGGGCGCTCCGCTGAGAGGATTGAGGGTGCCGCTGACCCTGCGGCCAGGATCGACGCTCAGGTGACGTTGATCAACCTGGACACGGGACGCGAGCAGCAGTGGACGCCCACCCTGCGCGCCAACGACGATAGCACCGCCTTCTTCCACGTGTTCACCGCGCGCACCGACGCCATCCGCCAAGGCGACCGCTACCGCCTTGAGGTGCGCCGCTCGGATGGCCGCATGGCGTCGGCCGAGACCGTGATTCCATCGTTCACGCGAGACGCCTCTGTTGAGTTAGCGCCCCCCACGGGCGTGCCTGGGCAGGTGTACCAACAGATCACCGTGCCGGGCATCGGGCAGCCAGGGGCTGTGGCGATGACGTACTTCGTCGGGGTGGCCCGCTTTGAGGTGCCCTACACCAGAGAGGGGGTAGGGCCTACCATCCCAGGGAGTCCGCCGCCGTCGGGTCCGGGCGAGGTGGTTGGCAACGACTGGGTGTTTACAGCCAACTACAGCACCGACGCTCCCGAGGTGATCAGGCTGCTTGAGTCATCGGGCGGGTTCGGGGAGTTCAGTCCGCTCACGCGCATCGGGGTGCGTATCGTCCGGTCGAGCGACGATTGGGCACTCATCGACAACTTAGACAACCCACCTATCTTGCAACCCGGGCAACAGAGCAACGTGGAGGGCGGCTATGGCTTCTTCGGCAGCGTGGGGCCGATTGAAGCCTCGTGGGAGGTGTCACCGCGCTTCGGCGAGTCCATCGGTACGTACTCCTACTGATCTATGCCGCGCTCAGCGTCGTATAATGCCGCCCGATAGCATCGCTTGGGAACGCACATCGTCGCGTAAGGCGCCTTACCCACCCTGGGTACCCAAGCTAGTCCCATTGCTTTTTGCAGATACGCCACCGCATACATGACTCATCAGATGCGCCTTTCACCAGCACTGCTCCTCGTGGCCCTGATTATCTCAGTGGGCTGCGATAGTACCTCCACCACGGACAGCGGCGAGGTCCAGCACTTTGGGGTGTGGGGCATTTTGGATGCCACGCAGAACGAACAGGTGGTGCGCGTGGTGCCTGGGCGCCGTGACCGTACCGACTGGGCGGCGCGACCCGGAGAGGTACTTCGCGCCAGCGTGCAGACCATTGAGGTAGAGACGCAGCGAACCGTGACGTGGACTTATGAGCGATATGCTGCCACCGCATCCGACGAGGTCGTTCACCTGTTTCGGGCGCGGTTCACGCCCGTCATGGGGTTCACCTATCGGATTGTCGTCACGGGAGAAGGGGGGCAGCAGAGTACAGCCGAGACCACACTGCCCGACTTCACGGCCGACAATCCGCCGCAGATCAGTGCCTTTACATCGGGAGAGCTGTTCACCGCTGATGTGTTTGTGGACGGCCCGCAGCGCGCACGCGCAGCCGTTATCTACCAACCGTTCGTTCGTGCCGTCAATGCTGGGTTTCAGCAGGTCATTGTCCCGTATGAGGACGGAGAGCACGATGCTGCGGCCGGAGGTTGGCGGTTCCAATGGGCGCCTGGGCGGGATGCCGAGACGCTGGTGGCGCAGAGCGCGCCTGATACGTTTACCCGTGAAATCCTGGTGCCGCTGCGAAGCTACCGTATGACGCTGCAGGTCGCCGACGCCCAGTGGGCCACGCTGGCGCCGCTGGATGTGTGGCCGCTGGCCGATGGGCTGCCCCGCGAAGAAGCCGTACAACTGCTGGAGATAGACACCGTTGAGAACGGCTATGGCTTCTTCGGCTTCGTAGGCCGGTATTCGCACGTCCAATTCGAGGTAGACGAACTCAACGCCCGCCTCACGCCCATCATCCGGGCGATTGTCCGCTAGGGAGTGGCTTGAGCTCGCCCGCTGGTGTATGTTCAGGCCTTCATTAGCGCTAGCTTGACTGAACTACTGCTATGACCGACTTCGACCTGGATCCTGCTGAGGTGCGCGTGCTGGGCGCGTTGATCGAGAAAGAGCTGAGCACGCCCGACTACTACCCGATGACCCTCAATGCCCTGCGGCAGGCGTGTAACCAGAAGACCAACCGCGACCCCGTCGTAGCCTACAGCGCCGACGATGTGCAGATCGCGCTCGATACGCTCAAGCGACGTCGGTTGGTGGGCACGGCATCGGGGATGAGCAGCCGCAGCACCAAGTACCGCCACGCGTTGCCGCAAGTCATGGATATGGGCAAGGCCGACCGCGCTGTGCTGGCGGTCCTGCTGCTGCGCGGTCCCCAAACGATCGGTGAGATACGGGCGCGCACGGGCCGGATGTACGAGTTTGAGTCGATGGAGGCCGTCGAGCAGATTCTGGCCGACTTGGGGGAGGACCGCGAGGAGCAACTGCCTGCCTTGGTGACGCCACTACCGGTACAGCCAGGACGTAAAGAGGCACGCTATGCCCACCTGCTCAGCGGCCCGCCCGACCTCGACGCGCTGGAAGCCGAGGGCGTCGTCACCACAGGCAGCAGCAACCGCCTCGACGCGCTGGAGGCCGAAGTGGCCAGCCTCAAGCAGCAGCTCGCCGAGCTAAGCGCAGCCTTCGCCGCGTTCCGTTCGCAGTTCGAATAATCGGTTATGGTCCGTCCTAAAACCATCCAGATTTTCCTACCTGACGGAAACGCCCGGAGCCTGCGCGTAGCTGAGATCACCAGTCGTACAGTGCAAGCCATACAGGTACCGCGCACGAAGGTCACTGCTGCTGGAAGCCGAGAAGAGGTGAAGGGCGTGGGCGTCTACTTCCTCTTTGGCGAGGCCGATGATCAGGCTCGTCCCTCGGTGTACATCGGAGAGGCAGAGGACTGCTACCAGCGCCTCAAACAGCATGTAGCGGGGAAGAACTTCTGGCAACACGCCATCGCCATCACCTCAAAAACGCAGCGCTTCACGAAAGCAGATGTGAAGTATCTAGAGTGGTATGCCTACGAGCAAGCGCACAAAGCAGGACGCTTCAAGCTTGAGAACAAGGTCGCTCCGAATAAGCCTTACCTCCCTGAACCAGCCATAGCCGATCTGCTCGACAACTTCGAGACCATACAGGTACTGCTTTCGACACTCGGGTTTCCGCTATTTGAGACAATCAAGCGGCAGAAGAAGCGTGATTTGTTCTACTGCGAGGGGCGTGGTGTGAAGGGCATTGGCGAACTCATTGAGGACGGTTTCGTGGTCCTCGCGGGGTCAACAGCTGCGCTCAGTGTGACGCCATCTGCAAAGGGGCACTTCCCTGACACTATTCGCCAGCGCTTGTCGGAGAGCGGTATTCTGACGACGGAAGGCCAGCACTACCGGTTTGCCCAAGATTACGTGTTCAAGAGCCCAAGCGGAGGTTCGATGGCCGTGCTGGGGCGAAGCAGTAATGGCTGGACTGCTTGGAAAAACGACAAGGGCCAAACCCTAGACGAGGTGAAGCGTCAAGGCTGAGCCGTAACCAGAATCGCCCAGTCGCTGTCGCCATCAGACGGGGCAGTGCCGAGGCTGACCATGCCTGGGCCGCTCACCGAGGTGATGGACCCGTCTTGCAGGGCGCCGCCTGCGCGGGGATCGTACCACTGGACGGCGTACGACTGGTCGCCATCGCCTAGGTCGAGCTGGGCCGTGCCGCCGTCGAGCAGGTACACGGCGTAGACCTCGCCCGGCTTGGCAAAGCCATAGGCACGGCCGCCGCGCACAAGGTCATCGGCTGATGCCATCTCCCAGAAGGGTAGGTGCTCGCGGAAGAAGGTGAGGGCTTTGTCCACATCGCCCCAGGCCAGGTCACGGCTGCGCCAGTCTTCCATGTTGAGGTCGTTGTGGGGGTATTCATAGCCGAAGTAGTATTCGACGCCTGCACCCCCAGCCATGAGGTTGCCCCACAGCGTGTGTTGCCGGATGTCATCGCGGTTGCTGTCGGGGCCGTCGGGCTTCACGCCTACCAAGTGGCTGTTCTGCTCGTCGTTGGCTACGACCCACTGCTTGCCTGCCGCCGCCGAGGCATTGATCCACTTTAGCGTGGCGGCATGCACGTTGCTGTAGCCAGTCTGTATCGACGCGCCGTCGAGCGCAGAGCCAAGCAGCGGTTCGTACACTTCGTCGTGATCCTGCGGGTACGAGTGGACAACTACCGGGCGGTCGTAGCCATCAAGCGCGTGGATGTATTCGGTGTAGCTCTTCAGCAGCGACTGCGTCACGTCGTTCCGCTCATCGGCTTGCCACAGGTCATGTTCCTCGCCCAGGTTGTAGTTGAGCGCATGGTGGTGGCCAAAGCGCGCTACCAGCTCGCGGTAATAGAGCCGCCGCTCAGGACCGAGGTCGCCATTGTCCATCAGCATGTCATTCTCGGTTTCCTGCGTCTTGAAGTGCAGGAAGAGGCCGAGCTCGTGGGCATGCGTGAAGACGATGTTCCACTGGGCCAGCTTGGAGACATCGAAACGATCGCGCACATCGGGCGCTACCCAGGGCCAGACGTCCTGTCCATCGCCCTCCACATTCATCGTGAGGAACGAGAACACGTTGACGCCTTTGCTCGCGAGGTAGTTGAGGCCGCCGATGAGCGCTTTGCCTTTGCCGCCCTGCCACGTCGGGTTGCCCACATTCCAGTCATCGAGGTGCGGCTCCAGCTTGTGAAGGGGAGCGGTGGCGGCCTCATCTGGGCGTTGCTCACCGACGGGCTTGAGCGAGCGTGTGCCGTCGAAATCAACGTAGCCGAGCAGGTTCTCGGGGCTGTCGGGGCCGCCTTTGACGAAGTAGCTGCCGTCATCGAAGCGGAGGTAGCGCTCGCCCACGTAGCGCAGGACGCCCTTGCTGCGGAAGTCGCGCCCAGTCTTGTCGGTAGCGCCGATGTCGAACGTGCCGGTGGCGCCGTCGAAGGCAGTAGCCGTGCCTGCATCGGCGTCGAGTGTCAGCGCCACGTCGTCGCCCGTGCGGAAGCTGGCCGTGTAGGTCCAGGTGCCGGTCTCGTGCGGTGTGAAGTGCGCCCGCCACTTACGGCCTGAGGTGGCGCTGGTCTCGCTGGCGTTGCCGTCGGCAGCAAAGTAGCCGGGCACCTCGACCTCATATCCTGAGGCAGCGTGGCTGAAGGTAACCTGCAGGCGGTAATTGCGGAACGGGTTAGGTGTGTCATCCTCATCGGCTTCAGGGCCGTCGAAGGTGAGGGTGAGCGGATGGTACAGCTTCGTCTCGCCCGAGAGGTTGGCTGCAGATGGAGCAGAGCAGCCCGCGAGAAGTGCGGCAAAAACGAAGAGGGGGAGTGCGCGTCGCATGGGCGTGGCGATTGTATACAATTTAGGACGAAGACGAGAATACAGCACACCACAGACATCCGCAACGGTAGGCGGTAGGTACGCGGTAGCGCTTTCGCGCAAAACACATCTGGTGGTGGCTTCCTCGCCCTCAATCTGTATCGACCTTGCATGCCTCGACCCACCAGACGGCTTTCCCATGACGATCTTCACGACGGGCGGCACCATCGACAAGACCTACTTCGATGCCAAGAGCACGTATCAGGTGGATGATCCGCAGATCCTGGTCATCCTGGGCGAGGCCAACGTCACCGAGCCGTACCGCCAAGAGACACTTTTCCGCAAAGACAGCCTCGACCTCACCGACGCCGACCGCGCCGAGATCGTCCGGCGCGTCCAAAACGATCCCAGTGATCGCGTCCTCATCACGCATGGCACGGACACGATGGTACAGACGGCGCAGGCCATCCAGAACGCCGGGGCGCCCGGAAAGACCGTCGTGCTGGTGGGTTCGCTGACGCCCGCGCGGTTCAAGGGCAGCGATGCGGCCTTCAACGTGGGCTTTGCGCTCGGGGCGTTGCAGGTGTTGCCGGCAGGCGTGTATGTTGCCATGAACGGGCACATCTTCCGCCCCGATGAGGTCCGCAAGTCGCGCAGTCGCAACCAGTTTGTCGAGCTATGAATCGCATCCTCAGCCTCGCCCGTGTCCTGAGTGTTGCTGTCGTGCTCGTCAGCGCCTGTACGAATGGTCCGCAGCGGATTGAGCACCCGGTGCAGGGGCGCGTGCTGGAGTTTCGAGGCTCCAACGGCGTCCTCATGCAGCACGGCGATATCCCCGGCGTTATGGAGGCAATGGCGTCGATGGCGTTCACTGCGCGGGACTCGACGGAGCTGCAGGCTGTGAGCGTGGGCGACTCGGTACACTTCGTCTGGGTCTTCGAGGGGCAGTTCAACTGGATCGAAGACGTGGAGCGGATCTCGGAATGAAAGACGACAAGCGCTGCTGCTTTTAACGAAATGAAGCTCTTAACCCCTCATTTGAGGTTGCATTGTGCAAGGTTTGACCTATCTGTCACGTGTTGCAGTCCCCTCTCTTGGGAGCCAGGAGAGGGAGCCTGTTGTGCCAAACCGTCGGTGCTCAGGCTGTATTCGCGGCCTCTGTGGCTTTCGGGCGGGATAGCTGCCAGGACTGCTGCTTGATGCCGACACTCACGCTCCCCTCCAACGAGGCGCTGCACAAGCTGCACGCGCTCGTCCGGCTGACGCGGCCGGGCAACGTGCTGATGTTCTTCATCGGCGTGGGGTTGGGCGGCGTACTGGTGGCGGGTGAGGCCGCGTTCGCGGGCACCAACGGCGTGCAGCTGCTGCTGGCGGCCGTTTCAGCGGCGGCGATGGGAGCGGCAGCCAACGCGCTCAACGACGTGTTCGACCTCGACATCGACCGGATCAACCGCCCGGATCGTCCGCTGCCCTCGGGGACGCTGCCGCTGGCGGCGGGGTGGAGCGTGTGGGCGGTGGGCTCGCTGCTGGGCATCGGGCTGAGCGTGCTGCTGTCGCCCGCACACATCGCCATCGCCACGGCGGCGGTGGCACTGAGCTTCCTGTACGACGCGTGGCTCAAGCGCGTGCCGCTGGCGGGCAACGTCGTGGTTTCGGCCGTGATCGCCGTAACGCTGATCGTGTACGGCGGCTGGGCCGTAGGCGATCCGTTTCCAGCGTTCATCGGCGCGGGTTTCGCGTTCCTGACCAACCTGGCGCGCGAACTCATCAAGGACATCGAGGACATGGCAGGCGATGCCGAGGTGCAGGCGCGAACCTGGCCACTCGTCGTGGGGCCGCAGTGGGCCGCGTGGACGGCGGTGGCCGTGCTGGGCCTCACGGTTTTGCTCACGCCCGTGCCCTATCTTGCCTTCGGTTACGCCGAGCTGTACCTGCTGCTAATCTTGCCTACCAGCGCTTTATTGTTGCGCGTTGCGTGGCTCATGCTCTCCACCGATCCGCAGGCACAGGCTGGGCGTGCCAGCCGCCTACTGAAGGGAACGATGCTGCTCGGCATAGCCGCACTAGCCCTCGGCGGTGCCTAATAGTCTACTTGAATTGCACTGATTTCAGATGGATTACGACGTTCTCATCGCAGGCGCTGGGCCTGCGGGCACCACGGCAGGCACGCTCCTCGCACGCGAAGGCCGCAACGTGCTCATCGTGGACAAAGCCACCTTCCCACGCGACAAGATCTGCGGCGATGCCATCAGCGGCAAAAGCGTCGATGCGCTCAAAGCGCTCGGTCTGATCGATCAGATGCAAGAGGGCCCGACCATCGACTCGTGGGGCATCCTCTTCAGCAGCGCTGCCGGCGACGAGGTGGCGATTCCGTTTACCAAGGACTACAGCAAGCCCATCCCACCCGGCTACCTCGCCACCCGCGTGGACTTCGACAACCTGCTACTGGAGACCGCCGTGGAGGCAGGCTGCACCGTGTGGCAGGACACGTCGGTCACGGGCCTCGTGCGCGATGGCGATGCCGTGACGGGCATGACGATCAAGCGCGATGGTGAGGTCCACACGCTCCACGCGCCGCTCGTCCTCGGAGCCGACGGCGCCTACTCGGTGGTGGCCCGCGAGCTCGGCATGACGCAGCTCGACGAGGACCATTATTACGCCTCGGTGCGCGGCTACTACGAGGGCGTCACGGGCTTTCTCGACCACCACTTTATCGAACTGCACTTCGTGGAGGAAGCGGCGCCCGGTTACTTCTGGATCTTCCCGATGCCGGATGGCAAAGCCAACGTGGGGCTGGTGGTGCTCAGCCGGACGGTGAAGCAGAAGGGCCTCAAGCTCAAGCGCCTGCTCGACGATATGATCGCGCACCCGCGCTTCGCCGACCGCTTTGCGAATGCCCGACCGCTCGGCACGCCGCGTGGCTGGGGGCTGCCGCTGGCCTCCAAGCCCAAGCCCATGGCTGGCGACGGCTGGATGCTCCTTGGCGATGCCGCCAGCCTGATCGACCCCTTCACGGGCGAGGGTATCGGCAATGCGATGGTGAGCGGCATGCACGCTGCGCAGTGGGCCAGCAAAGCGCTCGACACCGGCGATGCCTCGAAAGCGCTGCTGCGCGGCTACGAGGCCGAGGTACTGGCTGTGCTCAAGGACGAGATCCGCATCAGCACGACGCTGCAACGCATGCTGCGCTGGAAGTGGCTCTTCAACACGGTCATCCGCAAGGCCTCGCGCTCCGACGAACTCGCCGATACCATCAGCTGTATGTTCGATGACCTCAGCGCCCGCAGCCGCCTCACGTCTCCGATGTTTTACCTGCGGTTGATGATGGCGTAGGCGGGGGCGTGGTCGCGCCACACTCACCTGCATGCTTCGACGGCTTCACCGGAGCGGTGAAGTAGAACGGGGCAGCTTGAAACGCCTCCGTGAACTCAGGAGCCTGGTCGATTTGCGGCGTATGTGGTCCGGTGGACGCCATGCGAAACGTATGGTGGTACGCGCTGGTGCATTATGCGACAGCCGAGGCAAGATGGCACAGCGTCGTGTGTGCTCTTGCAACAGCAGCCCGGTGGTATGGCGCGCTGGTGGCGGAAAAACGCGAGGCGGTGGACAGGTACAAGGATGCTGCCAATAGCCTACGTTCCCTTTGACGGTGAGGCGTCCGCGATTCAGCAGGACTGCACTCAGATGCCGAGCAAGACGACCGCGATCACGTAATCCGCGATGAGAATGGCGACGCAGCTCGCCACCACAGCCTCGGTGGTGCTGCTGCCCACGCCTGCGGCGCCCGCCTTGGTGTAGAACCCTTTCCAGCACGCCACCGAGGCGATGATGAAGCCGAAAACAAGGGTTTTGAGCATGCCGAAGAAGGCGTCGAACGGCAGGAAGTAGACACGTGCTCCCGCGATGAACCGCTCGATGGGCAGCAGCCCCATCAGGTCGCCCGCCATGCCGCCCGCGTAGATGCCCAGCGCACACGCGCCGATCCACAGCACCGGAAACATGATCACGGCGGCCAGCACGCGGGGCAGCACGAGGTACGCCGTGGCGTTGATGCCCATCGCCTCCAGCGCGTCGATCTGCTCCGTCACGCGCATCGTCCCGATCTCGGCTGCGATGCGTGCGCCCAGCCGGGCCGCCATCACCAAGCCCGTCATCAGCGCGGCGAGCTCCAGCATGATCGTCGGCACCACGATGGCGCCGATGGCACTCTCGGTGTAGAACGTGGTGTCGAGCTGGTACGCCGACTGCACAGTGGTCACGATGCCGCCAAACGCCGAGGCGAGCATCACCACGGGCAGCGCCATGACGCCGATATCCACCATCTGCTTAACCAAGTTCTCGCGGTACATCTTCACCTCGCCAATCGCCTGGAAGGCCTTCGCCAGCAGCAGGCTGTACTGGCCCACCTGCGTGAAGAAGCGGCGGGCAAAGGCAGGCAGCGGGAGCGTCATGAGAGGGCGAGGAGGCCGCTAGGGAACACGACCCCAACGGGTAACCTGCGAGCGTGTTCAGCCAGCTCCGTATTCGTCATCCTCGATTCACTAAGCGCCCGAGGAGACCCCAAACGCTGGGTGGTTGAAGACCACGCCTCCGGTTGGCTACGCCGATCTCAAACGCAATGCGCCACTGCGTCATGAGCGTGCGCCACGTGAAGAAGATCGAGTGCTGCGGGTCGTACATGCTGGTCGCCTCGGAAGTGAGGCCGTTGAGCTCTACGATCTTCAGGTTGTGCCCCGCCTGAAAGTCCTCCACCGACGGGACGCGCAGGTCGTAGCGCCCGAAGTAAAAGCCGTCGTACGCCCGGCTGATGCGGTCGGTCTCGGCGAGGAGTTCGGGGGTGGCGAGGTGGGTGCCGTCGAGGAAGAGCGAGCCGCGCGAGTGGGTGCCGAGTTCGACGAGCCGGATAATCTCACCCTCGGTCGGGATGTTACGGAGGTGGTCGGCGTGGTGGTTCAGGAGGAAGCGCGCCATGCAGACGGCACGCGGATCGTCGAGGATGAGCCGTTCGAGCGTGCGCTGGCCGTCGCCGGTGACGATGGGGAAGCGCTTGTCGGTGATGGCGAAGAGGTGGCCCTGCGCTTCGCCGGGGTAGCGGTAGTAGAAGACGCCGTATTCGAGGCCGGGCACATATTCTTGCGCGATCAGCCGCTCGGGATGCTCGGCGAGGTAGGCATCGCGCTCGGCATCGGAGCGGATGATGCCCACACCCAAGCCGCGCTCGCCCACGTCGGGCTTGAGGACAACGGGGTAGGCGAAGCCGTGCTCAGTCATGAACGCCGCGATTTCTGCTGCGCGTACAGCGTCCTCATCGGGTTCGATCACGTCGAATGTCGCGATGGCATCGCCTGCGGGCCGAAGCTGCGTCAGGATCTCCGCCTTCGACTCGCCAATGATGCCGCCGTCGGGCATGCCGGGGTTGGCGAGGGTGAAGACGGTGGCCGAGCGATGCTTGATCGCGAGGCAGACACCATAGATCACGATGGGCGGGTAGATGGCCCACATCGGCCAGAACTCCCAGTGCGTGAGCCGCTTCCACGACGACACCAGCAGTCGGCGCCCGCGGTAGCTGAACAGCGGAACCACGATCTTGAGCAGCAGCAACAGGCCGAGGATGAAGCCGAGCAGCACCAGCCACGCGTACTGCTCGGCACGCGCCAGCAGGTCCCACGCGGCCTCGCCTGCCCATGCCGAGAGGCCCACGAGCGCAGGCGTCCAGATGGCGACGGCGACGAAGAAGAACAGTGTGAACCACCAGAAGCTGGTGTGCAGCATGCCCGCGCCGAAGTAGGTGGCGAAGCGCGTGCCCGGGATGAAGCGGCTGATGATGATGACCTGCGCGCCGCGCTCCTGCAGCCACGCCGTGCCGCGCTCCACCGCCTGCTTGCTGACGAACCACTTCAGCGGCGCCCGCCCCAGGAACGGCCGCCCCAGGTACCGCCCCGCCAAGAACAGCAGGATGTCGCCGACGAAGATGCCGGTGAACGCTGCCAGCGTGCCCGTAGTGAAGGTGAGCGTGCCGCGTGCAATGAGCAGCCCCGCGCCGATGCACGCCAGGTCCTCGCTGATGAGCGTCACGAGTGCGATGAGGATGAAGAAGATCGCCAGCGTGAAGCCTTCCGGGCGCGGCACCGTGGATTCATCGAACGGCGCCGCAGCGCTGGCAAGACGCTCGGGCGCGGCATCCGAGCGGGCGATGCCGTTGCCCGCCTCCACTTGGTCGATGAACGCGGCGATGTGGACAGCGGCGGCCTCGGCCTCGGTGAACGGGATGCTGTGCCCGTCCGCCATCTCAATCAGCGTGCTCTGCGGCACGAGCCGGTAGTGCTCCTCGGCAGCGGCGAACGGCACGAAGCCGTCCGAGCGGCTGTGGAGGATCTGCATCGGCCCGGCGTAGCGCTCCAGGATGGCGCGCAGGGGGCGCTGGTCGGTGTCGTAGAAGTTGCGGGCGTACGACACGCTCAGCACGGCGTCGTCCATGTAGCCGAAGTGCGGCACGCCGTTCTGAATCAGCCACAGCGCGCCGAGTTGCAGGGCATGGACCGCGTGGTTGAGGTGGTAGTCGCCCAGCAACTCCATCTCCTGCACGCCGATGGCGGCAAGCATCGTGTTCGACGCGATCTTGTCCGGCGCCACATCGACGGCTTCTAGCACCACGCCGCCGCTCATGCTGTAGGCGACCGCGTGGGCCTGATCGATCTTGAGGCTGTCGAGCAGTTGGACGATGTAGCGGCCGTGCGCCGCCACCGAGTAGTCGGGCACGCGGATGGTGGAGCCGCGCAGGCCGGGCAGGTCGGGGATGAGGAGGCGGTAGCGGTCACCCAGCGCGTTGGCGAGGCCGAACATCGCGGGCGAGGCGAGCGGGCTGCCGTGTAGGAGGAGCACGACGGGCGCATCGGTCGAAGCGGCAGGGCGGTCGTAGTAGGCCATCGTCACCGTCCCGTCCACCACGCTGTCGCCTGCGACGGTGGCGAGCGCCTGCGTGACTTGGTCGGCGCGCGGCCGGGCATCGGGCAGCGTCCAGCGGACCACTGTGGATGCTAAGAGCAGGACGAGGTAGACCGTCAGCAGCGGATGCCGACGCACCCACGGGCGGGCAGCGGGGGCATCACTCACAACGCGCGGAAGTAGGCTTCGAGGTCGGCCACGGTGCGGTCTTCGATCGGCGTGTCGTGTACGATACGGCCCTCGTCCATGATCACGATGCGCTGGCACACCTCGGCGATGTGGCTGAGGTCATGGCTCGACAGCAGCACGGTCATATCGTGGCTGGTAGCTCCTGTTCGGATGGCATCGCGCAGGCGCAGCTGTGAGGTCGGGTCGAGGTTGGCAAACGGTTCGTCGAGCACCAGCAGCTGTGGCCGCACCAGCAGCGCCGCGGCTAGCCCCACCTTCTTGCGGTTGCCCATCGAGAGGGCGCGCAGGTAGTCGCCACGGCCGAGGATCGGCTCGGTGAATAACTCGGCCAGCGGCTCCAGGCGGTGTCGCTGCTCGTCATCCGCGATGCCATAGGCGTGGCCCACAAATTGGAGGTATTCGTCGGCCGTCAGGTAGTCGAGCAGGTAGTTGTCATCCAGGTAGGAAGCCACTAGTGGCTTCCACGTCGAGGAGCGCGCCACCGTGTGCCCGTCGATCACCGCCTCGCCCTCGCTCGCGGGAATCTGGTCCAGCAGCATCCGCAGCAGCGTGGTCTTGCCCGCGCCGTTGTTGCCCAGCAGCCCCACGACCTCGCCTGGAGCAATAGCCAGGTGCGGCACCTGCACCACGACGCGCTGACCGTAGCGTTTGACGAGATGGCGGAGTTCAATCATCGGCGTTGGCGGTAGCCCACGAGGAGGCGGTAGCGGCGGCGCTCGAACACACGTCCTATCTGATCGATCCACAGCCGATGCGCGGCAAGACTGGCCAACCCCACGGCGCCGAGCAAGAAGACGGGCCACAACGCTTCTGCACTGCGCCACACGAGGAGCGCGACCACGGGCGGGATGAAAGCGAGGAACCCGACGAGGAAAGCAAGGCCGAGATTATCCGGCGTGCCGCGGTTCTCGTACAGCTTGCCGTTGGGGTCGGTACGGCGCGAGACGAACAGGCTCAGAAACACGCTCAGGTAGGTTGAGACGCCCAGGCTGTACAATGCAATTGCTACCGTGGGTACCACGAGCTGGGGCGCGAAGAAGACGATAGGTAGGGCGATAAGGAGGCCAAGCGTTAGCGTGATGCCGTGCGCTACGTGAACGATCTGTGCCAGCAGCCGGTGGATAGAGACGGGCAGCGCAGCCCATCGGTCAAAGCCGACGCTGTTGAAGGGGAACGCACTCCCGCCGTAGACCAAGCTCGCCATGCTAAGCACGAACACGAGCGGAGCGGCTTGCCCCTTTTCCAGAATGGGGGAGATCTGAAGGATCAAGAAGCCGGTCAGGGCGAGCAGTTGCATGCGAAAGAGGCGGCTGCGCAGGAGGAGGCGCAGCTGTGTCTGGCGTACGAACGTGGGCGCGTCGAGCGCCCCAGCCAGGAGGGCTTTGGTAGATCGACTCCCGCCCATGTGTAAGCGCCGCTGGGCCAGCAGCACCGAGCCGAACGCAAGGCCGCCTACGCTGGCCATCAGCACGCCCGTGTGCAGCCACGACCACCCTGCCTCCGCAAAGAGCCCGCGGATGAACTGCGCGACCAGGCCATCGAAGAGGAGGTCCAAGGCCAGTGCTGCCATCAGGCCGCCGTAGGCGAGCACGCCGATGCGGAAGTCGGGTGCAGCCAACAGCTGAACCACGGAGCCGACGTACTGCACGGCCAGCACGAGCAGTACGCCACCCGTCGCCTGCGCGGCGGTGATGGACAGGGCGGGGTCGACGGTGTAGCGTGCTACGAGTGCGGCGAGGGCGACGTAGGGCAGAGCGGTGAGCGCGTTGAACGGCACCATCGCCTGGGCGTAGCGGCTCAGCATGGCGCGGCTGAACGGCCACGGCAGGTAGCGCGTCAGGCGCTGGCCGCGCGTAGGGCGTATCACCCAGTCGGCGAACGCCACGGTCAGGCAGATCAGCAGAAACAGCCCGCCGCCCGACGTGAAGGCTTGCATAGCAACAAGCTCGGGCCACGACACGCCGGTCGAGATGGCCAGCAGTAGGGCTACCACGCCGAAGAGCGCCTTGGCGATCAAGCTGCTCAGCCCTGCACTGTCGCGGAGCGTGGCGGATAGGTCGCGGCGGGCCAGCAGGGCTTGCGTCCTGAT
This sequence comes from Bacteroidota bacterium, assembly GCA_038747545.1. Classification (GTDB taxonomy): domain Bacteria; phylum Bacteroidota; class Rhodothermia; order Rhodothermales; family JBCCMF01; genus JBCCMF01. The sequence goes on from JBCDJT010000066.1 coordinate 25,432, forward strand.
GAGCAGGCGGAGGGAGCCAGGAGGCATCAGGCGGTCGTCGTTGCGCGGCGGTGCTTGATCGTGGACGGGGCTACGCCGAAGTCCTCGTGGGGCGCCCGGCCTTGTAGGCGCAAGATCATGGCGATGAGCGCGTAGTGATGCACCGTGTGCGCCAGCAAGTACTGCAACTCGCGCTTCCGCGAGGACCGGCTCCACGGCAACTCGGCATCTACGCATTCGCTCTCGTGGTCGCTGTCCAGCTTCACCGTCACCAGGCGGTCGGCGCCCGCCATCTGCTTCAGGCCGTCGATGAGGCGCTGCAGCGTTTCGATGGTGTAGGCACGGTCCGTTTCCAGGCGCCGGTCGCGTTGCCGTGCGTCGTAGTCGATGCGGTCGTGCGGGAGGCCGTCGAGGAAGCTGACGTAGTGCTCAATCGTGTGCCGCATGTGCGCGCCGATGCCGCTGCCGTAGTAAAGCGGCTGCGTGTCGGTGAACGTAGCGTCGTCTATATCGCGAATCAGGGCGATGCCCTGTTCAAGGTAGCAGATGTTGTGCGCGGCGAGCGTCTCGGTTCGGTTCGAGCGGGTGCGGTTCATGCGGGTTCGGTATGCGGTGGGAGCTGGGTAGAGGGGACGAAGCAGGCCTCGATGCGGTCGTGCAGCAGGCGTGCCAGCTCTTTTCGGTTGTCGTTCGTAATGGTTTCG
>JBCDJT010000067.1:0-26072 GCA_038747545.1 Bacteroidota bacterium
CAGGTCGGGGAAGAACGAGCCGTCGCGGTAGATCTTCTCGCCGTTCTGCCAGAGGTCGTGGAGGTTGGGGCCGCCCCAGTAGTAGAAGTGCGAGTAGTTGTCGATGCAGCCCGTCATGTGCCCGAACGAGTAGTCGAAGCCCTGGCCGTTGGGCATCGTCTCGGGTGTGTAGCCCAGGTGCCACTTGCCGATGTGCGCCGTAGCGTAGCCCGCCGCCTGCAGCATCTCGGCGATGGTGACCTCGGTGGTCGGCATGCCGCCCGGTGCCATGGATGAACCTGCGTTGCCTGCGAGTCCGGCGCGGACGGGGTAGCGGCCCGTCAGCAGGCCAGCGCGGGAGGGTGAGCAGACGGGAGCGGCAGCGTAGAATTGAGAGAACAAGACGCCGCGCTCGGCCAAGGCGTCCATGTGCGGGGTCTGCAGGTCGTCGGAGCCGTAGGCGCCAGTGTCGAGGGTGCCTTGGTCATCGGTGAAGATGACGATGACGTTGGGCTGGTCACTTGGTGGGCGTAGGTCTGGGGTGGGGGTGCAGGCTGTGATGCTACAGGCTATCAGTGCGGCGAGGACGAGCGGGGTGCGCATGGAGGGCTTGGGCACGTGGGAAGAGGCTGGGGAATATAGCCGCCTCTTCCCTTTCTCGCCTGTCCCCGTTCAGCTTCTGCTGTGGTGGGCGTTGGTGGCTTCGTTGGCATGGACGTTCATTTTGTGGCGACAAAACGAACCAAAAGCGCTTGTCGATCTCGAAACGCGCAGCGGATGCCCTGCGCACAATCCCGCACCTAGCGAGCCGCATGGCTGGCAATGATGCGAGGTGTGGGTGCTCCTGCTCGCTAGCTGAACGCGCCCATCCGCTCTTCCCCACGCGCTCCTGGCCACGAGATCGACGGTGGCGACTCGCGAGGCTCGTTTGGACGAGTAGCGTGTGGCGATGGGAACGCAGGCGCGCGCTTGCTGCTTCGCTGTTTTGCCATAAGCTGTGGCCGCTGTATTTTTCGCGTATCGGCGTCATCTCTTCCACCGCCTGCTTGCTTCTGCACTGAGCTAGGCGTCTCCATGCTGACCAGAGGTCCACCGACCAGAGGTCCACCATGCACCGGGTCATTTTCTTCTTCGCTCTGGCCACCCTCATTCTTTCGTGCGAATCCTCGTGGCAGGTTGACACCGTGGATTCACCGACGGAAGGTTTTGTGCTCAAAGGCGTGCCGTATGGTCCAGAGCCTAGGCAATTCGTCGACATCTACAAAGCGGCATCGGATTGTCCGACGCCTGTTTATTTTGATGCACATGGCAATGGCGGGACAACCAACATGCCATCCTCGATCATCAACGCCTTGAACAGCCTAGGCATTTCGGTCATCGCCTGGGAATCCCTCACCTCCGTGAACACACCCAGCGAGGTAGACACAGGGTGGGCAGACGCCGAGCTCATGTTCGAGTGGACGATTACCCATGCCGATACCTACAACTTCGACGTCAGCAACCTCATCATAGGTGGCTCGTCACGCGGCTCCATTCTCAGTTGGAAATACGGACACCGAGCAGATCCACGCATCAAGGGGTTGTACATGTACAATGCCCTACCCCATCCCGTTTGGTCCAACCCCATTTGGTGGAACCCAGCCGATGACGTGACTGCCTCATCGCCCCCCGTGTTCTTCGTATACAAACGGGAGCCAGGCTCGTCTACCCATCCTACAGATCCCGACACCCATGACCCCGATAACGGGATGATCATCGTCGATACCTATGAAGACCTGGGAATCGGAGATCGCACCACACTTGTTCACAGCGTTGGCGCCAGCGACAACACTGACAAGTACCAGTTTCTCGCCGAATTCGCCTCCACTGTCCTTGACCTGTGCGAGTAACGGCAGGCATCTGCCTACAGCGTCGTTATCCTAAAGCAGGACGGGTCCCAATCCTATGAGCGCATGCCCTCCTATGCGGGCTCTAGGACGCCTTCGCGCTTCTTCGGGAACGCGTCCGCGTCGGGCAGGAGCGTATCGAGGACGCGGGCGGTGGAGAGAACGCCGGGCATGCCTGCGCCGGGGTGCGTGCCGCCGCCGACGAAGTACAGGTGCTCTACATCCTCGCTCTTGTTGTGCGGGCGGAAGTAGGCGCTCTGCGTGAGCACGGGCTCAATGCTGAACGCGGCGCCCTTGAACGAGAGGTAGTCGTCCAGGAAACCTTGCGGCGTGAGCGTGACGGAGGCAGCGAGGTGGTCCTCCAGGCCCGGCAGCAGCGAGTCGCTGAGGTACTTGGAGACGGCGAGGCGGTAACGCTCGGTCTGCTCCTCGGTCCACTTGACGCCGCTGTCCAGGTGCGGCACGGGCGAGAGCACGTAGAACGCGTCGCAGCCCTCGGGCGCCATACTCGGGTCGGTGGCGTTGGGGCGGTGCAGGTACAGGCTGAAGTCGTCGGCCAGCACCTTGTTCTCGAAGATATCGTCCAGGAGCGTCTTGTAGCGCTTGCCGAGCAGGATGGTGTGGTGCGCCACGTCGGGGTAGTGGCGGTCGGTGCCGAAGTACCACACGAACAGGCTCATCGACATGCGCAGGTTTTCCACGCGGCGGTTGGTCCAGCGCTGCCGTGCCGACTCGGGCAAGAGGTGGCGGTAGGTCCACGCCACGTCGGCGTTAGAGATGACCACATCGGCGTCGATGGTTTCGCCAGAGGTCAGCCTGATGCCCGTGGCGGCGCCGTTCTCGACGAGAATCTCCTGCACATCCGCGTTCAGCCGCAGCGTGCCGCCGAGGCCTTCCAGCAGCCCCACCATTCCGCGCACGAGCGAGCCGGTGCCGCCCATCGCGTAGTGGACGCCCCACTTGCGCTCCAGGAACGCGATGAGCGTGTAGATGGACGTGACGTTGAACGGGTTGCCGCCCACCAGCAGCGGGTGGAACGAAAGCACCTGCCGGATCTTCTCGTGCTTCACGTACTTCGAGACAAGACCGTACACCGTGCGGTAGCTCTCCAGCTTCATCATCGCCGGGACGATCTTCGCCATGTCCATCACGCGGCCAAACGGCACGTGCGCCAGCTCCTCAAAGCCGACCTTGAAGATGTCGGAGCTCTTCTCGAAGAAGCGGTTGTAGCCGTCCACATCTTCCGGGGCGAACTTCTCGATCTCGCGTTTCATCGACTCGGGATCGCCCGTGTAGTCGAATGTGGTGCCGTCGTCGAAGCGGATGCGGTAGAACGGGGTGACGGGCCGCAGGTCGATGTCGTCCGCCATGTTTTTGCCGCAGAGCGACCACAGCTCCTCGAACAGGAAGGGCGCCGTGACCACCGTGGGGCCGCCGTCGAACTTGAAGCCGTTCTGCTCGAACACGCGCGCGCGTCCGCCGGGCTGGTCCAGCCGGTCTACGAGCGTGACGCGGTAGCCGCGCACGCCCATGCGGATGGCCGCCGCGATGCCGCCAAAGCCTGCGCCGATCACGACGGCATGCGGCGCATCGGGGCCGACGGGCAGCGGTGCGGTGCGGGTGTTGAGGGCGGCGTCTTCGCGGGTGACGAGGTTATCAATCCAGCTCATGATGGCAATCAGAAATCGAGTGATGATGGGTAGACCGAACCTCGCCTTGCGCGAGCGGAAACGGCCCAACGCTGTAATCTAGGCGAAGCCCCCTGCTCAAAGGCGAAAGTCACGTAACAACCCAGTTAGCGTCATGAAACGGCTACGTTTGCGGCGGACCGTGTGGCGGCCTGCCGTATTGCACTGCCGCCCTTGCTTCGTGCAGGTTGGCTGGCCTGTTCCTCACTGCTCCCTCCATGTTGTCTTCGTTCACACACCAGCTCGGGCAACGCTTCGACCAGCTGTTCACCGAGGCTCGAATTGAGCGCCTGGAGCACCTCATCATTGGCTTTGCCATCGGGGGCTTTCTGGCGCACATGGCCCTCATCACGTGGGCACGTGTCTTCGACCCGCCGTTTTTAGCCTCGCTCAACACCAACTACCTCTCAGCACTCTACACGCCATTCAGCTTCGTACTGTTTTACGAAGTCCTGCTGCTGATCTTAGCCATCCCCAACTCAACCTCCGCTTCGTTGGGGCGGCAGTACGAGATCATCTCGCTCATCGTGCTGCGCAATGTGTTCAAAGACATCGCCAACCTGGAGGACTTGGAGGGCATTGGCGATGTGGAAAGCCTCGCGCAGCTCTTCGAGGAGTACAGCGCATTGATCGATGTGCTGGTCGATATGGGCGGTGGACTGCTGATGTTCTTGCTCGTGGCGGTCTTCTACCACATCCGCCACCGTCAAGCTACGCTGGTGGCCGCCTTCCAGCGCACCATCAACCGCGACCGGCAGGCGGAGTACATCAGCCGCAAGAAGGTGGTGGCGCTGGGGCTCACGGGGCTGCTCTTTGTGCTGGCCACGTACAACCTGGGGCAGTGGAGCCTGGACGCCTACCGCATAGCGTTCGAGGGCGCCACAGCTACTGTAGACATCAAGACGATCTTCTACCTCGACCTCTTCACGGTCATGATCTTCAGCGATGTGCTCATCCTGCTGTTTTCGATGATGCGCATCGAGGATTACAAGCTCGTTTTCCGCAACGCAGGCTTCATTGTCTCTACCATCTTGCTGCGGCTCTCGCTGAGCATCAAGAAGCCGTTCGATGTAGAGCTGGCGCTGGTGGCAATGGCCTTCGGCGTGCTCGTGCTCTTGGTGTACGGCTACTTCCGCCGCATCGACGCCGCCCAGCAGCAGAACTCGCTCTTGTTGACGTGACGCTGTCCTTCCGCACTGCTCTTCTCCCGCCTGCCCGGCAGGTAATACCGGGCCGCTCGGCGGTGTCAAGGGATCACGTTCCAACCCGCGCTGCCGTATGACCCTCGACCACCTCCGCCATGTTGACCTGTTCGCCGAACTCAGCGAAGACGACCTTGCGAACGAGATCCGCGGCACCATCCGGCACCTGGCTGCAGGCGAGGTGCTGTTCCACGACGGCGACCCTGCCACGCACTTCTACGTGGTGCTCCGCGGCGTCATCCGCGTCACACGCACCGTGCAGGGCGCCGATATTCCGCTGATCGACTTCGGCGCGGGCATGTCGGGCGGCGAGGTGCCGCTGCTGATGGGCACCCAGCACATAGCCCGCGGCTTTGCCCTCACCGACACAACGGTCTTCCTCATCACCGCCGACAAGTTCTGGGCGATGATGGGCGCGTGCCCCACGGTGCGCGAGAAGGTGCTGGCGCACGCAGCGGAGCGGATGCATCAGCTCCAGACGCTGTCGTTCCAGCGGGAGAAGCTGGTGTCGCTGGGCACGATGTCGGCGGGGCTGGCGCACGAGCTGAACAACCCCGCCTCGGCGGCGCGGCGCTTTGCGCAAAACCTCACCGAGACGCTGCGCGACTTCGATTACCACGCCACGATGCTGCTCAAGGCGGCCATGTTCAAGGACTTGGCGAACGAGCCCGACGATCCGTTTGCGCGCCTCCACGAAGTCATCGACCTGGACCTGGAGCTGCGCCCCATCGAGCTGAGCGAGCGCGAGGACGACCTGGGCGACTGGCTGGAGGACCTGGGCATACCCGACCCGTGGCGCGCCGCCTCTACCCTGGCGGCCGTCGGCTACACGCAGCCGTGGCTAGAGGCCTTCGCCGAGGGCGTTGTGCCGGAGCACGTGCCCAACTTTGTGCAGTGGATGGTGCGCGACGTGGAGATGCAGCAACTCAGCCGCGACCTGGACGAGAGCACCACGCGCATCTCGGACCTGGTGACGGCCATGAAGTCGTACACCTACATGGACCGCGGCGTCTCGCGCCAGGAGGTGGACCTGCACGCCGGGATCAAGAACACGCTCACGATCCTGAAGCACCGCCTGCGCAAGAAGGCCGTCATCATCACCAAGACGCTCGCCCCCGACCTGCCGCTCGTTCACGCGTTCGGCGGTGAACTCAACCAGGTCTGGACGAACCTGCTCGACAACGCCATCGCGGCCGTCCCGCAAGAAGGCGGCACGATCCACATCCGCACGCGGCGAGACCCCCACTTCCCCGAGGTCATCGTCGAGATCGAAGACAACGGCACGGGCATCGCGCCCGATGTGCTGCCGCGCATCTTCGAGCCGTTCTTCACCACCAAGGGCGTGGGCGAAGGTACGGGGTTGGGGCTGGACGTGACGCATCGCATCGTGGTCAACCGCCACGGCGGCCGCATCAGCGTCACCTCAAAGCCCGGACGCACCTGCTTCCAAGTCTGCCTGCCGATCTATCCGGCCGAGGGGCGACTCTCCGCATGAGCTAGCGCATCCAGATGGCGTTTATGTAATTGCCGATCTCGTTGTGGGCGGCGGTGTCGCGGATGGCGGACTCCCAGAAGCCGACAACGAAGCTGTTAGGCGTGGTGAGAAGCGGCTTTGCGCCGTCGGCGCGACCGAAGCCGAAGACGACCATGCCGTCGGGGGAGTCGATGCCTGCTTCCGTGTTGCCGAGGTAGGAGAACGTGTCGGCGTGGTCGTCGGTGGCCTCCTGAGCCACGTAGAGGACGCGGGCGTGGTCGTCGTAGCCGAAGTAGGCCCACTGCCAGTCGTCGAACAGCTTGTCGCCCGCGTAGAAGTCGCGCGGCTCCTTGCGCGGGCCGCCGTTGCTGGTGCCGATGTACTGCCGCGCGGGCTGGTAGACGCCGCCGGGCGTGCCTTCGTAGAGGAACCAGTACGGATGATCTGAGGCGACCTGCTCCACGTCGAGGCGGGCGTGGTCGTCGTGGAAGGTCCAGGTCCACTGCCAGTTTCCGCTCTTGGAGATGGAGCGGATGCGGTTGTCGCCAATCAGCTCGCTGACGCACTGGTCGTGCCCCGGATGCCCCGCGCCGCCGTCATCGGACTGGTGGACAAGGTTGGGGATGCCGCGAAACGCTGAGGCCGCCGCCGCCGGGTAGTCGCCCCACGGCTCGTCCCAAAAGCCGATCCAGTCGTGCCCCGCTGCGTCGATCATGCGCGAGAGGCCGCCGCCGGCCTTGTCGTAGTAGTAGATGGCGTGCGGCGTGTGGACCAAGAAGTGCGGTCGGCCTACGTACGTGCCCTCGGTGATGCGGATGCCCGGCTCAGGTTTGGTGCGGTACTTGACCTTGGCCATGATGCCCGGCCACTGCACCTCCATGCCGTGTACCATCTTGCCGTCGTAGAGCGGCGTGAAGCCAGTGGCGATCACGTTCTCGCCGCGCTTCAGGAAGTCGGGGTTGTCCACGGTGACGCGGTGCTCGTCGTACTCGTAGCACAGGTCGTTGGTGTCCCAGACCTTGGCGCCATTGATGAACACGCCCTCGGCGTAGCAGGGGCTCCAGCTGCGCCACCCGATCTGCATCGCCAGCGCCTCGTCGGGGTCGCCGTGCAGCGCGATGTAGCCGTACAGGCTGTCCTCGCGCGTGGACCAGTTGCCCGGCAGGCGGTACGGGCGGGCCAGCTCGATGGCATAGTCGCGCTCGGGTTGCAGCACCTCCACGGCGGGTGTCATGCGAATCAGCCCGTCGGCGTGGATGACGCGGGCGGCGACCTGGATCGGCTGCGGCTGGTCGGGAATCCACGACGCATCCCATGTCACCTCGAACGGCGCCTCGGTGCTGCTGCCGATGTGGTTGCGGATGGTGCCTTCGTGGAAGTGGTAGTGCCACTGCCGGAAGCGGCCGTCGCCCTCCCAGTTGAAGTCGTCGTACAGCGCCACGTAATCGACCTGCGCGATCTCGGCTGCGGCGGGGGCGTCGAGGCGGAGCGGTTGCGCCTCGGCCAGCGCGGCGCCTGGCGTGATACCTGCCACCTGCGCTTGCGCCGCGGCATCGTCCCCGTAGTACACGCGCAGGATGACACCGTAGAAGAGGTGCTGCGGCCAGCCCCACCGCTGCGTGGAGTCCACCTTCATCTTGAACGTGTTGTCCGGCCCCGCGTGCAGCTGCTCCAGCGGGACGGGGACGACGGGGTAGGCGTGAAACATGTACGCCGCCTGCGGTTCGGGGATGGCGGCCAGCGGCGGCACGGGCATCCACTCGTTGGCGTTGATCTGGATCTGGAGGTCCTTGGTGTCGTCGTGCGACTGCACCATCTCCAGCACGATCTCGGCCCGCGTAGCACCGTCCAAGTCCACGGCGCCCTTGATAGGGATGTGGCCGTCGTCATGGGCATCGGCGGGGAAATACTCGGGCCACGCCTGGTAGTCGAGGCGCCCGCCTACGCGCAGGAACTTGCCGCTCTCGTTGACCATGCTGGGCACCCAGACGTGCTCGCGGAAGACGTCGCCGGGCTCGGGCTGCGCCTGTGCGGGCAGGGCGAACAGAAGAGCCAGCAGGCTGGTAATCGTGGTGCGTTGCACGCGTGCTGTCATCGGCATGTGGAAACGTGATGGTGCTTGGTAAAGGTGTGTGGACCGGGCTATTGCCCAAAGTAGGACGTAAGCGCCTCGAAGAACTCGGCCTTGATCGCCTCGGCGTCGATAGCCGAATAGTAGGTCACCTCGCGGTTGCCAAAATCCTTGGACGTCGTGATGGTGGTGGACTCTGCCCACTCGGGATACAGCATCGCGCCGATCAGCGCCACGTCCCAAATCGCCCGCTGTTTCCGCAGGCCATCCAGATGGTCGGCCCAGCGCTCGACCAGGTAATCGCCCAGGGGGTGCGTGCCGCGCAACGCCGCCTCGGTCTCGGCAAACGTGAAGGTCATCTCGCGGCCTACCGTGTTCGGCATCACATGCATCTCCACCGACGACCGGAAGAGGATGTGCAGCGCCTGCACGTCCATCACGCTGTTAAAATCGGAGGTGTTTAGGATGCCGCGCTCGAAGTCGTACCCCGTCCCAAACCAGTACAGCTTGATGCGCGACTCGATGCTGGGATCGATGTAGATCGCAGAAGCAACATTCGTCAGCGCGCCCAGCGCGATCACGGTCAGCTTCTGGCCGTCGGGCATCGTCTTGGCCTGCTCGATGATGCCGTAGGCGGCAGCCGAGTGCTGCGCCTTGTCGCCCCAGTCGTACATCCGGGCAACGCCGCCACGCCGCGTGGGCACGGAGAGGCCCAAATGCCCCAGCATGTATTGGTTGATGCGGTGGCTGTTCTCCATCGTCTGCGGCTCCGCCCAGTGGCTCGTCTGCCAGTGCGTGGCGTTGAGCGCCAGCACCTCCCACGTCGGCTCGATGAGCACGCGGGCGATGGCGTACAGGTCGTCGATCTCGTTGCCTGTGTCCGCGTCGAGAATGACGGGGAGCCTGTCCTGCGCCTGTGCGCTTGCGCTGGCACACAACCAGCCGAGCATGGCTAGGCTCAACGCGATAGCCAGCCGAGGCAGACAAAGCATACGGTGCGGGTTTGCGCGTAGGTGCATCGGCGAGCTTGCGGCAATGTGAGGAGGACGCCGCAAACTAGGCCCCGCGCTGTTGGTCTTCAACTCCAGTGTGGGCGGATGCGAAGCGCTCTGACAACCACTCCGTGTAAACAGTATGCAAGCCTTATGGTGACGCCTCACGAAACCGCCCCCTCGCAGGGGGCTGCCCGAAGGGCTGGGGGTGTATTCGCCTGTAGCACATACACCCTCCGACCCGCCTTAAGGCGGCCCACCTCCCTCAAGGGAGGCGTTGGCTTTGCCCTGTGCCAGTGCTCGCTAGCTGAACGCGCCCATCCGTTCATCCCCACGTGCTCCTGGCCACGAGATCGACGCTGGTGGCTCGCCTTGCTCGTCTGAGGCTGTTCCGGCCTGGGGCGCGCGGCCACTCAGCACGCCGAAGGCTCATTCCTCAAGTGCGGCGGGCAGGTAGACGGTGAACGTCGAGCCATCGTCTTTGGCGCTCTGCACGTCGATGCGGCCTTCCATGAGGTCGAGGATGCGCTTGACGAGCGCGAGGCCCAGGCCAGTGCCCTCGTAGTGGCGGCTGAGCGCGTTGTCTTCCTGCATGAACGGCGTGAACAGCTGGTCGAGGTAGCCCTCGGACATGCCCACGCCCGTGTCACGAATGGCGACTTCCACCTCATCGCCCACGCGGGCGGTGCGGATGGTGATGTGACCCGTCTCGGTGAACTTGACGGCGTTGGAGAGCAGGTTGTCGATGATCTGCGTGACGCGGTGCGGGTCGCCGTCCACTACCAGCTCGTCCTCGGCGAAGTCGGTGATGAGGGCGAGGCCTTTGCGCGAGAGCAGCGGCGCAAACCGCTCGATGGACTGCTCGATGATCGGGTGCAGCGGCACGCGGATGCGGCGCAGCGACATGGACCCGAACTCGATGTTGGTCAGATCGAATAAGTCGTTGACGAGGCCGAGGAGCTTCTGCGCGTTCTCCTGGATGGCCTCGGCGAACTCCATGACCTCATTCGGCACCGTGGCGCTGGTGGCATCGGTGAACTCCGACAGCTCGCGGCGCAGCAGGTCAGCGTAACCGTTGACGGCGCCGAGCGGCGTGCGGATCTCGTGGCTCATCGTGGCGATGAACGCGCTCTTGAGACGGTTGGCGGTCTCGGCATCGCTCTTGGCCTGCATCAGCACGGCCTCGGCGGCTTTCTGCTCCGTGACGTCGGTGAGGATGCCGGATGCGGTGACCTGCCCGTCGCTGCCGATGAGCGGCGTGGCCTGCTCTAAGAGCCAGCGCGGCGCGGCGTCGAGCGCGGCGTTGGGGCGGCGCACGCGGTAGCTGACGCGGCTCTCCTGCCCGGCGCGCAAGGCGGCATCGTGGGCTTCCACGGCGGCGCGGTCCTCGTCCACCACGACCTCCTGCACCCAATCGAGCGGGTCGTCGGCGTCGAAGAAGACGGCTTGGGCGGGGTGCCCCGTCAGAGCCTCGACCTGCGGTGTGAGGAAGCGGTAGATGCGCTTCCCGTTGGCGCCGAACGTAAAGTTGAAGAGGGCGTCGTCGATGGTAGAGACGGCGAGGTGGTAGCGCGACTCGACCTGAAGCCACGTCCACAGCGTCTCGAAGAGCCGCACGAGCCGCTGCGCCAGTTCCACGTCCAGCGCCGACCAGAACGGCTGGTGCCCCGGCTGCGGCTCTACGCGGTCGATGAGCACGTAGGCACGCCGTGCGGCCTGCCGGATCGGCACCCACAGCGCCTCGGCGGCCCCGGTGTGCTCGATGAGCGCCTGCCGGGTCTTGGCCTTGTCGGGGTGGCGGATGTAGAGGATGTCGTCTTTGTTGGGGCGGCGGTTGAACGCGGTCATCAGCGGGCGCGGCACCACGAGCGGGTTTGGCAGGCCGCCGTACGCGTCCCACTCGGCGATGGTCTTGTAGTCGTCGCCCTCGGAGTCGGTGAGGATGTGAACACGCTCCCCTACCGCCGCCTCGCCCATGATGCGGACGGCCTCGCGCAAGAAGTCGGCCTCGCGGCTGGTGTCGATGGCGGCTTCGCGGAGGGCTGCTTCGGCCTCGCTGTAGCGGCCGCGCAGCTTCAGCTCGGCCTCGCGGTGGCGCTGCGTCGTCACGTCTTCGATCGACAGCACGCCGCCCACGATGCTGCCGTCGGGCTGATGGATGGGCGTACCGCGGATGATGAGGTACTGCGTGGCTTTCTGCGGGCTCGCGGTGAATGCGATGTGGGCGCCTTGTACGGGGATGCCTTGGCTGAGCATCGTGCGGAGCAGTTCGAGCAGCCCCGGCTCCAGCCCGCCGATGTCGTAGATGCGGCGGCCCAGCCAGGCGTCTTCTAGGTCCTCACCCACGATCTGGCGGAACTGGTGGTTCTCGAACGTGACCAGCCCCTCGCGGTCGAGGTGCAGCATGCCCATCGGGCTCTGCTCTAGGAACGTGCGGTAGAGCACTTCGCTCTGAAACAGCGCATCTTCCACCTCGCTCTGCTCCGTCACGTCGAACACGACGGCTTCGACCTCGTCGGGGCGCTCGTCGGTCGGTGGAAACAGGTGCATCTCGGCGAAGCGGACCGCGCTGGACGCCGCGATGAAGCGGACGGCCACGATAGCCTTACGCCCTTCCACGGCACGGCGGACGGCCCCCACCACCTTCCAGCGGTCCTCAGGATGTACCACAGGCACCCAGAACGGCGTGCCGCGCAGCTCGGCCAGCGTGTAGCCCGTCATGCGCTCGGCCTCCGAGTTGGCGTAGAGCACGGTGCCGTCGGCCTGCATGCGCAGGATCAGCACGGGGATCTTCTCAACGAGAGACTTGAAGCGGGACGGGCGGATGCCCAGCAGGTCGTCGTCTTGCGGATAGCTCAGCAGCACCCAGCCGGCCTCGGCGCGGACGCGCAGCGCCAGCATAATGCGGTCGGTGTCGCCGCGCATGGGCAGTTGCAGGGGCTCGCCAGGATAGATGCCTTGCAGCTTCGCCAAGATACTTGACGGCAGGCGCATGCCGTTTTGCCACCCGTAGCGCGTGTACGCCTCGGCGTTGGCATTCGTGATGATGCCATCTGCTCCCACCTCAGCCACCGCGATATCCGTCATGCCCGACAGATGCGGGAGCATCTCGGGACCGAGGCTGGAGATCACTTTCCAGTTGGGACGGGCCATACGGCGTGGCTAATCGGGCGGAGGGTGACGTAATGCGTCGCGTTCCACAAATTCAGCGCCAAACGCATCATATTCATACGCCCGAAGGCAAATTGCCAGCTTGACTCATGCGCTGGGCTAATCAAAGCGCCACCAAGGTGCAGGATCGAGCACCTATTGCTCAACGAGGTGCAGAGTCTGGTTTGCTTGGACCTCTGTGACGACCGTGTCGCGGCCACTGGGCCAGGTGAGGCGGAGGGTATCGACGCGGGTGGCGGTGCCCAGCCCAAAGCTGGCCGTCAGTTCCGACTGGGACATGTAGCTGCCCCCGGTGCGCACGAGGCGATGCATGCGCTCCTCCCCTATGACGGCAACGAGCTGGGCGCCGAGGGCATCGCGGTTGCTGGCAGTGCCCGTCAGGCGGACGCGTAGGTAGTTGCCTGCATCGCTGTCATTACGCCAGACGTGGACCGGGCCACCGTTCTCGGTGACGATCACGTCGAGGTCACCGTCGCCGTCGAGGTCGCCGTGGGCGGCGCCGCGCCCAAGGATGGCCTGCTGCAAGACATCGTGCTGTGCGGTCGCATCTGAGAAGACGCCGCGACCGTCGTTGAGGAAAAGCTGCGTAGGCTGTCGATACGTGTTGTTGACCTCCACGGTGCTCACTTCGGGAAAGACGTGTCCGTTGGCAGCGAGCACATCGAGGTCGCCGTCGTACTCGGCGTCGAACGCGAACAGCCCGAACGTCACCATTGGCAGGCTGGGGCGGCCCATCTTGGAGGTAGCAGCGCGATCGATGAACAGGCCGTTGCCCACATAGCGGAAGACGCCGTTCATTTCTTGGGCGAAGGAGCCCACGACGTACGTGGGGCGGCCGTCGTTCTCCAGATCGGCCACGTCGAGGCCCATGCCTGCCCGGGCCAAGCCCTTGTCGTCGAAGGCCAGGCCTGCGATCAGGCCGCGCTCAGTGAAGGTGCCATCGGCGTTGTTCTCGAACAGCAGGTCGCGCTCGGTGTCGTTGGAGACGATGAGGTCAGGCCAGCCATCGGCGTTGTGGTCGAGTTGGGCGACGCCGAGCGTCTTGCCGGGCGTAGGTTCAAAGCCCGCCGCGTCGGTGCGATCGGTGAAGGTGCCGTCGCCGTCGTTGCGGTAGAAGCGGCTGGGCAAGCCGTCGTATTGGATCGGCGTGCAGTAGGTCTTGGTGGTGCCATCGAGCGAGCAGTAGATGTCGGTCTCGGGCGTCCAGTCTACGTAGTTGCCCACGTAGAGGTCGAGCCAACCATCGCGGTCGGCGTCGAAGAAGATCGACGCGGCACTCCACGCGCCGGGCGCGCCTGCTACGCCCGCCGCAGCCCCCACCTCGACGAAGCGGCCTGCATCGTTGCGCAGGAGCAGGTTTTCATGCAGGGCGGTCAGGTACAGATCGGCGTCGCCGTCGTTGTCGTAGTCGGCAGCGGTCACCCCAGAGCCATAGGCGCGCAGATCGGCCAAGCCTGCGGCAGCGGTGATGTCGGTGAAGCGTGCAGCGCCATCGTTTTGATAGAGGCGCAGGGCGGAGACGCCCAGCGTGTCGCGGCCGGGCCACATCCCACCGCCCACCAGCAGCACATCTTGGTCGGCATCGCCGTCGTAGTCGAAGATGGTGACGCCCGCGCCCATCGTCTCCGGCAGCAGCAGTTGGCCATAGGCGCCGGTCCGGTGTACGAAATCGCCGAAGCCCGCCGCAGCGGTGATGTCGGTGAAGGCCAGCGCGGCTGTTTCGCGGTGCTCGCCAGCCGTTTCGCTGCCGCACCCGATGAGCAGGCTGCCGACGACCGCCGCCATGATTCCTCTCCACATCCCCACGCCTCGCTGCGCCCTCCATGCATTATTCGATCGTTGCCGCCAAGACGGCGATGCGCACGCGTCGGTTGGCCGTGCGCCCTTCAGCGGTTGCGTTCGAGCCGACGGGCCGGAAGGGTCCGTAGCCCACCAGTTCGAAGCGCTCGGGCCGGACGTTGTGCCGCTGCTCCAGGTGCCGCACGACCGCCGCCGCCCGCGCTGCTGAGAGCTCCCAGTTGGTCGGGTACGTCCGCTGCAGGGTGGCGCCGACGGGCTTGCTATCGGTATGGCCTTCTACGCGGATCACACGGCGGGCGTAGACCTGTTTGAGACGCTGCGCTACGTCGTTGAGGCGCTCTTGACCTTCGGGCGTGAGGCGCGCACTGCCGCTCTCGAAGAAGACATCGGTCTGCAGCACCTCCACCGTTTCGCCTTGCTCTTCAAGCCCTGAGCCGGGCTCAGGCGCTTGCAGGCGGCGCAGATCGGCCTCGGCTTGCTGGAGGTCGCGCCGCAGGGCGGCAGCGCCCCCTTGCACGCCTGCCAGCTCGGTGCGCAGGCGCTCATTCTCAGCTCGTAGCCGTAGCTGCTCGCGTTCGTACTCATTGATAACGGCCTGTTGCGAGGTGCAGCCTGTCATCGCCACCAGGAGGAGTATCGCCCAACTGACCCGTCGCATATGTGAATCTCTGTGCGGTGCGTGAGGCCTGCCAAAGTAGCGGCTCTGCAGATCATCGTCAACGCTAAGCCTGTGGGTAAAAGAAAAGCGCCCAACCGAGAGGCTGGGCGCTTTCAAAAGTGTAGCCAAGGGAGGGAGGGAGGTTCGGCTACGAAACGTTTTCGACGAGAACATACACCATTCTATGGCAATCGCGCAAGTTTGCACAAAAAAAAGCTTTTCACCTACGGCTGCAGCGCAGGCTGACGGCACGTACATTGGCCCTGCCCAACCTCAGGCTCTCCACGCGCCATGACATCCCACACTCGCCGTAGCTGCACACGCCTCCTACTTCTTCTCGGCGTGATCGTCATCGGCTGCCAGGAGACCAGCCGCATCGTAGCCGACACGGCGGAAGGCGACGTCTTGGTCATCGGCGACTCGGTGATGGAGTGGAACGCTGATGCCGACGCGGCCATCGCTGATGTGATTGCTGCGACGTTGGACCGAACGGTCGTTAACGGTGGCGTCTCGGGCGCACGCTTGAGCATGCCGGACCGCGAGGCGGCGGCCTTGGGCTTCGACATCCGTGCCCAATATCGCCCGCGGGGATGGGACTGGGTGGTCATGGACGGTGGCGCCAACGACCTGGGCGACGAGTGCGGCTGCAACGCCTGCGCCGCCACGCTCGATGAGATGGTGAGCGCCGACGGTCAGACGGGGCAGTACCCCGACTTTGTCCGGTCTGTCACGGAGGACGACAGCCGCGTGCTCGTGATGGGCTACTACGCCCCACCTGCGGGCGCAGCCACCGAGTTCACGGGCTGCGCAGCGGCCTTCATTGCGCTCAACGACCGCCTCGCCCAGATGGCGGGTACCCTTGACCGCGTCCACTTCGCCTCTGCCGCTGACGTCATCGACCCGGGCGACCTAGCGAGTTACGACCGCGACCGCGTTCACCCGTCGGTTAAGGGCTCCCGGTTGATCGGTGAGCACTTAGCCGATGCGATACGTGCTGCTGAGCGCGGAGAGTAGCGCTATCCCAGCGACCACGGCTGGCGGTATTCGCGCATGAGCATGGCGTTGACGGCGTCGTTGTCGCTCTGCTCGGTGGCGCCATCCCAGGCGAAGCTGGTGCCCGTGCGGTAGGCCAGCGTGCCGAGGATGGCCGTGCTGCTGGAGCGGTGGCCCGCCTCGATGTCGCTGAGTGGGTTGCGGCCGTCGCGGATGGCCTCGAAGAGGTCGGTGAAGTGCTCATTGACGCCGCCGCCCCACGCCTCCTTGCGGACGGGCTGGACGTCGGAGCCGCGCTCGGGCAAGATCTCGTAGAACTGCCGATTCACGAAGAGTGTGGCCTGGGTGCCGTGGAACTGGAGGCCGTAGCGCTGGCCGTCTAGCGTCTGCGCGTTGCACAGGCGGTTCTCGTAGAGGCAGACGAAGCCGGGGTACTGGTAGGTGGTCAGCAGCGTATCCGGCGTGTCGCGGTTGTCTTGCAGGTAGAACTTCCCGCCCACGGCGCCCACATGCGTGGGGGCGTCTACGCCCATCGCCCACTGCACGATGTCGAGGTGATGCACGCCCCAGTCGGTCATCATGCCGCCCGCGTAGTCCCAGAAGTGGCGGAAGCTGGCCCAGCGCTGGTAGTCCCCTTCCGCGTTGAGCACCACGCCGAAGCGGTTGATGTTGAACGGCACCTCGGGGGCCGGGCCGAGCCACAGGTCCCAGTCGAGGCCGTCGGGCGGCGCCGTATCGGCGGGGCTGCCCATGCCGTTGGGGTAGTTGTTGCTGTAGTTCCAGCAGCGCACCATCGACACCTCGCCGAGGATACCGCTCTGCACCAGGTCCACCACCTCTTGGAAGTGGAACTGCGAGCGTTGCTGCGTGCCCACCTGCATACGGCGGTCGTTGCGCCGCGCCGCCTCCACCATCTTGCGCCCCTCGTGAACGGCGACCGACGTTGGCTTCTCCACATAGACGTGCTTGCCCGCATCGGCAGCCATGACGGCCATGAGCGGATGCCAGTGGTCGGGCGAGGCGATGAAGGCGAGGTCGAGGTCATCGCGGTCCAAGACCCGTCGGAAGTCGCGATAGGCATCGGCGCCAGGGGCGTTGGCTTGGATGGCGTCGAGATTGGGCTGGTAGACGTCGGAAAGCGCTACCACCTGCGCGTCGTCGCGGTCGCGGAGACGGCGGGTGTGGCCGCGAGCCAGGCGTCCGCACCCCAGCACGCCGACGTGGACCCGCTCGTTGGCGCCCATGATCCGAGCGTAGCTCGCGGCAGGCATGGCGGCGAGGCTGGCGCCTGCGGTAGCTGCGGTGACAGTCTTGACGAAGGAGCGGCGGGTCTGTGGCATGACGAACGCGGGCAACGTGGAGTAGGACACCCGCATCGTACGGCGCACGGTCGAAACGTGCAACGCAGAAGTGTTCGTGGGCGAGTCAAGCAGTGTTCGGGATCGGACAGATCACAGCCTTCTCGGGCCAAAAATCGCTGTATTCTGGCTCTGGCACACAGCTTGTCTTGCTGCTTGGCATCATCACGCGCTGTCTTCTCTTGCTCACTATGCTCAAGCACTACGCTACCCTCACGCTCCGTACCATCGGCCGCTACCCCGGCTACGCGGCCATCAACATCGTTGGGCTAGCCGTGGGCATGACCTGCTGCCTGCTCATTGCCCTCTTCGTCCGCGACGAACTGCTCACCGACCGGTTCCATACCCATGCCGACGACATCCACTGGGTCAGTACGCAGATGCCCGCAGGCTTTCGTGTAGGCGTGCCCAGTGCGCTCAAACCCACGCTGCTGGACGAAGCGCCGAATGTAGCGGCGGCCACCGAGATCACGTTTGGCGGCCGCATGGTTGTCGAGTTCGAGCAAGCCTTCGTGTACGAGAACTTTATCTATCTCGCCGAGCCCAGCCTGTTCGATGTATTTGACTTCCCGCTCGTGCGCGGCAACGAGACGACTGCCCTGATCGAGCCCTACAGCCTGATCCTCAGCACACCGATGGCCGAAAAGTACTTCGGCGACGCCAACCCTGTGGGCGAACCGTTCGTGATGAACGACGAGGTGTACACGGTGACAGGGGTGCTGGCGCCTATCCCGCAGAATTCGCACTTTCAGTTCAATGCCATCATCTCGCTCAGCACCCGCCCCGATGAACGGGCTCCCAACTGGTACCCCGGAAGGCACAACCTCTACGTGCGCCTGCAGGCCGACACCCCAGTCGTCGCGTTTCATCAGACCCTCAATCGGCTGGAAACACAAAACGGTCCTGAGAACGGCAACTACACACTCGCCAGCATGGCCTTCACCGACGTCTACTTTGAGGCGGCAGGGCTGACACGAGACGGATTGACGGGCAACAGGATGTACCTCGCCATCTTCGCTACCGTCGCCCTGCTGATCTTGCTTATCGCGTGCATCAACTACATGAATCTAGCCACCGCGCAGGGCAGCCGCTACGCCAAGGAGGTAGGCGTGCGCAAGGCGATTGGCGCACAGCGGAGCCACCTGATGAGCCGCTTCCTCAGCGAGTCGCTGCTGTTCTCCGGCGTGGCGCTGCTGGCGGCCATTGGGCTCGTGGAGGTGCTGCTGCCCGCCTTCGGCCACCTCGTGGGCAAGACGCTGACGGTGCCCTACGGCGACGCCACCGGGCTGCTGGCCTTGTGGGCGAGCATGGCGTTGCTGACGGGCTTGGTGGCAGGTAGCTATCCAGCCTTCGTGCTCTCCCGGTTTGAACCCGCCACCGTCCTCAAAGGCAAGCCGCGCACCTCGGGGCGGGGATGGCTCCGCAAGAGCCTCGTCATCTTCCAGTTTGCCATCACCCTCGTCTTCCTCGTTGGCACCTTGGCCATCCAGCGCCAGCTGAGCCACCTGCAGGAGCAGTCCCTCGGCCTGAACCCCGAGCAGGTCATCGATGTGAGCCTCAGCCGTGGCATGGGGGTGACGCACGAGGCGCTGGCGGCAGAGATCGAGCAGCTGGCGGGCGTGACGGGCGTGACCTATGGCAGCCTGTTGCGCGGTGGCTTCATGCCCATCCGCACCGTTGGGGGGGCCGAGGAGCTCGAGTTAGAACTCAAGACCATGGGCGTTGGGCCTGACTTCCTTGATGTGCTCGATATCCGCCTCCTTGCTGGGCGGATGTTCGACGCGGAGTTGGCTACGGACCTGGACGGCAGCGTGCTGCTCAACGCATCGGCGGCAGCGCACTTTGGTTGGAGCCCGAGCGAGGCTGTCGGCAAGACGGTGGAGCGGTACTTGGAATCGTTCGAGCAAGGCGTGAGCACGATCATTGGCGTGGTGGATGACTTCAACCACGAGTCACTGCGCAAAGAGATTGCCCCAGTGATGCTGCACCTGAAAGGTGCGTCCTGGCCGAACCTACTGGTGCGCGCACAGCCTGCCCAAGTCCCCGCCGTATTGGCGGGCCTCGAGTCGACCTGGGCCGAGATGGTGCCAGGGCGCCCGTTCGAGTATGCGTTCCTCGACGATGGTTTCGCGCAGTTCTATACCTCGGAGGAGCGTTTGGCTGAAGCGTTCGGCTACGTGGCCACGCTGGCCATCCTGATCGCCTGCCTCGGGCTGATCGGACTCGTCTCCTTCGTCTCAGAGCAGCGCACCAAGGAGATCGGTGTGCGCAAGGTGCTCGGCGGCACCGTAGGCGGGCTCACGCTGCTGCTCACGCGCGACTTCGTGAAGCTGGTGGGCATCGGCATTGTGCTCGGCGGCCCTATCGCGTATGCCATCCTGAACCAGTGGCTGGCGGGCTTCGCCTACCGCATTGACCTCGGCGCGGGGCTGTTCGTCGCGGCGGGCGGCATGGCGCTGCTCATCGCCGTACTCACGGTGGGCTACCAAGCCGCTAAGGTCGCCCGCGCTAACCCCATCGACGCGCTGCGGTACGAGTAGGCGCAGGCAGACCGCCGCAGTTGTGCAAATGTTGTAGCGGGCGGGGCGGAGCACCGGACTCATCGGTACACGGCTGCTCTTGCACCATGCCGTACCGCTAGACCCGCACGCCATGCCCACGCTCACGTTCGCCTCTGCCATGCCTGCGCCCGCCGCCGACCTGTTCGCGTGGCACGACCGCCCCGGCGCGTTTATGCGCTTGGCGCCGCCGTGGGCACCCGTAAAGCTGGAGCACTTCGAGGGCATCCGCGACGGGCAGCGCGCCATCATCCGGCTGGGCGTGCCACCGTTCACGCTGCGCTGGGTGGCCGAGCATCGGCAGTACGTGGCAGGCGAGCAGTTTCAGGACATCCAGCTCAAAGGCCCGTTTGCCCGATGGGCACACACCCACCGGATGGAGCCTGTTGACGGCGCAACGAGTCGGCTGGTGGACCACATCGAGTACGCTGTGCCGCTGGGTGGGTTGGGCGAGGCGGTGAGCGGCGGCCTCATCCGCAAGCAGCTGCACAGCCAGTTTGCGTACCGCCACCGCATCACCCGCAACGACCTGGCGCTGCACCAGCGCTACAACCCCGAGGGGCAACGCCTGCGTATCGCTGTGACGGGCGCCTCGGGCTTGATCGGCTCGGCGCTCGTCGGCTTCTTGCAGACGGGTGGGCACGAGGTGCTGCGGCTGGTACGCGCGCGGCCCACGGGCGACGGCGAGGTGTACTGGAATATCCGCGATGGCGAGATCGACGCGGCGGCGCTCGAAGGGTTGGATGCCGTCATCCACTTGGCAGGCGAGAACGTGTTTTCCTGGCGCTGGACCGACGCGAAGAAACGCCGCATCCTGCGGAGCCGCACGCAAGGCACGCGGCTGCTCGCCAACACGCTCGCTCAGCTTGATGCCCCACCGGCTACCTTCATCTCCGCGAGCGGCATCGGCTACTACGGCAACACGGAGGGCGAAGCCCTGGACGAGACGTCCATCCGCAACCCGAAAGGCTTCCTGGCTGATGTGGTGCGCCAGTGGGAGGCCGCTGCTGACCCCGCACGCGAGGCGGGCATCCGCACGGTGCATCCGCGCATCGGCATTGTGCTCTCGCCCAAGGGCGGGGCGCTGAGGCAGATGCTGCCGCCCTTCAAGCTCGGCGGCGGCGGCACCATCGGTCGCGCCGACCTCGACATGAGCTGGATCGCGCTCGACGACGTGGTCGGTGCGCTCTACCACGCGCTGTGGACGCCCGCACTGAGCGGCCCTGTCAACCTCACCGCGCCCCATCCGGCTACGATGCGCTCGTTCGCCCAGACGCTGGCGGCAGTGCTCAACCGTCCGGCGTGGACGCATGTGCCGGGCGGCGTGCTTGAGCTGGCGATGGGCGAGGTGGCGTCGGAGACGCTGCTCAAGAGCATCCGCGCGGTGCCCGGGCGATTGCTCGAATCCGGCTACTCGTTTCTCTTTCCTAACCTCCGGGACGCGTTGGCGCATCAGCTCGGACGCACCTTGGACGGGGTGGCGATAGAGCGCGGGTGAGCTTCGCGCTTGCCGTTGGTGCGCGTGCGTTGTAGGATGCGGCCTCGCCGCTACGCCTCACCGACGCATCGCTCAATGGACCGCCGCCGCTTTCTTTCCACAGGTCTCTCGACCGGCCTCGCCGCTGGCGCCACGGGTGCGCTCTGGGCCTCCACGCCTGACCGCCGCGACGAGGTAGACTACACGGCGCTCGACACCGCCCTGGCCCGGCCCGTGCTCGACCGCTCACCCTTTGCCGAGCCCGTCATCATCGCGTCGTGCGACTTGCTGGAATACAACGGCAACTACATGGTCCGCGTCCGCTCCACCGACGGCGCCGAGGGCTACTGCGTGGGGCACAACAACCGGATGCCGCACCTCTACCCCATCCAGCTCACACTCGTCAACCCGTTCTTCGTAGGCAAGGACGCCCGCGACTTAGAAGCGCTCCTCGACGGCGTGCTCATGTACCGCAACAACTACAAGTACCAGGGCTACGCACTGTGGATTCCCGTAGCCACCGTCGAGATGGCGATCCTCGACATGCTGGGGCGGATTGCGGAGCGCAGCATGGGCCAACTCATCGGCGACCTCCACCACACCGAGATTGCCATCTACCGCGCCAACAACAACCGGGGGCTGTCCGCGGAGGAGAGCATCGAGCGGATCAAGGCGCTACAGGCCGAGACCAATGCTCGCGCTGTCAAGTTCAAGATCGGCGGGCGGCGCAGCAACCCGGAGGTGCCGGAGGGCCGCACCGAACGCCTCATCCCGATGATGCGCGACGCCTTCGGCGACAATATGACCATCTATGCTGACTGCAACGGCAGCTACGACGCCGCGGAGGCCATCCGCATCGGCAAGCTGCTGGAGGCGCACCGCATCGACCTGTTCGAGCAGCCCGTGCCCACCGACTGGTACGAGGATTGGAAAGCCACCGCCGACGCACTCAGCATTCCCATCGCCTCGGGCGGCGGCGAGGTCAGCCTGCGCAACTTCCGGTGGCTGCTGGGCCACGACGCCGTGCAGATGGTGCAACAAGACCTCTTCTACTTTGGCGGCATGATCCGCTGCATGAAGGTGGCGCGCATGGCCCAGGCCAAAGGCTACCCGTGCGTGCCCCACATCTCGGGCACGGGGCTCGGCTACATCTACATGATGCAGTTCGTCTCGGCACTGCCCAATGCGGGGCCCTTCCACGAGTTCAAGGGGCTGAGCACCGATATCCCGTTCGAGTGTGAGACCTCGACGCTCACGCCGGATGCCAATGGGCGCCTCCACCTGCCGACGGGCGTGGGCAGCGGCGTGGAGATCGACCCAGACTTCATCGCCAAGCACCGGGTGTTGAGCGCGTGACTTGGCTGCAAGCGCTGTGCGCATGCGGAAAGAACGCACGCAACCCCTCGGACATAAAGCCCGCGGCTTCATCCCCCACTTGCTGTGATCTAACGCGGCCTCCTCCCTACTCTGCTTGTCTCGGTTCCGTCTGGTCCGCATCCTGAGCGTTAGCGATGGTAGCCGTGATCTGCCCGTCTCAACGAACGCGGCTGATGCTGCCAAACAAAACCTTGTGCAGGGTGTAGATCAACCGTTGTGCAACCAAAACGGTTACCACTATGCCTTCGCTTACGCTTAAAGGCATTCCCGACGAGCTCATGGTCCGTCTCCGCGAGCGGGCACACGCCGAGCGGCGCAGCCTCAACCAGCAGGCCCTCCGTCTGCTGGAGACGGCGCTCAGCGATACGCGGCCGAGCCTGCTTGACGCGCATGCCGCCTACGTGCAGCAGCATGGGCCGCCCCCGTTCGACGATGCGTTTTTTGAAGGCTTGCGGAGCCCCGATATGGGCGGACCCTCCCCGTTTGAAGGGGTAGACGACGACGAGGCGGCTACGTGATTCGCTACCTCTTCGACACCAACATCCTTTCTGAACTGGTGCGGCCCGCTCCCAATACGCAGGTGCAAGCGCGCTACTCGGCCCATCACCACGAGGGGGCGATCGCGGCTACCGTCTGGCACGAGTTGCTTTATGGAATACAGCGGCTCGCTCCAGGGCGGCGACGTGACCAGCTGGCCCGCTACATGACGGATGTGATTCAGGCTTCGCTGCCCGTACTCGCCTACGACGCGGCGGCTGCACAGTGGCATGCCCGGGAGCGTGCTCGGCTAGAAGGGATCGGGCAGCCCCGACCGCTGCAGGACAGCACGATCGCTGCTGTTGCGGCATCGCGTGGACTGATCCTGGTCACTCGCAACACCCAGGACTTTGCGGCTTTCCGGGGGCTCCACCTGGAAAACTGGTTCGAGTCAGATGCGGTGTAAGAGACTGTCTGGTCTACATCTACATGGTGCCGTTCGTCTCGGCGCTGCCCAATGCAGGACCGTTTCACGAGTTCAAGGGACTGAGCACCGATATCCCGTTCGAGTGCGAGACCTCGACGCTCACGCTGGATGCGGACGGGCTCCTCCACGCCGCTGCCCACCGGGATCGGCAGCGGCGTGGAGATCGACCCGGACTTCATCGCCAAGCACTGTGTGTTGACGGCGTGACTCGGCTGTAAGCGCTGTGCTTCCTCAAGCGTTGGCGACTTCGGTTGTCTGATCGTTCATTTTTGAGGCGCACAGTGTCATTTTCTTGGGGCGTGAACCAAAAACGCTTGTCGATATCGGAAACGCGCAGCGGCCTTCCCTACAGCACACACCCGCACCTAGCGAGCCGAATGGCTGTGCTGCTTGATAATCGCTTTGCTATTGCTCGCTAGCTGAACGCTGTCCGTCCGCTCTTCCCACCGCGCTCCTGTCCACGATATCGACGTTGGCGACTCGCGGACGCTCGTTCTGGCTCTCCCTCTTTGCGCACGTGCCCGTAGCGTCGTCTGGCTGGACGACGGCACCGCTGTTAGCCCAAGTCAGCCAGATTTGCGCGCAAGCGGTCGAGTTCGGCGGTAGTGTCGGCCTGCTTTTGGCGCTCGCGGTCTACGACGGCGGCGGGGGCACGGCTGACGAAATTCTCGTTGCGCAGCTTCCCGGCGATGCTCTTGAGGAAACGCTCCTTCTGCTCGATCTCTTTGCTGAGGCGTTTGCGCTCCTCGTTGAGGTCGATCATGCCTTCGAGCGGGATGTACACCTCGCTGGTCCCAGCGACCACGGCGGCGCTCGCCTTCGGCTTTTCGACGCCGGATCCGACGGTGAGGTCGGTGACCTTGGCGAACTTCTCGAAGTAGCGGTCGCTCTGCTGGAGCGCGTCTTTAAGACGCTCGGCTTCGGCAGGCAGGTTCACCACGGCGCGAATCGCCTTGCCGGGCGAGACGCCGTACTTGCTCTTGACGCTGCGGATGCCGGAGACCAGCTCTTGCAGCAGCCCGAACACCTGCGCCGCGTCCTCGTCGATCTCCGCTTCGTTGGCCTTCGGCCACGCGGAGAGCATGCACGCCTCGCCTTCGGCGCGGGGCCGCACCTTCCACCACAGGTGTTCGGTGATGAAGGGCATGAACGGATGCAGCAGCTGCAGCAGCGTCTCGAAAACCTCGGTGGCGAGCGCGATCTTCTCGTCGCTCATAGTGCCGAGTTCGCCGTCGGCGTCGCGCTGGGGCTTGCTGAGTTCGAGGAACCAGTCGCAGAAGTCGCCCCAGAACGTGGTGTAGATGGCGCCGAGGGCTTCGTTGAGGCGGTACCGGCTCACACTCTCCTCTACCTGCTGGATGGTCTGGTTCAGGCGCGTCAGCATCCAGCGCTCCACCAGCTCCAGCTCGTCGAACGAGCGCGTGCGGCGGTAGTCCTTGGTCGGGCGGCCCTCGTCATCAGTCTGCATGAACTGGCCGAAGACGTTGAACGCGTTCCAGATCTTGTTGGCGAAGTTGCGGCCCATCTCGAACTTCGTCGGGTCCAGCTTGATGTCCTGGCCCTGCGCGCAGAGGATCGTCAGCGAGAAGCGCACGGCGTCGGCGCCGTACTGCTCGATCATCTCCAGCGGGTCGATGCCGTTGCCGAGGCTCTTCGACATCCACCGCCCCTGCTTGTCCTTGATCATCCCCGTGATGAAGATGTCGCGGTACGGGATCTCGCCCTTGAAGTAGAGCCCCGCCATGATCATGCGGGCGATCCAGAAGAACAGGATGTCGTAGCCCGAGACCAGCACGTGGCCCGGGTAGAAGTAGTCGAGGTCGGCCTCGATCTCGTCGTTATCCTCTTCGGGCCAGCCCAGCGTGGCGAAGGGCCACAGCCACGACGAGAACCACGTGTCGAGCACGTCCTCGTCCTGCACCATGCCCGGCTCCGGCTGGTCGACGGCGACCACGAAGTCGCGCTCCTCGTCGATCTCGCCGTGTTCGTCGGTGTAGTACCAGACGGGGATGCGGTGGCCCCACCACAGCTGGCGGCTGATGGTCCAGTCGCGGATGTTTTCGAGCCAGCGGTAGTATTCGTTGGCCCAGCGCTCGGGGTAGAACTTGATCTCGCCGCTGCGGACGGCCTCCAGCGCGGGTTTGGCCAGCGGCTCCATCTTGACGAACCACTGCCGCGAGATGAGCGGCTCGATGACGGCTTTGGAGCGGCTGGAGATAGGCACCGTGTTGGTGTACGGCTCCACCTTGAGGAGATAGCCCTGCGCCTCCAGATCGGCTACGATGCGGTCGCGCGCGTCGAAGCGGTCCATCCCAGCATACGCACCGCCGTGCTCGTTGAGGGTGGCATCCGGGTTCATGATGCCGATGACCTCCAGATCGTGCCGCTTGCCGATCTCGGCGTCGTTCTTGTCGTGCCCCGGCG